>JACWDZ010000009.1 GCA_014653815.1 Pelagibacterales bacterium SAG-MED29 | reverse complement strand
TTTAATGAGAGGGTAAATGAAGTAACTCAAGATAAAGAAAACTGGGTAGTTCAAACAAGTAAAAACAATAAGTTTTTTGCTCCAAATATTATGATTGCGGGTGGAGTAGGTTCTTTTGAGCCAAGAAAATTATCATTAAAAGAAGCTGAAAAATTTGAAGGCAAATCTTTGTTTTATGCTGTTAAAAACAAAGAGGAATTTAAAGGAAAAAATATTTCAATTTTTGGTGGCGGTGACTCAGCATTAGATTGGGCGCTAGAATTATCAAAAATTTCAAAAGTTACTTTGATTCATAGAAGAAATGAATTTAGAGGAGCCCCCAATACTTTTAGCGAAATTAAAAAATTATCTAATCAAGGAAAATTATCAGTTAAAACACCTTATGAGTTAGTTTCTATAGAGGGCAACGAAAGTATTTCATCAATAAAAATCAAAGATGAAGATGGCAAAACTGAACAAATAAAAACTGATAATATTTTAAGTTTTTTTGGATTAATTATGAAATTAGGTCCAATAACTGAATGGGGATTAAATATGGATAAAAAACATATTTCTGTAGATCCACATAATTTTGAGACAAACAAAAAAGGAATATTTGCTATTGGTGATATTTGCACCTATCCGGGTAAATTAAAACTTATATTGTCAGGATTTCATGAAGCAGCATTAGCTTCCGTTGAGTGTTTTAAAAGAGCAAGACCAAATGAAAAATATAGATTTGAATTTACCACATCTTCAAAAACTATTAAGGATAGACTTGGAAAAAAATGATTGAGCTTTTGACGGCCAATACTCCAAATGGCAAGAAAATATCAATTATGTTAGAAGAAATTAATTTTGAATATAAAGTTACAAAAATAAATATTAATAAAGACGAACAATTTAAACCAGATTTTATAAGATTAAGCCCATTTAGAAAAATTCCAGTAATAATCGATCATGATGCTAAAAAAAGCCTTTTTGAGTCAGGTGCAATTTTAATTTATCTTGGAGAAAAAAGTGGAAAGTTTTATGATAAAGATCAAAGGACAATTATAAATCAATGGTTAATGGGTCAAATAGGATACGTCGGACCTTTATTAGGCCAACATCATCAGTTTCATCATTACAATCCTGGAAAAAGCGAATTTGGGGAACAAAGATATTTTAAAATGGCTGAGAAGATCTACAAAGAATTGGATGAAAGACTTTCAGTTTCAAAATATTTAGCTGGAAAAGATTATACTATAGCTGATATAGCAACCTTTCCTTGGATAGCTAGGCATGAATGGCATGATATAGGTTTAAAAAGATTTATTAATTTAACAAGATGGTATGAAGAGATTTCAAAAAGAGAGTCAGTACAAAAAGGATATGATCTTTTAAATAAAAATGAAGCTATTCCTAAAGCTTAATCATCAATAAAAATTTTTTCATCTCTTTCATGCTTTTCTTGAGCTTCAATTGAAAGAGTGGCCACCGGCCTAGCAATCAATCTTTTTAAACCAATTGGTTCACTCGTTTCTTGACAGTAACCATAAGTGCCTTCTTTTATTCTTTGTAATGCAGAATTTATCTTAGAAATTAGTTTCCTACTTCGATTAAGAGCTTTCATTTCTACAGACTTATCAGTATATGACGACGCTTGATCTACTATATCGGCTGATGAAATATTATCATCAGTAGAATTTAATAAATTACCTAAATTATTGGATTTAATTATTTCTCTCTTCCATTTAATCAATTCTTCAGTAAAATATTTTTTATGCTTAGAACACATATACTTTTCTTTAGAATTAGGAATGTATTTTTTTTTAGTTGTTTTCTTTTTAAGCATTTTTGAATTTCAGGGAGTATATGGTTGAATTTAATCGTGTCAATAGTTTAAAAATTGTATTAATTTGAAAAAATGCTTAAAAAGAAAAATATATCTAATATTTTTTTAATATTTCTATTATCCCATTTGGTGGTTTGGACCTTAGTTCCGACGATATCAAATTTGAACTTACCATTAGATATAATAGAAGCTTTGGCATGGGGTAGTAATTTAGACTGGGGTTTTAATAAACATCCTCCGTTAAGCGCTTTTGTATTAGAAGTTTTTTATCAAATTTTTGGCAGTCAAGATTGGGCATATTATTTTTTAAGTCAGATTTTTGTGATAATTGCTTTTATCGCAGTTTATAAATTCTCAGAGGAAATTTTTAATGATAAAAATTTAGCTTTTTTGTCAGTACTTTTACTTGAGGGTATTTACTTTTATAATTTTACAACGCCAGAATTTAACGTAAATGTTGCACAATTACCTTTTTGGGCTTTAACGGTTTATTACACTTGGAGATGTATTAAGTATGACAAAGTAACTGACTATGTGTTTTTAGGTTTATTTGCTGGTTTAGGAATTTTATCAAAATACCTTTTTATTTATTTAATTATAGGAGTAAAAATTATTTTCTTTTATTTTTTAAAGAAAAAAATTAAATTTTCCCACTATTTTATTGCTGGGCCGATAACCTTATTAATTATATTACCGCACTTAATCTGGTTAACTGAAAATGATTATATTACTATCACTTATGGGCTACACAGAACTGGCGGAGAAGCGAGTTTTATAGACCATTTAATTTATCCTTTAATTTTTTTAGTTAAACAAATTGGTCTTTTAACACCCTTTTTTTTAATGTCTTTTCTTCTTATAAAAAAATTAAAACCTAAAATTAATTTAAAAGACGAAAAATTAGTTTTTTTACTTTTAACTACTATAGCACCAATATTTTTTATGTTACTTACTTCAATGATAATGGGAGTTAAAATAAGAACAATGTGGATGACACCTTTTTATTTATTTTTTGGGGTTTTGTTAATTTATATTTTTCAAAAAAATATTGTAATTAATAATCTAAAAAGATTCTTTTTATTATTTACCTTTTTATTTTTACTGTATCCATTATCTTATCTTAGTGTTTCATTCGCAAATGATAGCAAAAGGACTGACTATCCTGGAAAAGAAATAGCGCGTTTAGTTCAAAATAAGTGGGATGAAAATTTTGTAAATGAAATTAAAATAGTTGTAGGAGATGAATGGTACGCTGGAAATCTTTCTTATCATCTAATTTCAAGACCTTTATGGACAAATGAATTAAAAAATAAAATTTCACAAGTTAATAGCTCTGATGGCGTAATTTATACCGGTAACCCAGAAATTTTAAAAAAAATTTGTCCTGGTGTTTACGGGACTATTAAACCAGTAGGATACTGTATGATAGGCCAGAAATGAAAAAAATCATTATTTTATTACCTATTTATAATGACTGGGAGTCTCTTCTTAAAGTTTTAAATGAAATAGATTCTGTCATTAAAGATATTCAAAAATACGAATTTGAATGCATTATTGTTAATGATAGCTCTACAATAGAAACACCTAAGATTATTAAACCAAAAAATTTCAATTCATTAAAGATTATTACAATGAAAGAAAATAGAGGACATGCAAGATGTAATGCTTTTGGATTAAGATATATTAATTTAAATGAGACATATGATTATGTAATTGTTATGGATAGCGATGGCGAAGATAGGCCAGTTGAAATAAGAAGCTTGATTAATAAAATTAGTGAAAAACCGGAAACTTCAGTTGTGGCTAAAAGAATAAAGAGGTCTGAAGGCCTGATATTTCAAACTTTATATCACACTCATAAATTAATTACTTTTATTTTTACAGGAAAAAAAATTAATTTTGGTAATTATAGTTGTTTGACCAAGAAAGATGTAAACATTCTTTACGATAAAGCAAGTTTGTGGAGCAGCTTTTCAGGGTCTGTAAAAAAACACTTAACAATTTTAAATGAAGTAGACTCAATTAGAGGTCTAAGATATTTTGGCCCTTCAAAGATGTCTCTTTTTAATCTTGCAATACATTCATTTTCAATAATCGCAGTTTTTAAATATACAGTTTTTTTGAGATCAACTTTTATGATTATAATATTATCTTTTTTGACTAAGGCATTAGGTTTGTTTGCAATCACTTTTCAAGTCTTGATAGTATTTTTTAATTTACTAATTTTTATTATATCCATGAGGGAAAATGAGAAAGAATTTATTAAGAGCAATGAAAATATATTAGATGAGATTACACACTAAAAAGTTGTATTTAGAGTCCCGAAAGGAATCAAAAGGGAATCAAAAGGGGAACATCTGTTTTATAATTTGTTTTATTGTGAATAGCTTTAAACATAGGTATTTAGATATTTATTAATAATCGAAGGAGAAGTTTATGAAAAAATTAACTTGTCATTGCGGAACAGTAGAGGCAGAAATAAATGTTTCCGATAAATTAGAAAAAGTCCTTAGATGTAATTGTTCAATTTGCAAGAGAAAGGGAGCAATTATGTCAATGGTAAAAAATGAAGATTTTAAAATCTTAAAAGGAGAAGATAAATTAAATCTCTATCAATTTCATTCAAAAGTTGCGAAACATTATTTTTGTTCTAACTGTGGAATTTATACTCATCATAATCCAAGATCTAATCCAAATATGACAGGATTTAATGTTGGATGTATAGATGACATTGATATTTTTAAATTAGAAAATGTAGCTACAAATGATGGTAAAAATCATCCTTTAGATAAAAAATAACAACAATGAATTTTAAAAGTTATGATTATTTAAGTATTAGAAAAAAATATTTAGAATATTTAAAAAAGAAAGAAGTAGCTGGCAAACCTATAGTAGATAAAATTGGAAAATTTAATACTTTTTACTTACCACTTTCTGATTGGATTTATTCAACATATAAAATAGATAATAAAACAAAAATTATTGGACTATCTGGCGGGCAGGGAGCTGGGAAAAGTACTATTACAGGAATCTTAAAATTTATTTTAAAAAAAAAGTATGGATTAGATTTATGTGTATTTTCAATAGATGATTTTTATAAAACTAAGTCAGAAAGAAAAAAAATGTCTAAGAAAGTTCACCCACTATTTTTAACCAGAGGAGTGCCAGGAACACACGATATTCATCTAATAAACAAGACTTTTAAAAATCTGAAAAAAAAATTTTTCAAACCAGTTCTAATACCAAAGTTTGACAAATCAATAGACGATAGGTCCAAAAAAAATCAATGGATAAAGATTAAAAAACCTCCGAGTATAATTATTTTTGAAGGATGGTGTGTTGGGGCAAAACATCAAAAAGAAAATCTTCTTAAAAAACCTTTAAACATGATTGAAAAAAAACATGATACAGATATAAAATGGAGAAAAAAAGTGAACAATCAATTAAAAAAACCTTATAAAAAACTTTTTAGCAAAATAGATAAATTGGTTTATTTAAAAGCACCAAGCTTTAATCGTATATTTCAATGGCGTTTGGATCAGGAGCAAAAATTAAAATTGACTTCAAAAAATAAAAATAATATGTCAAAATCTAAAATTAGAGAATTTATAATGTTTTACGAGAGAATAACGAGAAATATGATGAAAGATTTTTCTCAAATATCTGATTTAACTATTTTTTTAGATAAAAAACATAGATCAACTAAAATGAGCTTTTACAAATAAATGAAATTTTTATTAAATATAATTTTTATATTATTTTTTTTTAATACAGTAATTGCAGAAAATCATCTTCAATATTTTGTTGATACTGCATTAAAGAATAATTTAATTTTAAACGCAGAAAGAAAAAACCAAAAATCAATCAAAGAAAATATTAATATCTCAAGAAGTGAGTTTTTACCGAGTATCTCATTATCTGGAGATCAAAGCAGTTCGCAATCAACTAATAAAACTAACAGCAGCGGATCAAACTTGCCTGATTCAAATCTTGATACAGAAACAACAACTGTATCTATAGATCAAAAAATATTTCAAGGTTTTAAAGGCTATAATTTATTAAAAAAATCTGAACTGGAGTCTAGACAAGCAGATTTTAAACTTAAACAAACTGAACAGCAGACAATTTTGGATACTATTTCAGCATATTTTGATTTTATATTTAAAACTAAAAATGAAGAATTCAACTTGTCCAATGTCAATTTATTTGAAAGACAAGTCGAGTCCGATAGCGCTAGATTACAAAAGGGTGAAATTACTTTAACTGATTTAGCTCAGTCCGAATCTTCTCTTGCAGGCGCTAATGCTAACCTTATAAAGGCAAAAACAGAATTATTAGCTTCAAAAACAAGTTTTGAAAGAGTAATAAGAGTAAAAGCTCCTACCTCTATTAATGTTAATGAAAGAGTAGAGATTGATTTACCTAATACCTTAAATGAGGCAATAAATCTTGCAAAATTAAATAACGCTGATTTACTAATTGCCAAGCTAGATTATCAAATAGCAGAAAAAGATTTAAATATAGAAAAAGCTAGATTAGCTCCATCAGCATCAATCAATTATTCTAAATCAGAAAATAAAGACTATAGCTCAACAATTGATGAGCTAGACCAAGAGACTGTTAAGGCCACTATAACTTGGCCTATAATTAAAGGTGGAGAAAATATTTCTTCTATTAAAAAATCATCTTTAAAAAAACAAAGATCTTTATTGTTAGCAGAGGATGCTGAGAATAGAGTTGTTACAGATACCACTAATGCATGGTCTAAATATCAATCATCTGAAAGTGTATTAATTGCAACTGAGTCTCAGTTAAAAGCTGCTGAAATTGCCAATGAAGGAATTACACTTGAATATGACTCTGGCAATACAAGAACCACCCTTGAAGTTATTCAATCCAGAAGCTTGCTTTTAGACTCGAGAATAGCTTTTGCTAAAGCAGAAAGAGATTTTATAATTTCTAAATTTGAACTTGCTTTTCAGCTAGGCACTTTGTCTTCAAGTTCTATTAAGTCTCTATAAACACCTATCATAAAGGCTTTTTTAATACTTCTTGCAAAAAAGAACAAAATGTGTACATTTATTACAACGATTCGAAACAAAAAAAAGGATAAAAATGACTAAAAATAATTTAAAAGTTGTAAAAACAGACAATAAGAAAGATCAGGAATTAAAGGAAAAAAAGAAGTCTTTAGAGGCCGCTATTAGCCAAATAGACCAAAATTTTGGAAAAGGCTCAGTAATGAGGCTTGGCCAACAACAGGCATTAGACGTTGAAGCTATTTCTACAGGATCATTAAGTTTAGACTTAGCCTTAGGAATAGGCGGTTTGCCAAAAGGAAGAATTATAGAAATATATGGACCAGAGTCATCTGGTAAAACAACACTTGCATTGCAAGTTGTAGCTGAAGCACAAAAAGCAGGTGGAATATGTGCTTTTGTTGATGCCGAACATGCAATGGATCCAGTTTATGCAAAAAAACTTGGAGTAAAAACAGAAGAACTTTTAATTTCACAGCCAGACACAGGAGAACAGGCTTTAGAAATAACTGATACATTAATTAAATCAGGCTCTATCTCCGTGTTAGTTGTTGATTCTGTTGCAGCATTGACGCCAAAAGCAGAACTAGAAGGAGAAATGGGTGATCACCATGTAGGCC
This sequence comes from Pelagibacterales bacterium SAG-MED29, assembly GCA_014653815.1. Lineage (GTDB taxonomy): Bacteria > Pseudomonadota > Alphaproteobacteria > Pelagibacterales > Pelagibacteraceae > Pelagilacustribacter. The sequence goes on along the minus strand of JACWDZ010000009.1, from coordinate 25,887 downwards.
TTCAATCTAGACTAATGAGTCAAGCTTTAAGGAAATTAACTGGCTCGGTTTCTAAATCAAATACAATGGTTATATTTATAAATCAAATTAGGATGAAAATTGGTGTCATGTTTGGAAATCCAGAAACAACATCAGGCGGAAATGCATTAAAATTTTATTCATCTGTAAGAATGGACATAAGAAGAATAGGAGCAATTAAAGATAAAGAACAAATAATTGGAAATTCAACAAGAGTTAAGGTTATTAAAAATAAAGTCGCTCCACCATTTAAAGTTGTTGAGTTTGACTTGATGTATGGAAAAGGTATTAGCAAAGTTGGAGAATTAGTTGATCTCGGTGCTAAAGCAGGCGTAGTTGAAAAATCAGGCGCTTGGTATGCATACAATGGTGAAAAAATAGGACAAGGTAGAGAAAATGCAAAAATCTACTTAGAAAAAAATCCTAATGTCGCTGACGAAATTGAAAAAGTTATTCGTGATGAGGCAGCTGCAATATCTAAAGAATTAGAAGGAAACCCTTCACCAAACGAAAAAATTAGCGAAGAAAAAGAAGATAAGTAAATCTTTAGTCATCTTAAAATTAAAACGGGAGAAATCATTCTCCCGTTTCCCATGAAACAACAACTAGCGATTGACTCATTCAATATATGGTACCTAATACCTATAGTTGCAAAGTTAATAGTATACAGCGTGCCAAAAATTTAGTTCAATAAAAAGTTCGTTAACAAGGAGGGAAAATGAGCACACAACAAGCTAAAAGCTCGAAAGTGTCTTCTGCTCTAGATACCTCTCATTTAAAAGTAAAATTTCCATTTAAAGCTAAATACGGCAATTTTATAAATGGTAAATTTGTAGAACCTAAATCTGGCAAATATTTTGATAATGTTAGCCCGATAAATAATGAGAAGATCTGCTCAGTTGCACGATCGAATGAAAAAGACGTAGACGCTGCATTAGACGCAGCTCACGCAGCTTTCTCTGAATGGGGAAAGACAGACATCACTACTAGATCAAACATTTTGAACAAAATAGCTGATGTTATTGAAAAAAATCTAAACTTATTAGCAACAGCTGAATGTTTAGATAATGGAAAGCCAATCAGGGAGTGTATGGCAGCAGACTTGCCATTGGTAGTTGATCATTGGAGATATTTTGCTGGAGTAATTAGAGCAGAAGAAGGATCAATTGCAGAAATAAGCAATAATCAATACTCTTATAACTTTCACGAACCTTTAGGAGTTGTAGGTCAGATTATTCCATGGAACTTTCCATTATTAATGGCAACATGGAAATTAGCTCCAGCTCTTGCAGCAGGAAACTGTGTTGTATTAAAACCAGCTGAACAAACACCAGCGTCTATTAATGTTTTAATGGAACTTATTGGAGATTTATTACCCCCAGGTGTTGTTAACATTGTTAGTGGTTATGGATTGGAAGCGGGTAAACCTTTAGCTTCTTCTAAAAGAGTTGCAAAAGTTGCATTTACTGGTGAAACAACTACTGGAAGATTGATTATGCAGTACGCTGCACAAAACATAATTCCAATTACTTTGGAATTAGGTGGAAAATCTCCAAACATTTTCTTTGAAGACGTCATGGAAAAAGACGATGATTTCTTTGATAAGTGTATTGAAGGTTTTGTTATGTTCAATCTTAACCAAGGTGAAGTTTGTACTTGTCCAAGCAGAGCTTTAATTCAAGAATCAATCTATGATAAATTCATGGAGAGAGCTATTGCTAGAACTAAAGCTGTAAAACAAGACAATCCTTTAAAAATGGAAACAATGATTGGAGCTCAAGCATCCGTAGAGCAGATGGAGAAGATTAAATCTTATCTTGAACTCGGTAAAAAAGAGGGCGCTAAAGTTCTAACCGGAGGAAGTGTTGCTAAACTTAATAGTGGATTGGAAAAAGGAAACTACATTCAACCAACTATTTTTGAAGCTAAAAATGACATGCGTATTTCTCAAGAAGAGATCTTCGGACCTGTTGTATCTGTCATTAAATTTAAAGATGAAGCAGAGGCATTAAAAATTGCTAATGATACTCTTTATGGTTTAGGAGCAGCAGTATGGACTAGAGACGGTAATACAGCTCACAGAATGGGTAGAGGAATACAAGCCGGAATAGTGTGGACAAATTGTTATCACGCTTATCCAGCTCACTCACCATTTGGAGGTTATAAACAGTCTGGTGTGGGAAGAGAAACTCACAAAATGATGCTTAATCATTACAGACAAAATAAGAATCTACACGTTTCTTACGCTGAGAAGAAATTGGGATTCTTTTAACCAATAATATATACTGGCCCATGATTCTAAATCATGGGCCGTACATTAAAAATGAAAGTATCTGCCACTCATTCAGCATTAACATTGCTATCTAAGCTTCAAGCAAGGTATGGAGAGAAACTAATGTTTCATCAATCTGGAGGTTGTTGTGATGGTAGTGCTCCTATGTGCTTTAAAGAAGGTGAATTTCCTTTAGGAGATAATGATATCAAATTAGGTGAAATAGGAGGTGTTCCTTTTTACATGAATGGCGATCAATATGAAAAATGGAAACATACTGACCTTACTATAGACGCCGTAAAGGGAATAGGCGGGATGTTTTCATTAGATAACGGAACGGGAGAAAGATTTTTAACAAAATCAGAAATTTGCTTAGTAGTTGATAACGAAGAACAAAAAGCTGGTTAATCTCTTTTTATAGACAACCCTATAAATATCTGTATTTAATATTATATGAGCCAATTTTTGTTGACTGATATAAGAGGAAAATTTCTTAACTATTTTAAGAAAAATAATCATGAAATAGTAGACTCTAGTAATTTGGTACCGAATAACGATCCTACATTAATGTTTACTAATTCTGGGATGGTTCAGTTCAAAAATGTTTTTACAGGTTTAGAAAAAAGACCTTATAAAAGAGCCACTACATCTCAAAAATGTGTAAGAGCTGGAGGAAAACATAACGACTTAGAAAACGTTGGATATACTCCTCGTCACCATACATTTTTCGAAATGCTAGGAAATTTTTCGTTTGGTGACTATTTTAAAGAACAAGCAATAGAGCATGCTTGGGAATTGTTAACAAAAGATTTTGAGCTACCGAAAGAAAAACTTTCTGTAACAGTCTTTAATGAAGACGAAGATTCTTTCAGATTATGGAAAAAGATTGCTGGTTTAAGCGAAGAAAAAATAATTAAGATTTCAACTTCTGATAACTTTTGGTCTATGGGAGACACTGGTCCTTGCGGACCATGTTCTGAAATATTCTACGATCATGGAGATAAACTTAAAGGAGGGCCGCCTGGTAGCGCAGATCAAGATGGAGATAGATTTATAGAAATATGGAATCTTGTCTTTATGCAATACGAACAAATTTCAAAAGAAAAACGAATAAATTTACCCAAACCTTCTGTAGACACTGGAATGGGCCTTGAAAGAATGACCGCCGTTCTTCAAGGAACTCATGACAATTATAAGATTGACCACTTTAAAAAAATTATTGAAGCTTCTTCTGATATTATTAAAGCGCCACTTAATAACAATACGATTGCCAGTCACAGAGTAATTTCAGATCATTTAAGAGCAAGCAGCTTTTTAATAGCAGAAGGAATATTACCTTCAAACGAAGGTCGTGGTTACGTTCTAAGAAGAATAATGAGAAGAGGGATGAGGCATGCTCATTCGTTAGGAAGTAAGTCACCTGTTTTTTATAAACTTTTTGATGTTTTACTTAATGAGATGAAAAATAGCTATCCAGAATTAGATATAGGTAAAGATCTTATAGTTGAAACTTTAAAGAATGAAGAAGAAAAATTTTCTTCTCTTCTAGAAAGGGGGATGAAAATTTTAAACGAAAATTTAAATAAAGTTCAAAACAATACACTACCTGGTTCTGTTGCTTTCAAATTGTATGATACTTATGGTTTTCCTGTGGATTTAACTGCAGATATCTTAAGAACAAAAAATATTCAAGTTGATAATATTGCTTTTGAAAAAGAAATGGAAAAAAGCAAAACATTAGCCAGAGCTAATTGGAAAGGTTCTGGAGATAAGTCAGTCGAAGAAAAATGGTTTAAAGTTAGAGAAGAATTAAAACCAACAGAATTTTTAGGTTATGAGTTTGATAAAGCAGAGGGAGTTATTATAAAAATTTCTAAAGATAATAAATTTGTAGATAGCGCTGAAGCAGGAAGTGACGTTGAAATTATTACAAATCAAACACCTTTTTACGGAGAATCCGGAGGTCAAGTTGGAGATCAGGGGGTAATTTTTAACTCTGATTGTAAAATAAATATCACAGATACTCAAAAAAAAATGGGATACCTTTTTGTTCATGCTGGAAAAATTGAGTCTGGCACAATAAAAATTGGTCAAAGCGTTAATCTTGAAATAAATGTTGAAAATAGAAATAATTCTAAAGCTAATCATTCTGCAACGCATTTGCTACATGAGTCTTTAAGAAGGACTTTAGGTAAACATGTGACCCAAAAAGGATCATTGGTTTCTCCAGAAAGATTAAGATTTGATTTCAGCCATAACAAACCGATTGAAAAGCAGGAGATGATTAAAATTAATAAAGTCGTAAACGAAATAGTTGACGGATCAACTGAGGTACAAACAAGAATAATGACACCTAAAGAAGCTATTAAATTGGGTGCTTTAGCGCTTTTTGGAGAAAAGTACGGTGAAGAAGTTCGAGTAGTATTTATAGGCAAAGAGTCTAATGGTTTTTTTTCAACAGAGCTTTGTGGAGGAACACATGTAAAAAATACAAAGGAAGTTGGAAAGTTTAAAGTTATTAGTCAATCATCAATTGCTTCTGGGGTAAGAAGAGTGGAAGCCTTAAGAGATAAACAGCTTCAAGAATATGAGAAATTCCAAAAACAAGATAAATCTACAAAAGAAAAAACAAGCAAAGATCAATTTGAAAAAATTAAAAAAGAACTACTGAAGTATAAAATTAAACCTGATTTTAATGAAAGCAAAGACTTGACAGAAAATTTAAAGGTTTTAGCTAAACAACTAGAAAAAATAAAAATTCAAAATGTTATTAACGATAAAAGTAAAAACAAAATTAAAGACAAAAAGATTGGTAATTTTGTATTAAGACAACAAACCCTTAATGACTTTCCACCTAAAGAGTTAAGAAGTGTTATAGATCAAGGAAAAAAAGATCTTAAGAATGGTATAATTATTAGTATCTCCACTTTTGAAGAAAAAGTTGGAGTTGCTGTTGGTGTTACAAATGATCTTATTTTAAAATATGATGCTGTTAGTCTTGTGAAAATTGCTTCTGAAATACTTGGAGGAAAAGGGGGTGGTGGTAGAAAAGATTTTGCACAGGCTGGCGGTACAAATAAAAATAAAATAGATGAAGCTTTTAAAGCTATAGCCGATGAAATTAATTAAGCTTTTTTTTAAGATTAGAATCTATTGCTTCTAAAAATTGACTAGTTGTTAAAAATTTTTGATCTTTATTGATTAATATTGCTAAATCTTTAGTCATAGAACCGCTTTCAACAGTTTCTATACAAACTTTTTCAAGAGACTCAGCGAATTTAATCAATTCTTGGTTTCCATCAAGGTTTCCTCTATGGGACAACCCTCTTGTCCATGCAAAAATAGAAGCTATAGGATTAGTAGAGGTCTCTTTACCTGCTTGGTGTTGTCTATAATGCCTTGTAACTGTTCCGTGTGCAGCTTCAGCTTCAGCTACTTTTCCGTCAGGTGTTCTAAGCACACTTGTCATTAAACCTAGGGAACCATATCCTTGTGCGACTGTATCAGACTGCACGTCACCATCATAATTTTTACAAGCCCAAATATATTTTCCACTCCATTTCATTGCACAGGCGACCATGTCATCAATTAATCTATGTTCATAAGTTATACCCGATTCATTAAATTTATTTTTAAACTCTTTTTGGAAAACTTCTTCAAAAATATCTTTAAATCTACCATCGTATACTTTTAAAATTGTATTTTTTGAAGAAAAGTAAACTGGCCACTTTCTTGCTAGACCATAATTCAAGCACGCTCTAGCAAAATCTTTAATAGAATTGTCTAAATTATACATAGAAAGAGCTATACCTGGGCCATCAAAATTAAAAACCTCATGTTCAATTTTATCTTTTCTATTTTCTGACTCCCATTTAACGGTCATTTTTCCTTTTCCAGGAACTTTAAAATCTGTAGCTTTATATTGATCTCCAAAAGCGTGTCTTCCAACTATTACGCTATCAGTCCAATGAGGGACTAATCTTGGAACATTTTTACAAATTATTGGTTCTCTAAAAATTGTTCCACCAACAATATTTCTAATCGTTCCATTAGGTGATCTCCACATTTTCTTTAATTTAAATTCTTTTACACGTGCTTCGTCTGGAGTGATAGTTGCACACTTTACTCCAGCTCCATATTTTTGAATAGCTTTAGCACAGTCTATAGTCACTTGATCATCGGTCTTATCTCTATTTTCCATGCCCAGGTCATAGTATTTAAGATCAATATCCAAGTATGGCTTAATGAGTTTTTCTTTAATAAATGACCAAATAATCCTTGTCATTTCATCACCATCAAGCTCAACTACTGGGTTTTTAACTCTAATTTTTGCCATAAAATATAGATTGATTAAGCAGGATTTTTATACATATTAGGAAAAAATTAGCAAACTTAAAATTATGTTTAATACAATATTTCCAAATATTCACAAAGAAGGCTATAAATTTTTAGCTATTTCTATAATAGCAACATTTATAGTTTTGCTTTTTTCAAAGTTTTTTGGGTCGATTTTGATTATTCTAACTATCTGGGTTTATTATTTTTTTAGAGATCCAGAGAGATATCCTATAAATGATGATGCTTTCCTTGTTAGTCCAGCTGATGGTTTGATAACAGATATTTCAGAAAGAACAGGACCGTTAGAATTACAATTAGAAAATACAACTTATACTAAGGTAAGTATTTTTATGAATGTATTTAATTGCCATGTAAATAGAACACCACTAACTGGAACGGTTGAAGAGATTAATTATAAACCAGGCAAATTTTTAAATGCCTCTTTAGATAAGGCAAGCGAGGAAAATGAGAGAAACTATTACAAAATTAAATGCAGTAAATCTGGTGAAGAAATTATTATTGTTCAGATAGCAGGCTTAATTGCTAGGAGAATAGTTTGTGAAGTTGAACAAGGACAAAGTTTAAAACAAGGTGACAGAATAGGAATGATACGTTTTGGAAGTAGAGTAGATATTTATTTTAAAAATAAGAAAGTTTTAGCTAAGATTGGACAAAACTTAGTAGCAGGAGAAAGCTTAATAGCTTCTGAGTAATGGAAGAGAATAAAAAATTTAAATTAGTTTCATCTAAAAAAACAAGATACTTGCTTCCAAATATATTAACTTTAGGCGGAGTATGCCTTGGTATTAGTTCAATTAAATTTTCAATAGATGGAAATTATAGTTTAGCTGTAATCTTTATTTTATTAGCAGCCATACTTGATGCATTGGATGGGAGAATTGCTCGCTTAATAAAAGGAACATCAGAATTTGGAAAAGAGCTTGACTCATTAACAGATTTTGTCAGTTTTGGTATAGCTCCTATTTTTATTTTGTATTTTTGGGAATTAAATAATTATGGAAAATTGGGATGGACGATTACATTAATTTATTCAGTGTGTTGTGTTTTAAGACTAGCAAGATTTAATTTAACTAAAATTGACAGCAAACAACTTTGGAAAAGCAATTATTTTGAAGGAGTTCCTTCACCTGCGGGAGGTTTACTGATTTTAATGCCGTTAATTTATGAACTTGCAGATTTAAATTTGAATTTTAATATCCAAAACTTAACTCCATATTTCACAATTTTAATAGCTATTTTATTAGTAAGCAAAGTTCCAACTTTATCTTTAAAAAAAATATCAATTTCTCCAAAAGCTACGGCTTTTATTTTATTAGGAATTGGAACAATCTTTATTTCTTTATTATATTATACATTCGCAACACTTTTGCTTTTTGGTTTGGTTTATTTAATTTCGATACCTGTTAGTTTTTTTATGTATAAAGATAGAAATAGAAAAGAAAATTTAGAAACATCAGAAGATGAGCATGAAGATGTTTTATAATGAAAAAATCAAAAAAGAAAAAAAAAAGTAATACTTGGAAAATAAAACAACACAGAGATCAATTTTTTAAAAAATCTAAAACATTAGGTTATCGTTCACGCTCAGCATTTAAATTAATTGAATTAAATAAAAAATATAAATTTATAAAGAAAGATACTAATTTATTAGATATAGGAGCTTATCCAGGCGGATGGGCACAAGTTACTAGCAAAATTATATCAACAGGAAAAATATTATCTTTAGACACCAAAAAGATGGATGAACTGAAAAATATTTCATTTTTACAATGTGATTTTCTTGAAGTAAATACAAAAGAAAAAATACTTAATTTTTTTAAAGATAAACTAGACGTAGTGATTTCAGATATGGCCGCCAATACAACTGGAAATAAATCATTAGACTCTATTCGGACTAATCAGCTATGTACAGAAGTTGTTAAATTTTCATCAAAAGTTCTAAAGCCAAATGGGGTATTGGTGTCTAAATTATTTATGGGTGATGACTTTTTAGAAGTTAAAGAATTAGCAAAATCTAAGTTTAAAAAAGTAGAATTTTTTAAACCTGAAGCAAGTAGAAACGAATCAAGAGAAATTTATTTACACTGTGTGACATTAAAGACTTTATAATTTTTAAAAATTGTATATAAGTGTATATGGAAGCAATTAAAGAAGCATTAACTTTTGATGATGTACTGTTGCTGCCTCGTTTTTCAAATATTTTACCATCAGATACTGACATTTCTTTAAATTTAACTAAAAATATTAAATTAAAAACTCCCTTCTTGTCTTCTGCGATGGATACGGTTACAGAGTCTGAGATGGCTATTGCAATAGCTAAATCAGGAGGCATTGGAATTATACATAGAAATTTAGATATAAAAAAACAAAGCAAAGAAGTTGAACAAGTTAAAAAAAAAAAATTATTTGTTGGAGCCGCTATTGGAACGAGTGCAGATGATTTAAAAAGGGCAAAATTGCTTATAGATAGTGGCGTAGATTTAATTGTAATTGATACTGCTCATGGTCATAGCGAGAAAGTTTTAAAAACTTTATCTAAAATTAGAAAAAACAATAAAATACCAATTTGCGTAGGCAATATTGCTACGGCAGAGGCTGCAAAAAGATTATATAATTCAGGCGCTGATATTATTAAAGTTGGTATCGGGCCTGGTTCTATTTGCACAACACGCATGGTAGCTGGCATAGGAGTTCCACAGATAACCGCAATAATGGAAGTTTACAAAGCCTTAAAAGGAAAAAAAATAAAAATAATTTCTGATGGAGGTATAAAGTTCTCAGGAGATATAGCAAAAGCAATAGCTGCAGGTGCAGACGCCATTATGATGGGTTCTATATTTGCTGGAACTCATGAAAGCCCGGGAAAAAAATTTAAAATTAAAAATAAATTTTATAAAAAATACAGAGGAATGGGATCTATTGGAGCTATGTCAGCTGGATCTTCCAATAGATATTTTCAAAAAAGTTATAAAGATAAGTCAAAATTTGTGCCAGAAGGAGTTGACGGAAGAGTAGAGTATAAAGGCAATGTTTCCCAAATTATATATCAATTAAAGGGAGGTTTAAGATCATCCATGGGATATATTGGAGCAAAAAAATTAGAAGATATCAAAAAAAATGCAAAATTTATTAAAATTACAAAAGCAGGATTTTATGAAAGCATGGTACATAGTGTAGAAATGATTGAACCAACATTAAATTATAAATTGTAACAATGAGATTATTAAAAATTATTTTTTTTGTAGTTTTAATATTTAATAATGCTCATGCTGGCGCTAATTATTTTAATGAAGGATTGGCGCTTTATGAAAATGAAGAGTTTGATAAGGCAAAATTTAAATTTGAACAAGATATAGTTTTTAACCCCAAAAATGAAAGATCATATCTCTATCTTTCAAAAATATTTAATGAACAAAAAAAAAAAGAATTAGAAGAAAAAAATTTGAAAACAGTGATTCTGCTTAATCCAAAAAATGAAGAGGCAACATATAATTTAGCACAACTAAGATTAAAAGAATCTGATTTTGAACGAAGCAATCAATTGATAGAAAAATTACTTATTTTTTGCAAAAATTATTGTCTAAAAAGTGAGAAACTTAAAATTGAAATAGAAAAATCTCTAAATAAATAAATGAGACTCCAAAATCTGAAGGAAAAAATTATAATTATTGATTTTGGCTCTCAAGTTACAAAACTTATAGCTAGAAGGATTAGAGATTTTGGAGTTTTTTCCGAAATTTTAACAATTAATGATCTTTATAAAATTAAAGATTACAGAGGAATAAAAGGAATAATTTTATCCGGAGGTCCTTCAACTGTAACAAAAAAAAAATATTTAAGTATTCCAAAAGAAGTATTTTTAAAAAAAATTCCTATCCTTGGAATATGTTATGGATTGCAGCTAATAGCTAAGTTATTTGGCGGTTCAATCAGGTCTTTAAGGAAAAAAAGAGAATTTGGAAGAGCTATTCTTTATAAAAAAAAACAATCTTTACTTATTAAAAATTTTTTTAATACTGAGAATAAATCTGTTTGGATGAGCCATCAAGATGCAGTAACTAAAATACCTAAAGGTTTTAAGATAATTGCATCAACTAAAGATTCAAAGTTAACTATTATAGAAAATACAAAAACTAAAATATATGGAGTACAATTTCATCCAGAAGTTACACATACTGAAAATGGGAAAGAAATTTTTAAAAATTTTTTATTTTCTATTTGTAAAATTAAAAAAAAATGGCGAGTAGCTTTAGAAACAAATAGATTGATTAAGAATATTAGGAAAACTGTAAAAAAGGACAAAGTGATTTGCGCTTTATCAGGCGGCGTAGACAGCAGTGTGGTTGCTTTATTGATTAATAAAGCTATTAAAAAAAATCTTATTTGTATAATGGTCGATACAGGATTAATGAGAAAGAATGAGTTTAAAGACTCATATAATATATTTAAGAAGAAATACAAACTAAATGTAAAACTAATTAATGCTTCAAAACTATATTTTAAAAAACTTAAAAATATTCATAACCCAGAAAAGAAAAGAAAAATTATAGGGAATTTATTTATTAAAATTTTTGAAAAAGAGTCAAAAAAATATAAATCTATTAAATATCTTGCTCAAGGAACTCTTTATCCTGATGTTATTGAAAGCAGATCTGCAACAGGAAGCCAATCATCTAAGATTAAATCTCATCATAATGTGGGTGGATTGCCAAAAAAGATGAGCTTCAAGTTAATAGAACCCCTAAAAGAATTTTTTAAAGACGAAGTTAGAGTCTTAGGAAAATCTTTAGGATTACAGGATAGCATAAGAAACAAACATCCGTTTCCTGGTCCGGGACTGGCAATTAGGATAATAGGTCACGTTACGCCGGAAAAAATAAAAATTCTTCAAGAAGCTGACCATATTTATATAAATGAATTAATTAAACACAGACTTTACGATAAGATATGGCAAGCTTATGCTGGGTTACTATCTATGAAAACGGTCGGTGTAATGGGAGATTCAAGGACTTATGAATATACTTGTTTATTGAGGGCAGTTATTTCCGAAGATGGCATGACAGCAGATTATTTTAATTTTCCAAAGGATTTTTTAGATAAAATTTCTAATAAAATTGTTAATGGTGTAACTGGGATCAATAGAGTAGTGTATGATATAACTTCAAAACCGCCCAGCACTATTGAGTTAGAGTAATGTCTATAAAAATAAAAAAGATTTTAGCAAAAAAAAACAAAAAAAAAATTGTAAGCTTAACGGCATATTCAAAAAATATTGCTAAAATTTTAGATAAATATTGCGATATAACTTTAGTAGGAGATTCAATGGCTAATGTCTTGTATGGGATGAAAAATACTCATAGAATTAAATTAGATACTATTATTCAACACAGCATTAGCGTTAGAAAAGGAATTAAAAAATCTTTATTAGTGGTTGATATGCCAAAAGGTTCATACAAAAATCCTTCACAAGCAAAAAAAAATGCAAAATTAATTTTTAAAAAAACAAATTGTGATGCAGTAAAAATAGAAAGCAACAATAAAAATTTTAAAATTATAAGAGAGATAACAAAAGCTAAAATACCTGTAATGGGACATATAGGTTATACACCTCAATTTAAAAATAGATTTAAAGTCGAAGGTAAAAAGAAAAAGGAGATTAAAAAGTTAATTAAAGAATCAATATCAATTGAAAAAGCTGGAGCTTTTTCAATTGTTTTAGAATGTATTACGCCAAACACAGCTAAGAAAATTACAAATTTATTAAAAATACCTACGATAGGCATAGGATCATCATCACACTGTGATGGTCAAATTTTAGTAACTGATGATATTATTGGTTTGAGCGGTTTTTACCCAAAATTTGTAAAAAAATATGTCAACCTAAATACAATAATTGAAAAAGCTGTAAAAAAATATAGTAAAGAGGTAAAAACCAAAATATTTCCCAAAAACAAAAATTTTTTATATGGAAAATGAAAAAAAAATAGACTCTCTTGAAAAAATAGAAAACTTCCTACGGGAAAATAAAAATATCTTATTAATATTTTTAACTCTAATAATATTTTTTTTGATTGCAATAAGTTATTTGAATTATTATCAAAATTCTAAAAATGAAAAAGTTTCAGAAAAATTTGTTCAAGCAGGAATATACCTTTCGTTAAATCAAAATGAAAAATCAAAAAAAATTTATAAAGAAATTATAAAAAGCAAAAATAAATTTTATTCTTTATTAGCGTTAAACAATATTATAGATAATGATCTTGAGAAAAATAACGAAGAAATTTTAGAACTTTTTACTATTGTTGAAAACTCAAAAATAGAAAAAGAACAAAAAAACTTAGTTAAATTAAAAAAAGCTCTATATTTAATTAAGATATCAAAAGATAATGAAGGAGATAAATTACTTAATGAAATTATTTCTGATAATTCAATATGGAAGGAAACTGCATCTGAAATATCGAAATTCTAAAAAAGTAAATATTAATATTATAAAAATAAAAAATGCATGAGAAAATTAATATTAATAATATTTATATTTGTATGTTCACATTGTTCTTTTGATAATAAGTCAGGTATTTGGAAAAATAGCGATACAATAGATGTTAAAAAAACAGACAGATTCAAAGATTTTGAGACACTTTATACAAAAGAACAATCTTTTAACCAAACTATTGCACCAAATAAAAATTTAGATCTTTTATTAGACTCAATTAAAAAAAATACACAATGGACAGATGAATTTTATCAAGATTCAAATAATTTTGATAACTTTGAGTATGATAATTTAAACGAAATAATCTTTAAAAGTAAAAAAATCAGCAGACATAAAATTAATGATAAAATATTATTTGATGGTGAAAACGTTATAGCTACAGATATCAAAGGTAATATATTTGTCTATTCTATAAATAAAAATGAAATTATTTATAAATATAATTTTTATAAAAAAAAATTTAAAAAAATAAAAAAAAATTTAAATATAATAATAGAAGAAAATATTATTTATGCCTCTGATAATTTAGGTTATTTATATGCATTAAATTATATGAATAAAAAATTATTATGGGCAAAAAATTTCAAGATACCATTTAGATCTAACATAAAAATATTTGAAAACAAAATTATAACAGCTGATCAAAATAATACTCTTCATATCCTTAATAAGTTTAATGGTCTTCAATTAAAATTTATACCAACTGAAGAAACAGCTTTAAAAACCGATTTTGTTAACTCATTAGCTTTATATAAAGATTCTTTAATTTATTTAAATACATTTGGATCTCTTTATTCTGTTAGCAATCAAAATTCAAAAATAAATTGGTTTGCAAATTTTAAACAATCTCTTGATTTAAACTCAAACAATTTATTTTATTCAAATCCTGTTGTAATATTTAAAGATAAAGTTATTATTTCTACTGACCCTTATTTATATCTATTAAATATTAACAATGGTTCAGTAATTTTTAGGATCTCGATTACTTCAATCGTTAAGCCACTGGTCTCTGGAAAAAATTTATTTATTATCACAAAAGATCACCTGCTAATATGCATAGATACAAATACTGGTGAAATAATTTATTCTCTTGATATAGCAGAAGAAATTGCTGATTTTTTAGACACGAAAAATAAATCGATTAGTATAAAATCTTTGTCATTAGCAAATAATAATTTGCTTGTATTTTTAAATAATTCATATTTGGTGGCTTTCAATAAAAATGGAAAAATTAAAAAAATTGGAAAACTTAAAAGTAAATTAGGAACTTCTCCTATATTCATTAATGAATCAATTTTATTTTTAAATAACAATAATAAATTGATAGTTTTAAACTAGTTATTAGATTTTCCACTTAATAAGGACAATTGTGTTACTTTTAACTCACTTATATTATCTGATGGCTTGATTGGATATTCTCCTGTAAAATAATGATCGCTGAACTGAGGGTATGAATTATTTCTTTTACCTTTTTCTAAAGCTTCATAAAGCCCATCTAAACTTAAAAATTTAAGTGATTTAGCTTTTATGTATTCACACATTTCTATATTAGTTTTTTGATGAGCTAATAGCTCTTCTTTTGTTGGCATATCTACCCCATAGAAATCAGGAAATTTTATTTCTGGACACGCAATTCTTACATGAACCTCCTTAGCTCCTGATTCATAAAGCATTTTTACAATTTTATAGCATGTTGTTCCTCTTACTAAGGAGTCGTCTATTAATATTATAGATTTATTTTTTACAATACTTTTCGTTGAACTTAATTTTAGTTTTACACCTAAACTTCTAATGTTTTGAGCAGGTTCAATAAATGTTCTGCCGACATAATGATTTCTTATCAATCCAAGTTCAAATTTTTTCTTTGAATACTCAGCATAACCTAAAGCTGCAGGCACACCCGAGTCTGGCACTGGAACAACAATATCAGCTTTTAAGTCCGTTTCTTTTGCCAGCTGCACACCAAAATTTTTACGATATTCATATGCACATTTTCCTCCAATAATACTGTCGGGTCTTGCAAAATAAATGTATTCAAATATACAAGGTCGCGCCTTTTGTTTTGGAAATGGTTTAATGTTACTTATTTCACTATTTTCTATTACAATTATTTCACCATTTTCTACCTCTCTAATAAATTTTGCCCCAACAATGTCTAATGCACAAGTTTCTGACGCTAGAATGTATGAGTCTTTTAACTTACCAATTACTAAAGGTCTTATACCAAAAGGGTCTCTTACTCCTATCATTTTTTTATTTGTCATTATGACAAGAGAATAACCTCCTTGTATTTGAAAAAGTGCGTCTATTAATTTATCTACTATTCTCTCTCTCTTTGATTTTGCAATTAATTGAACAATTGTTTCAGTATCACTTGTGGTTCTAAAAATTGCGCCTTCTTTCACCAACGACTCTCTTAAAGTCAATGCATTAGTTAGGTTGCCATTATGAGCAATGCTTAATCCACCCATATGTAGATCTGCAAAAAATGGCTGTATATTTCTTAAAGAAGTCTCACCAGTTGTAGAATATCGATTATGACCTATAGCAAATTTACCAGGCAGTTTATTTATAACATTACTTTTCGTAAAATTATCTCCAACCAAACCTTGTTTTTTTTCAGAATGGTAGTTTTTTCCATCATAGGATACTATTCCACATCCTTCTTGGCCTCTGTGTTGTAAGGCATGTAAACCTAAAGCAACCAATGCAGAAGCGTCTTCATGATTAGATATGCCAAATATACCGCATTCTTCTCTTAGTTTATCTGATTTAAATTTTTTCAATTTTGTCTTTTGTATCTATTAAATCTTCACTAGAAGGAAATTCTTCTACAAGTATTTCACTTCCTTTTTTTACTATATCAAACGAAATTGCATCCTCAGCTGATATACCCCAATTTTGATATGGATAAAACCAATTTAATATCGAAAATAAACAGATCGAAACGATATAGCCTTTGAAAAATCCAAACAATAATCCAAATGTTTTATCTATCGATCCTAATCCGGTCCACGTAACAGCTCTACTTAAAGCTTTTCCAATAACTATTGTTAAAAAAAGTGTAAAAACAAAAACTGCTATTCCAAGGCCGACGTTATTAATAAATTCAGACTCTATATATTCACTCACTGTCGGCTGAAGTTTTGGAACTAATATAATTGTTACAATTGTTGAAAGAACCCATTTCATAAAAGAAATTAAGCTTAGAGAAAAGCCTTTTAAAAAACATTGGATTACACAATAAGTAAAAATTAGACCTACAAACACATCAAATAAATTTATGCCACTTATCTGTTCTAAAAGATTACTGATCATATGAGTTTGTCAGATTCTTCTCCAAAAGGTTTGTAAACTAATAATAGTTTAGGAAGCAAAGTTAACACTGAAATCATAGCTAACAACATTGCAATACCTGTGAAGACGCCAAAATATATTGTCGGTATAAAATTTGACAAAACTAAAATTGAAAACCCAAAAACAATAGTGATCGAAGTATTTAAAATTGCAATACCAACAGTACTATGACACCTATCAAGAGTTTTATTATAGTTATTTATTTTTTTAAACTCCTCTTTAAATCTGTAGATATAATGAATACTATTATCTACTGCTATACCAATTGTAATTGCCGCTATGGTTATGGTCATCATATCTAGCGGAATACCAAGTAATCCAATAATACCAAGAATAAAAAAAGCAGCTATAAAATTTGGGACAACCCCTATAGAAGCAAGAACAATATTGCGGAATAAAACTAAAAACATTAAGAAAATTCCAAGCATGACTATACCTAAAGTGAGTATTTGAGATTTAAATAGACTCTGTAACAAATTATTAAATAAGATTAGAACACCTGCTAATTTATATTCATCTTTTTCTAAACCTAATTTTGTATTTAAGTCAGAATTAATTTTTTCGATTAAATCATTTCTTCTTAAATTTTCTAAAGAGTCTTTAATTCTGAGACTAATTCTTGCTTCATCTTCTTCAACAGAGATATAAGGCGTAACAATTTCTTTTTTTATCGACTCAGGAATTTTACTGTATAAAACTGCTATTTCTAAACTTTGCAGTTCCTTATTATTTAAATCTTCAGCTACTCTTAAAATTGATCCAAATGATAATACTTTTCCAATTTCTGGCAAAGATTCCACATAATCATGAACTTTAATGATCTTATCCATTTTATCTCTTGTAAACCAATATTTAGCTTTATCTTCATTGGCTTCATTTTCTTCTTCCCATTCATCAAATTCATCATTCTCTTTCTTAGTTTCTTTTTTCTTTACTGGAAACTTTAAAATTATATTTAAAGGAGTTGTGCCACCTAGATCATCATCAATTTTTTTCATTCCTTTATAAATCTCTGTTTCTTTATCAAAATAATTTATAAAACTATTCTCAACTTCCAGCTTAAATATTCCAATTATACTAAATATAACAACTAGCAAGGTAGATCCAAAAATTAAAATTTTATTATTTTTAGCAAAAGAACCTAAAGCAGAAGTAATCAAGGATTTTTCTGTGTCTTTAAGGTCCATTTCATTATTAGATGAAAATAAGTTTAATAATGAAGGTAATAATAAAAATGTAACTAGCAATGAAACTATCAATCCTAAAGTCATCATCCAACCAAAATCTATTATTGGTTTTATTCCACTAAACACTAAAGATAAAAAAGCACATATAGTTGTCAAAACAGTATAAAGAATTGGAAGCATCATCTTTTTACTAGCCTCAAAAACAGCTTCTTCTTTTGTTAATTGAGGAAACTCTTTTTTTAATTGTAAAAATCTAACAGTTACGTGGATATTCATCGCCATATTTAATATTAGCATTAAAGCAATAAAGTTTGATGAGATTACCGTTACCTTCCACCCAATTAATCCTAAGAGACCAATCATTATAATTACTGAAGTTGCACACCCTAATAATGGCATTACTACCCATTTAAAGTTTCTAAAAATAAACCAAAGTGTTAAAATAATAAAAATGAAAACTCCAATTCCAAAAACAACTATGTCACTTTTAATATAGCTCATCATATCATTAGCAATCATCGGAATACCTCCTAAATGAATTTTAGCATTTTCTCCATACTTGCTAATCACATCTCTTATTTCGGCTATATTTTGATGATTTCTAATATTGTATAAATTTTTATATTCTTCGTATTCATTGAGAAATTTTTTATAATTTATTTTCTCTTTTTTTGACAAACCTGTTTCAATAGATTGGTTAAAATATTTATCTTTAACTTTTATATATTCTGCGAGTCTTTCATCTTTTTTAAGATAAACAACAATCCCTGATGTTTTGCCATCCTCGCTAATAACATAATTTTTATAAATTGGACTATTTATAATTTCATCAAATCCTCTTTTTCTGTCTATTTCTGGATGGGACAAGGTTTTATAATTTTTTAACCTTTCCATTAACCCTTCGTCAGTGCTTTTTAAAAGAGGAACATCAATAACTG
Source organism: Pelagibacterales bacterium SAG-MED29 (assembly GCA_014653815.1). Lineage (GTDB taxonomy): Bacteria > Pseudomonadota > Alphaproteobacteria > Pelagibacterales > Pelagibacteraceae > Pelagilacustribacter. Next base: position 7,263 of record JACWDZ010000009.1, on the reverse strand, counting down.
TAATAACGCTATCAACCCAGGTCAATTTCTCAATTTTAGATTTCAATAACTGAAGATTAAGAATAGTTTCTTTTTCTACAAAACTTGAAACTGGAGCATAAGTTAGAACTAGGAAATCTTTTGAACCATACGTTTCATTAACTTTTCTTAAATATTTAAGATCCGGATCTCCTTCAAGCAAGAGAGCGTCAGATGATGCATCTAAATTGAAATTTTTGGCATGAAAAACTGAAAATGATAATAATACAACTATTAAGGCAAGTGTGAATTTTGGAAAATCAATAACCAATTTTTTGTAAATATTAGTAAACATAAAGATATTTCAGATATATCTTAAATTTATTATAACTAAAGAAAAAATTTGAGCTTAATTTTTGCTTAAATCTTTGAATTTTGTGTATATTCCTTCAAACTCAACTTTAACTACACCTGTAGGGCCATGTCTTTGTTTACCTAATATGATGTCAGCAAGGCCGTTTACATCGTTCATTTTAGATTGCCATTCAGCATGTTCTATTGAGTTTAATTTTGGTTGCTTGTTTTCTAAATAATAGGCTTCTCTGTAAACGAACATTACTACATCAGCGTCTTGCTCAATCGAACCAGACTCTCTTAAATCTGATAGTTGTGGTTTTTTTTCATCTCTTTGTTCAACAGCCCTAGATAATTGAGACAAAGCTAAGACCGGCACTTTGAGCTCTTTGGCCAGTGCTTTCAAACCTTGTGTGATTTCAGAAACTTCCTGAACTCTATTATCATTTCGGTTTAAACTAGGAGCTCTCATTAATTGTATATAGTCTACAACGATTAAACTTACTCCAAATAATCTTTTAATTCTTCTAGCTCTATTGCTTAATGTTGCAATTGTAATTGCTGGAGTTTCGTCGATAAAAAGTGGAAGATTGTATATATTTCTTGAAGTCTCAATATATCTATTTATTTCTTCTTCAGTAACCTTACCTTTTCTTATGTCATCAGATTTAATCCTTGCTTGTTCAGAAAGTATTCTTGTAGAAAGCTGTTCTGATGACATCTCAAGAGAAAAAAATGCTATAGATGATTTTTCTTGTCGGCTCATGATGTTTTGAGCTGCATGATAAGCTATATTTGTCGCTAGCGCAGTTTTACCCATTCCAGGTCTACCAGCCAATATAACTAGATCAGATTTATGTAGGCCACCCAACTTTTCATCTAAGTCTGTCAAACCAGTTGGCACACCAACAATTCCTTTGTCACTTTTCATTGCCTGTGTAGCTGTTTCAATTGTTTGATCTAATGCCTGATTAAATTTTAAAAAAGACTGTGAGAAACTACCTCGTTCTGCTAAGTCAAATAAAGATCTTTCTGTGTTTTCAATTATCTTTTCAGCGGTCAGTTCTTTGGAATCGAGTGTTTCCGAAGATAAATTATCAGAAATTAAAACTAATTCTCTTCTTAAATACATTTCATGAATAATTTTTGCATAATCCACTGCTTGTTTTGTTGATCCTGAAAATCTTGTTAATTTTACTAAATATTCTGTTCCTCCTACTTCGCTTAACATGTTGTCTTTTTCAAAGTAATTTTTTAAAGTAATAGGGTTCGCAATCATTCCCTTGTTATTTAAAGTTTCAATTACCTCATAAATTTTAGTATGCGCAGGATCATAAAAACTTATAGGATTGATAGTGTTTGACACTTCGTCAATAATATCATTATTGACTAAAATTGACCCCAGTAAAGCTTGTTCTGCTTCTAGATTTGAAGGTTGTTTCTTATCTGAATTATTATCTTTTAATTTGATTTTTTCCACTTCGAAATAATAGTTTGAGAGAACTATAATGAAAGTTAAAAGTTACACACTTTTTAAACTTACCTGTGGAAAAGTCAGAATGATCGAACTTTACCTATTTGGATTGAGTTTTATCTATTTTGATTGAAATTTGAGCAGAAACTTCTGTATGAAAGTTTATGTCTACTTTGTAATTACCAATTTTATTTAAGTCATTTTTTAAAACTATCTGTGAAGGCTTAATTTCTATTTTCATTTTTTCAAAAATTGCTGTAGAGATTTCTTTTGGTTTGATTGAGCCATACAATTCACCATTTTCTTTGCTTTCTTTATTAAATACAAAAGACTTGTTATCAATTATTTGAGCTGTATTTTTTAATTTTTTTTTCAATTCAATATTTTTTTTGTTCAGCTCATCTTTTTTTTTGGAAACATATTCCAAATTTTCTTTATTAAGTCTTAATGCTTTTCCTGTTTTTAAAAGAAAGTTTCTTCCATAACCTGGTTTAACTTCAACTTTATCACCAATGTTTCCTAGATTCATTATGTTTTCCAAAAGTATTAATTCCATAATTATATAAGCCCTAGAATTTTTGCTTTTTTAATTTCTCTAGTTAATTTTTTTTGTTTACCACTTGATACAGAAGTAATTTTTGAAGATAAAATTTTATTATTTTCAGAAACATACTTTTTTAATATGCTAATATTTTTATAGTCTATTATTGGAGCATTTTTCACAGATAAAGGACAAGACCTATTAAATCTTCCCTCAGATTTTTGAAATAAACTAAGTTTGTTTAAAGAGCTTGAGTTTTTTTTAAATTTTTTTCCTTTTCTTTTCATCTATTTTTCTTTTTTAAAATACTCATTTTTGGTATCTAATTTTTTATATCTAACTAAAAGATGTCTTATTATTGAGCCATCAACTTTAATTTTTTTATCTATTTCATCTAGAGTTTTCTTATTTCCTTCAAATTTATAATGAATATAGAAACCCTTGTTGTATTTTCTTATTTTTGTAGCAAGATTTAACAAACCCCATTCTTCAATCTTTACGACTTTGCCTGAATTACTGTTAATAAGATCATTATATTTTTCTTTAATTTTTTTTAATTCAGATGTAGCCAGATCTTGCTTAGCAATTAAAGTATTTTCGTAAAATGACATAAAAAGATTATTGTTAATTAATTAGCTTTAAAGTACATAATTGTAAAAAAAGCTTTATACTATAATAGATATTTATATCAATACTAATTATCAGCAATTAAATGGTAAAAATATGAAAGCTATACTCTTTCCAGGTCAAGGTTCACAAATTGTAGGGATGGGATCAGAGTTTTACAATAATTTTGATATAGTAAAAAAAATCTTTAAAGAGGCAGACGATAAACTTAATTATAAAATTTCAAAAATCATTTTAGAAGGTCCAGAAGATAAGTTAAAATTAACACAAAATACACAACCAGCCATATTAATAGTTAGTTATGCGATTTTTTCAGTACTTAAAAAAGAATATAATTTTGATTTTAAATCTACAAAGTTTTTTGCGGGTCACTCTTTAGGTGAATATAGCGCTTTAGTTTGTGCAGATGCATTAGAATTTAATGATGCCTTATTTTTGCTGTTTGAAAGAGGTAAATCAATGCAGGAAGCCGTTCCAGTTGGTAAAGGCAGCATGATTGCAGTACTGGGCTCACAAATAGATGAACTTAATAATTTGATTAAAAAAATTAAAATAAAAGGAGTGTGTGAAATTGCTAATGACAATGCTGAAGGTCAAACAATTATTAGCGGTGATATCGAAAGCATTAATTCTTTGAAAGACATCTTGAAAGAAAATAAAAAAAAATTTATTCCTTTAAATGTAAGTGCGCCTTTTCACTGTTCTTTAATGAATCCTGCAGCCAATAAAATGAAAGATAAAATTAATTCAGTTAAATTTAAAAAGCCAATTTTTGATGTTGTTTGCAATGTAACTTCAAAACCTGAAAATAACCCGGAGCATATAAAAAAATTATTAATTGAACAAATCTGCTCAACTGTAAGATGGAGAGAAAGCATCGTTAACATGTCTAAGGAAAATGTTAATAATTTTATTGAAATAGGGCCTGGAAAAGTTTTATGTGGGATGGTTAAAAGGACAGTAAAGAATATTAATTGCTTTAGTATAAATTCAATAGATGATATGAAAAAAACAATTGATGAATCTTAAAAATAAAAAAGTTATTATTACAGGCGCTACAGGCGGGATTGGAAATAGTCTTGTAAAAAAATTTATTGATAATGGTTCAACAGTTTTAGCTACTGGAACAAAAGAAGAAAAATTAAATAATCTTAAAAGTAAATTTAGCAACATTCATATTCAAAAGTTTAATTTAGATGAACATAAAAATATTGAGTCTTTTATAGAAGCCGCCAACACAAGACTTGGTGGTTTAGATATTTTAGTTAACAATGCAGGTATAACTTTAGACAATATCTCTATTCGTTTAACGGAAGAAAATTGGAAAAAAGTTTTAGATATAAATCTAACCTCTACTTTTTTAATGTGTAAATTTGCAATTAAAAAAATGCTTAAAAATAAATCTGGAAAAATAATAAACATTACTTCTATTGTTGGCCACACCGGAAACTTGGGGCAAGCTAATTATTCTGCATCTAAAGCTGGAATAGTTGCTTTCTCTAAAAGCTTAGCTATTGAATATGCAAAAAAAAATATAAACATAAACTGTGTTTCTCCTGGTTTTATAAAAACAGAAATGACCGATAAAATTAATGATGAATTTAAAAAAATGTTGATAAGCAAAATTCCATCAGGGGATTTGGGAACAGGAGAGGATGTATCAAATTGTGTAGCTTTTTTAGCATCAGATATGGCTAATTATATTAACGGCGAAACTATTCACGTTAATGGTGGAATGTATATGGCTTGACAATTCTATCTAATAATCTATTAAGAAAATATCATTAACATAACAGAGGTAATTAATGTCAGATGTAAAACCAAAAATTAAAAAAATAGTTGCCGATCATTTAGGCATAGAGGAAGAGAAAGTTACAGAAGAAGCAAGTTTTGTTGACGATTTGGGTGCAGACAGCCTGGATACTGTTGAATTAGTAATGGCTTTTGAAGAAGAATTTGGTTCTGAAATATCAGATAGTGAAGCTGAAAAAATTTTAACAGTTGGAGACGCTATTAAATTTATTGAAAGCAAGACAAATCAATAAATCTAAATATTTCTTCAAGCTATTATGAGTCATGATTTAAACAATGTCATGGTAATTTTATCATCTCCTTCTGGGGCCGGCAAAACAACGATAAGTAAAAAAATTCAACAAAAATATCAAAACTTTAAAATATCTGTTTCTCACACAACTAGAAAACCTAGATCAAACGAAGTTGAGGGAATTGATTATTATTTCATCAATGAAAATGATTTTAAAAATAAAATACAGAGTAATGAATTTTATGAATATGCTAAAATTTTCGGAAATTATTACGGCACTTCTAAAGAATCTGTACTCAATTTATTAAAAAATAAAAATGACGTTTTATTTGATATTGACTGGCAAGGAACTCAGCAATTATCAAAATTTAAAGAGCTAAACCTATTAAAAATTTTTATTCTTCCTCCAAATAAAGAAGAGTTAAAAAAAAGATTAATTCAAAGAAATCAAGACAAACCAGATGTTGTTGAGGAAAGATTAAAGGCATATGACGCTGATTCAGCCCACAAACAAGATTACGATTTTGTTGTTATAAATGATAATCTTGAGAATTGTTTCAAAGAAGTTGAAAAAATTATCCTTTTAAAAAAAAATAAAAAATAATTTTAAATTTTTTTATATTTTTCGTAGTATTCAACAATTCTATAAAAATCATTTTCATTTAATTGATCAGGTCTTAGTGACAAATTGATATCTAATTTTTGAGATAAGTTTTCTGAATTTTTAAATAGTTGCGAAAAACTTTTATTAATCATTTTTCTTTTTTTTGAAAAAAAAATATGTGTAATTTTTTCTAAATTTTCTAAATTTTTGATTTTATTTTTAATTTTATTGTTAGGCTTTAAAAAAAGTACTGTTGAGTCAATTTTGGGTTTAGGAAAGAAGCAATTAGGTGAGATTTTAAACTTATTTAAAACACTCAATCTATAGCTAGTTAAGATAGATAGCCTTCCATATTTTGAAGTACCATATTTTCCTATTATTCTATCTGCCATTTCCTTTTGAAACATAAAGATAAGGCAAGAATATTTAGGAGGCCATTTTTTAAATTTGATTATATTAACAAGTATTTGAGAGGCAATATTATAGGGTAGATTACCAAAAATAATAGTATCTTTTTCTAACTTTTTTTCAAAATTAAATTTTAAAACATCTTTGTTATAAATTGTAACTTTTTTATTATTATTATATTTTAATTTTAATTCTTTTGAGAGGAGGTTATCTTTTTCAATAAGAGTTAAAGATTTTGGTTTATTTTTTAATATTTCATCAGTTAAAGCTCCTTTGCCTGGACCAATCTCTAAAATATTCTTATCAAAAATAGTAGTTAAATTAATTATTTTTTTAATGATGTTGGAGTCTATTAAAAAATTTTGCCCTAGAGATTTTTTAGCATATCTCATCATTTAATACTGCTAATGAATTTAATGCATTGAAGTAAACTTAAGTAATTTGCTTTATTTTTTCCAATTAAATCAATAGCTGGACCATGATCAGGAGAAACACGTAAATAATCTAAACCAAGGGTAATATTAATTGCATCGAAATGAAACAATGCTTTAAAAGGAGTTAACACTTGATCATGATACATGCCTACAACTACATCATATTTTTTATAATTGTTAACAAAAATTGTATCAGCAACTAATGGACCATAAATATTTAAGCCTGCCTTTTTTAGTTTTGATATAGCAGGCATTATTTCTTTAACTTCTTCTGACTTTTTATGTAACTCAGCGTTATGAGGATTTAACCCAAGAACTCCAATTTTAGGTTTAATTTTAAATACTTTTTTAAATTCTTTATTTAAGGATATTAATTTTTTAATTATTAATTTTGAAGTTATGTTTTTAGATATATTTTTAATATCAAAATGAGTAGTAAGTGGAACAACAGAAAATTTTTTATTGTGTATTAACATAACTTCAGAAGAGTTTTTGATTTTACATTTAGATGCAAAAAATTCAGTAACTCCAATTTTTTTTGAAACTTTTATTAAATTTTTGTCTATTGGGCAATTTATAATTGCTTTTACTTTCTTTTTTTTTGCTAGTGAGTGGGCTAGGTTTAAACTTTGTAATACATACTTAGAAGATTTCTTAAAATTAACTTTAAAAGGATTTTTAAAATCAATAGGAATATCTATAATTTTTAAATTGGTTGAAATAATATTATCTTCTATGTCGTTTATTTTTATAGCATTTATTTTATAATTTAGTTTTCTGAACTGTTTACAGATTAAATTATAATTTGCGATCAAATAT
>JACWDZ010000008.1 GCA_014653815.1 Pelagibacterales bacterium SAG-MED29 | reverse complement strand
TAGAAGCCCAAGGATCTGTTCTAACAAATAAATATGCTGAAGGATATCCTGGCAAAAGATACTATGGAGGATGCGAGCATGTTGATGTTTCAGAGTCGCTGGCAATAGAAAGAGTGAAAAAATTATTTAATTGTAAATTTGCAAATGTACAACCTCATTCTGGAGCTCAAGCAAATGGAGCTGTATATTTAGCTTTAATCAAACCTGGAGATACTATACTAGGTATGAGTTTAAATTCAGGTGGTCATCTTACTCATGGCGCTAAACCCGCTCAATCAGGAAAATGGTTCAACGCAATTCATTATGATGTGAACCAAGAAACAGGATTAATTGACTATGAGAATGTGGAAAAACTAGCTATTACGAATAAACCAAAATTAATTATTGCTGGTGGAAGCGCTTATTCAAGAATAATAGATTTTAAAAAATTTAGAGAGATATGTGACAAAGTAAATGCTTATCTTCTTGTAGATATGGCTCACTTCTCCGGACTTGTTGCTGGAGGAGTTTATCCAAATCCCACTAAGTATGCAGATGCAGTGACATCAACTACTCATAAAGTTTTACGTGGACCGAGAGGAGGGATCATACTTACTAATAACGAAGAATTAATTAGAAAATTTAATAGTGCAATCTTTCCAGGCCTTCAAGGTGGGCCATTAATGCATGTTATTGCTGCTAAAGCTGTTTGTTTCAAGGAAGCGCTGTCGGATGATTTTAAAAATTATTCTAAAAATGTTATCAATAATGCAAAAATTTTATCTAATAGATTAATTGATAATGGTTTTGAAATATTTTCTGGCGGCACAGACACACATCTAATGCTTGTAGATTTACGAAAATTTAACGTTACAGGCAAAGATGTAGAGTCATCTTTAGTTCGTTCAAATATAACATGTAATAAAAACGGCATTCCATTTGATACTCAAAGCCCGATGATAACATCAGGAATTAGACTTGGAACTCCGGCATGCACTACTAGAGGATTTGGTCCAAAGGAGTTTAATTTAATTGCAGATTTAATTTCAAAAGTAGTTAAAGGCTTAAGCAAAAATGGATCAAATAACTCAAAAATAGAAAAAGATGTACAAAAAGAGGTGATTGATCTTTGTTCATCTTTCCCTATATATAGTGATTAAAAATTAAAAAATAACAATGATTTGTCCATTTTGCAGAGAAAAAGATACTTCCGTTGTTGATTCTAGACCAACAGAAGATGGCACCGCTATAAGAAGAAGAAGAATTTGTGCTTGTGGTGGAGGGCAGAGATTTACTACATTTGAGAGAGTTCAGTTTAGAGAATTAACTGTCATAAAAAAAAATGGTAGAAGATCTCCTTTTGATAGAGAAAAATTGGCAAAGTCCCTTTTTACTGCTTTAAAAAAGAGACCAATAGATAATGATACTATTGAAAAAGTTGTTTCAAAAATTTCAAGAGAGCTTGAAGAACTAGGTCAATCAGAAATTCAATCAAATACGATTGGTAAAAAAGTTATGGATGCTTTGAAAGAACTTGATAAAATTGCTTATATTAGATTTGCTTCAGTATACACAAACTTTAAAGAAGTTGGAGAATTTGAAGAGGTTATTGAAGAGCTACATGGTAAGTCAAAAAAATAGAAATCCCAACTTACACAAAATATTTTTAAACCTTGCTTTTGAGAAGGCTAAGATTAATTTAGGAAAAACAAAATTAAATCCCTCCGTAGGCTGTGTTTTAGTAAGGAATAATTCAGTTATTGCTTCAGGCTACACATCTTTTGGAGGACGACCACACGCTGAATATAATGCATTAAAATTTAAAAAAAATCTTAAGAATACAGATTTATATGTAACGATGGAACCTTGCGTTCATTATGGTTTAACTCCACCTTGTACGAATTTAATTAAAATAAAGAAAATAAAACGTGTTTTTTATTCTTTTAATGATGTTGATAAAAGAACAGCCAATAAATCAAAAGATAAATTAAGTAAAAAAAGAATTAAAGTTTATAAAAAGTTCAACAATTATTATAAGGATTTTTATCAAAGTTATTTTTTAAGTCAAAAAAAAGACATTCCATTTATTGATGCAAAGATTGCTTTATCAAAAGACTATTTAACTATTAATAAAAGAGCAAAATGGATTACTAACCAGTTATCTAGAAAACGAACTCATTTAATTAGATCAGAATATGACGCTATAATATCTACTTCTCAATCAATTAATAAAGATAATTCGCTTCTAAATTGTCGCTTAAGCGGATTTAATCAAAATAAACCTGATCTTATAATTATTGATTTAACCCTTAAAATTAAAAAAAATTTAGACTTATTAAAAAAGATTAATAAAAGAAAGATTTTAGTTGTTACATCGGTACTTAATAGTAAAAAAATTTCTTACCTAAGAAAAAAAGGGGTAAAAATTATTTCATTGAAGTCATTAGATAAAAAAAATGATTTTATAAATTTATTTAGAATTTTAAGAAAATATGGTTATAATAGAGTTTTAGTTGAAAGTGGTTTAGTTTTTTTGAACAAACTATTAAAGGAAAAGTTAATTTTTAATTTATATTTGTTTCAATCATCTACCAAATTAGGAAAAAATGGAAAAAATAACACATCAAATAAATTATTGAAAAAACTTTCATTAAAGAAAAAAGTTAATGTTAATTTAAACGGAGATAAACTATTCAAAATTAAATTTAAATAATGTTTAATGGAATTATATATAACAAAGGGATAATTAAGAATATCAAAAAAAGCTCTAAATATGTCTCTGGGAGTAAGGTAATTGAGATAACTTCAAATATTAAATTTAAAAAATCTGATATTGGTGAGTCAGTATGTTGTGATGGAGTTTGTCTTACATTAATAAGAATTAAAAAAAGATCTTTTTTATTTTATCTTTCAAAAGAAACTCTTAAGAGATCAAATTTCAAATATGCTAAAATAGGTAAACATATAAATATTGAAAAGTCTTTATTACAAGGTCAAAAAATTTCAGGTCACTATGTCCAAGGCCATGTTGACTCTACTGCTAAAATTAAAAAGATATCTATAGTCGATAAAACTTGGATAATTAAATTAAAACTAGAAAATAAAAAATTAAATAAATATTTAATTGAAAAAGCATCTATTTCTATTAATGGAGTTTCTTTGACTATTTCTAAAGTTGCTAGGGGCTTTTTTGAAATTAATGTAATACCCCATACTTTAAAACTTACTAATCTAAATAATTTAAAGAACAAAGATATTGTCAATGTAGAATTAGATATTTTTGGAAAATATATAATCAAATTATCTAAATAATGAAAAAAAAAACTTTTTCAAAAATAAAAGAAATCTTGCGTGATGCTAAGAAAGGTAAAATGTTTATTCTTGTCGATGATGGTGATCGTGAAAATGAAGGTGATTTGGTAATTCCTGGTTCAAAATGTAATTCAAAAAATATTAATTTTATGGCAAAGCATGGAAGAGGTTTAATTTGCCTAGCCCTTACTTCAAAAAAAGTTAAAAAATTAAATTTACCTTTAATGTCTTCAATTAATAAATCTAGAACACAAACTGCATTTACGATTTCTATAGAGTCTAAAACAGGTGTTACCACTGGTATCTCAGCACATGACAGAGCAAAAACAATTAAAGTTGCCATTAAACCAAAATCAAATAGACATAGTATTGTTTCTCCTGGCCATGTATTTCCTCTTGTAGCTAAGGATGGAGGCGTTCTTGAAAGAGCAGGGCATACAGAAGCTTCAGTAGACATTTCAAAGTTAGCAAAATTAAATCCTAGCGCTGTTATTTGTGAAGTTATGAATGAAGATGGAACAATGGCGCGTTACAATGATTTAATCTTTTTTGCAAAAAAACACAGACTAAAAATTGCAAAAATAGAAGATTTGATTTCATACAGATTAAAAAATGAAAAACTTATAAAATTAATATCAAATAAAAAGATAAATATTAAAAAATTTGGAAACTTTAATTTAAAAGTATTTAAGAATAAATTAGATGGGTCAGAGCATTTTGCAATAACCAAGGGTAAATTTAATAAAAATAAAGCTTCTAGAGTAAGGGTTATATCTACAAATGTTTTAAATAGTTTTTTCAACTTTAATAAAGATATTTATAAAAATTCTTTAAAACACCTAAATAAATTTAATAATTTTGCACTTATCTTGATTAAAGGAACAAATCTGAGTCCATCTTCTTCAGAAAGTAGCAAAATATTAAGATATTATGGTATAGGTGCTCAAATAATTAAAGAATTGAAAATAAGAAAAATGATATTAGTTTCAAGATCAATTAAACGAATTATTGCTCTAGATGGCTATGGTATAAAAATTAATAAACAAGAAATAATGAAATGAAAAAAAAAGTATTGATAATTTGCGCTAATTATTACAAAGATCACTCAACTATATTAAAATTGAATGCTGAAAAATTTTTATATAATTCAAAAATTAAAACAAAGTGTATCTATGTACCTGGAATTTTTGAAATACCTGTTGTTATAGCAAGAAATATCAAAAAATTTGATGGTTTTGTGGCTTTAGGATGTGTAATAAAAGGTGAGACTCCCCACTTTGAATATATTTCAAGATCAACATTTGATGCCTTGATGAAGTTATCTGTAGAATATAAAAAACCTATAGGTAATGGAATAATTACAGCCCTTAATAATTTACAAGCTAAGCAAAGGACTGGTTTAGATTTGTCATCTTCAAAACAGAAAGAAAAAGGTAAAGGCCTTGAGGCAGCAAAGGCAGTAGTAGAAGTTTTAAAAAATGATCCACAAAGTAGATAGAAATTCTTCTCCAAGAATTAGAATTATTCAGAAAATATACGGTCACTTATTGAATCCTGATGAGCAAATTAGTTACGCTAAAAGTCAGTATAAGAAATTTATTAAAGACGTTACTGAAGGAACTTTAGAGAGAAAGGATCTTATTGAAGAAACCATTATTAAACATTTAGACAAAGATATTAATCTTGAGAAAACAGATAAATTATTAAAAATTATATTATTTTCTGCAGTTTTTGAGTTAATTTTTAAACATAACACTCCAAAAAATGTTGTTATTAGTGAGTATGTTAAGGCGTCAGAATTCTTTTTAGAAAAGTCCCAAATAAGCTATCTCAATGCAATCCTGGACAAGTTATCAAAACTTATTAGGAAAGAGTAATAAACTCACAATTTGTCTCTATTAATTTATAAGTTTAACTTGCCTTTTTTTAATTTTTTTGGCATTTATCCCTGATATAAATGAATAATTATTTAGAATTACTATATTTAGTCTCTTTTACAGGAATACTTGCTGTGGCTTACAGCTATTTACTATCAGGTCAGATACTTTCTGCTAGCCCAGGTAATAGTCGAATGCAAGAAATAGCCGAAGCAATACAAATCGGGGCTAAAGCTTATTTAAATCGTCAATATAAAACAATAGCAGTTGTAGGTATTATTGTATTAGCAATTGTAACTTATTTTTTTAATTATCTTGTTGGTTTAGGTTATTTTATTGGCGCATTTCTTTCAGGTGTAGCCGGTTACGTAGGTATGTTAATTTCAGTTAAAGCAAACGTAAGAACAGCTGAAGCCTCAAGAAAGAGCTTACAAGCAGGCTTGACCATAGCTTTTAAATCAGGAGCAATTACTGGATTACTTGTAGCTGGTTTAGCTTTGTTGGCTATTACAATTTATTATATAATTTTAATTAAACTTGAAGTAGATAGCAGAGAAATTATAAATGCTTTAGTTGCATTAGGTTTTGGAGCATCATTAATTTCCATTTTTGCTAGATTAGGCGGTGGTATTTTTACTAAAGGTGCAGATGTGGGAGCTGATTTAGTTGGTAAGGTTGAAGCTGGTATTCCAGAGGATGATCCAAGAAATCCAGCTGTTATTGCAGATAACGTAGGCGATAATGTTGGTGACTGTGCAGGAATGGCTGCAGATTTATTTGAAACTTATGCTGTAACAATTGTTGCTACAATGGTTCTTTCTTCAATATTTTTTCCTACAGATTATAATTTAATGATCTATCCTTTGGCAATAGGCGGTTCATGTATTATTACATCAATAATTGGAACTTGGTTTGTAAAACTAGGTAAGAGCAAAAATATAATGGGAGCTCTTTACAAAGGTTTTGTTGTTACTGCAATAACATCGTTGTTAATTTTGTATCCTGTAACTGATTCAATATTAGGATTAAATGAAATTTATAGTAATGATGGAAAAAGTTTTTCCGGTCTAAATCTCTATATTTGTGGAGTGGTTGGATTTGTGATTACAGGTTTGTTAATTTGGATTACAGAATACTATACTGGTACAAATTATAGACCAGTTCAATCAGTTGCTAAATCATCAACAACTGGACATGGCACAAATGTTATTCAAGGTTTGGCTATTTCTATGGAAGCCACAGCTATACCTGCATTAATTATAGTTGCTGGAATTTTATACACAAATAATTTAGCAGGACTCTATGGTATTGCTATAGCTGTTACAGCAATGTTAGCTTTAACTGGAATGGTTGTTGCGCTAGATGCCTATGGGCCAGTTACAGATAATGCCGGTGGAATTGCAGAAATGTCTAAACTTCCTAAAAATGTAAGAAAAACTACTGACGCTCTTGATGCGGTGGGAAATACAACAAAAGCTGTAACAAAAGGATACGCAATTGGATCAGCTGGACTCGGTGCTTTAGTTTTGTTTGCAGCTTATACTGAAGATATAAAATATTTTTCTACAGTTAAAAATTCTACTTTAGAAGGTGTAAATGTAACTTTTGATTTATCTAATCCATTTGTTGTTGCAGGACTTTTAATTGGTGGAATGTTACCTTATTTATTTGGCTCTATGGGCATGCAAGCTGTTGGTCGAGCAGGTGGCGCAGTTGTGATTGAAGTGAGGAGACAATTTAAAAAAATACCTGGAATTATGAAAGGAAAAAGAAAACCAGATTACGGAAGACTGGTTGATTTACTTACAAAGGCTGCAATTAAAGAAATGATAGTACCTTCTTTATTGCCAGTTTTATCTCCAATTATTTTATACTTTATAATTTTACAAATTGGTGGAATTGAAGCTGCTCTTTCATCTTTAGGCGCTATGTTACTAGGAGTTATAATTACTGGTTTATTCGTAGCTGTATCAATGACAGCAGGCGGCGGAGCATGGGATAATGCTAAAAAATATATAGAGGATGGAAATTTTGGTGGTAAAGGTTCTGAAGCTCACAAGTCAGCTGTTACAGGGGACACGGTTGGAGATCCTTACAAAGATACTGCTGGACCAGCAATAAATCCAATGATTAAAATTACTAATATAGTAGCGCTTTTATTATTAGCTGTTATTGCTCACTAATATATTTTTTATCGCATTCCATACATTTTTTGTTTAATGCTTTGTAAAAAAGTTTCAACAAAGCTTCTTTTACTCAATTCATTTTTAGTTTCATTTTTGCTAAATGCAATTTTATTAGTATTATTTATATCATAAATTTTTTTAGATTTTAGAATACCAAATTTATCAAATTCTAATACCAGTGTATTATTTTTTTTAAGCACATGTTTACCTAATTTATGATATTTACCTTTACTTAGTGTTCTTTCAACGTAAATCCAAATATCATAATCATTTATCGATTTAGAATGAGGCTGGCCTATAACTTTAATTACATCATTTTTATTGCTCTTATTTATGATTAACTTATTAGATCTATTTTCAAGAAACACTATTCCGTGATTTTTTATAGGTTCTTGTAATTGACAAGCCGTTAAAATAATGAATAAAACTATGAATAATTTATTAAAATGATTTTTAAACCAAAAAAACATAACTATAAGCTTTATAATACATTGCTATATTTGTCTCGAAATTTATTTTTCTATAGCAAAATTAACTTAAAAGATACATTTGAAACTAGAGTTTATTTAATATTTTTTCATTTTTCCATTATATTAACTGTATTTAAAAATAAAAAAATCAATTTTTCTCAACAAAATTATGATGATCTTTTTCACTCCATAGAAAATGATTTACGTGAATTAGGTTTTGGAGATGTAGCTGTTAATAAAAAAATGAAAAATATGAATAAGATTTTTTATGATATCTTGCTAAAGATCAATAAATCAAATCATGATTTTTTGATAAATGAAGATTTAGTTTTAAAGTATTTTGAATATTTAAAAGATTCAAACTTTGACAAATATGAGCTTTTTGCTCAATATTTTACAAAATTTTATCATTTTTGTTTTGAATTAAACCCTAAAACTATGATAAAAGATGCCATAAAATTTGAGGTAACATAATGGCTGTACCAAAAAGAAAAACATCAGTTTCAAGAAAAAGAATGAGAAGATCTCACCATAGACTTTCTTCAATAAATATTCTTGAAGATAAAAAAAGTGGTGAATATAAACTTTCTCATCATATAGATTTAAAATCCGGTTACTATAACGGAAAAAAAATATTAGATATCTAATCGATAGACATGACAAAAAAAATTACTATTGCTATTGATGCAATGGGAGGTGAAAATGCACCCAAGAAAAATATAGAAGGTTTAAATATATTTTTAAAAAAGAATAAATCTAAAAAAGATTTTATCGTTCATTTATATGGAGATAAAAAAATAATAGATGAAGAGATCTTAAAGCTAAATATAAATAATGATTTAATAAAGGTAGTTCATACAGATGGTGTAGTGTCTGATGAGGAAACACCTTTGACAGCAATTAAAAATTCAAAAAACACTAGCATGTGGAACTCCATAAAGGCACAAATTGATGGAGATGCAGATATCAGCTTATCTGCAGGAAACACAGGTGTTCTATTTGTTATTTCTAAAATGATTTTAAAAATGATGAAAGATGTAAGTAAACCTGCGTTAGCAGGACTGTGGCCAAGCAAAAAAGGAATGAGCGTAGTATTAGATTTAGGTGCAAACATTGAGTGTAATGAAAAAAATTTAATTGATTTTTCTGAAATGGGATCAGCTTTATATAAATCCATTTTTCCATCAGAAAAACCAAATGTTGCACTTTTAAACATAGGTTCTGAGGAAATTAAAGGAACTGAAATATTAAAAAAAACATACTCCGAACTAAAAAATTTAAGCGGTGATGAAAATTTTATTTTTAATGGATACATTGAAGGAAATAAAATAATGAACGGTGAAAGTAATGTGATAGTGACAGATGGATTTACTGGAAATATAGCTCTTAAAACTGCAGAGGGAACAGCAAAATTTTTAACAGATAGTTTAAAAAAATCTTTATCTGAGAATATATTTTCAAAGTTATCTTTGGTATTTTCTTATTTTTCACTAAAAAAGTTTAAATCAAAGCTTGATCCAAGAAAGTACAATGGTGCAATATTTTTAGGCTTAAATGGTCCTGTAGTTAAAAGTCATGGAGGAACAGATGCGATTGGTTTTTATTATTCTATTGATTTATGCTATAGAATAATAAAGGGCAATTTAATGCATCAAATAAAAAATAATTTAAGTCACTTAGATGTTAAAGATTAAAAAAACTCAATTAACCAAAAAAGATATTTCAAAAAAAATAAACTTAAAAATTGGTCTACCAATATCCTATACTAATAAAATTACTGATAATTTATTGCTAATATTAAAAGACCTAGTCAAAAGTAAAGGAATAAATATTAAAAATTTTGGTTCTTTCAAGATGCTTAGAAAAAATGAAAGAATTGGCCGAAATCCTAAAAACAATGAAACTTACCTTATTAAAGAAAGAAAATCATTAAGCTTTAAAACTTCACAAAATTTAAATAATAAAATTAATATATAGTGGATAAATTAATAAACATTTCTGAAGTATCGAAGTTATTAGAAATAATAAACATTAAGACAAAAAAACCCTCTAATTACATTTTAAGATATTGGGAAAAAGAATTTAAGCAAATTAAACCAACAATTATTAAAAGTAGAAGGTATTATTCTAAAAAACAAATAAACATCATTAAATTGATAAAGTTTCTGCTAAAAGATAAAGGAATGACTATAAGTGGGGTTAAAAACATACTTAAATCAAATATAAATAGTCTTGACGATTATAATTCTTATAGTTTAAAAGCTGACTATCATAGAAAAATCATTAAAGATAAAAGCAAAAAAATATTAGAGAAACTTAAGAAAATAAAAAAATATGGCAAAAAAAACACATATTAAAGTAAGAATGGTTCCAGAAAATAATCATGATAGTAAATTTATCTATTATGCAAAAAAGCCTACTAAAGGTGAAAAAGCTAAAGATAAATTAAAATTAAAAAAGTATAATCCAAATACTAGAAAACATGAATTTTTTGTTGAAAAAAAATTACCACCACACAGTAAATAATTTATTTTTTTTTAAAATTTCTAAACTCATAATTAATAAACGATCTAATCATAGCTTTCCATATAGTGTTAGTTATTTTTGAATCTAAGTTTCTTTTTTGAGATTCTTTAGTAATTTTTCTCAAAATAATGTTAATTCTTTTATTATCTATAATTTGATTTTTATATCTTTTTTCATTTAATATTTTATTGACCAATATGCTTCTTTTTTTAATTAAGTTAAGCATTTTAAGATCTAATTTGTCTAATTTTTTTCTAATTAAATCGATTTTTTTATTTTTCATAGCGACATTAATATTATATTCATTTTTTAATTTAATTATATACTTTGTTTATGAATATTAATTTAAATCATAAATTGAATAAATTTTTTCTCAACTGGTTGATCTTATTGATTTTATTAATAGGATTAATGATTATAGTTGGAGGATTAACTAGATTGACGGACTCTGGTCTTTCAATAACTCAATGGGAGCTGTTCTCTGGTGTGATCCCACCTATAACAGAAAAAGATTGGATTTATTATTTTAATTTATACAAGGAAATACCAGAATATAAATTACAAAACTATTCTATGAATATTAATGAGTTTAAGGTTATTTTTTGGTGGGAGTGGATACATAGAATTTTAGGAAGAATAATTGGTCTGGCTATAATTTTACCTTTAATATTTTTTTCATTTAAAATTAATTATAAAAAAATAATAAATTTATATATTATTTTCTTACTAGTTTGCTTTCAGGGATTTATGGGATGGTATATGGTTGCAAGTGGTTTAGTTGATAAAATAGATGTAAGTCATTTTAGACTTTCAGCACATTTATTTATAGCATTTATAATTTTAGCAAGTTTGACATGGAATTATTTAAATTTCAAGACAAATTCAAATAAAAGTTTTTTTTTAAATAATTCAAAGTTTATTTCTATAAAAGTTTTTTTATTCTTAATTTTTCTACAAATTATATTAGGTGCTTTTGTATCAGGTTTAGATGCAGGTAAGATCTATCAAACTTGGCCACTTATGAATGAATCTTTTTATCCAAATGACATCAATTTTAAAGATTATAAAGAATTTTTAAATTTGAATGATAGAAGTGTAGTTCAATTTATACATCGAAATGTAGCGTATATAATATTTTTTCTTTTAATTTTTATAGGTTTTAGTATTAAAAAGTTTAATAGAAAAAATTTATATAAGCCTTATTTTTATTTATTAATATTTATTTTTATTCAAATAATTTTAGGTATATTAGCTTTAATTACAGATTTACATATTGCAATAGCATCGCTACATCAAATTTCTAGCATTTTTTTAATACTTCTCTCGTTAAATTTTTACTATAAATCTATTAATTAATTGACTTTATTAAATTTTGTGCGTATTTATCGCTCTATTAAAATGACACCTTTTATTAAAAAAAAAGAAATTAAAAAAGACTGGTATATTATTAATGCTGAAAATGCTGCAGTTGGAAGACTAGCTTCTTACATATCAAAAGTTCTAAGAGGCAAAAATAAACCAACTTTTAATCCGCATATTGATAATGGTGATTTTGTTGTAGTTACTAATATTGACAAAATTAAATTTACTGGAAAAAAATTTAAAAATAAAAAATATTTTAAACATACAGGTTACCCAGGAGGTATAAAAGAAACAACACCTTTCCTATTAAAAGAAAAAAATAAAACTCAAGAAATTCTAAAATTAGCTGTTAAAAGAATGTTGCCAGGTGGCCCTTTGGCAAAAAAACAATTAACAAAATTAAAAATCTATAATGGTGAGAACCATCCTCATGATATTCAAAAACCAAAAATCATAGAATTTAAAAAATTAAATAAAAGAAATTTAGTAAGAAATTAATGGATAATTTAAATACTTCGCCTGCACCTACTAAAAAAATTAAACTTGATTTTAAAGACAGTAAGTATGCCACTGGTAGAAGAAAAAGATCAATAGCAAAAGTTTGGATAAAAAAAGGTTCTGGCAATATTTATGTTAACGGAATTAAGATGGATGAATACTTTAAAAGACCCGTTCATCAAATTATTGTAACAAGGCCACTCGAAATCTCAGAAATAAGAACTAATTATGATGTAAAATGCTCCGTTAAAGGCGGCGGCTTATCAGGCCAAGCTGGTGCGATAATCTTAGGTATTTCTAGAGCATTAATATCTCATGATGAACTTTTGAAAAAAAATCTAAAGAAAGACAAATTAACCACCCGTGACTCACGTGTTGTTGAGAGAAAGAAATACGGACACAGAAAAGCCAGAAGAAGTTTCCAATTCTCTAAGAGATAATCATTTAAATTTAATAATTAACTGGACAATGTTATAAGATTAAATGTCTAAAAAAAAGATTAATATAGCTATAATAGGAGCAACGGGATACACAGGTTTAGATTTAGTTTATTTATTATCTAAACATCCTAAAGCAAATATTATAAATTTATGTGCTACAAGAAATTTAGGCAAAAAAATTTCTTTTTTCGATCAAAGAATCAAGAAGAAGTTGCCAAAAATATCTTCTATTAATAAGATTGATTGGAAAAAAATTGATTTAGTTTTTTTTTCTTTACCAAATGGAGAGGCTCAAAAAATTATTAAAAGAATCTACTATAAATATAGAAAGATAAAATTTATTGATTTATCTGCTGATTTTAGAATTACTGACCCAAATAAATATAGAAAAAATTACAAAAAACAACATAAAGCAAAAAAACTTATAAAAGATTCAATTTATGCAATATCTGAGTTTGTTAAAAAAAATATTTTTAAGTATAGAATAATAGCAAATCCAGGTTGTTATCCAACATCAATACAAATTCCTTTATTGCCATTGATTAAAAAAAATTTGATTAATATTAATAATATAACTATAGACTCAAAATCCGGTTATTCTGGTGCAGGTAAAAATTTAGAAAAAAAATTTAAACATAAAAATTTATATCATTCTACTTTTGCTTATAGCACAAAAAATCATAGGCATATTTCTGAAATTGATCAGGAATTTAAAAAATATACAAAAAAAAATATTAAATTTACTTTTAATCCTCATATACTTCCCACATTTAGAGGTATTTTGACATCTATATATATTGAATTAAAAAAGAATTCATCATCAAATAAATTGAGAAATGAATTAATCAAATATTATAAAAATGATAAATTTATAAAAATATTAAAATTGAACTCAGAACTTGGTTCAGGCAATGTTTTAAACACAAATAATTGTGAAGTTTCAATTTGTAATACTAGAGTAAAAAATAAGATTGTTATTTTTTCTTCAATTGATAATTTAATTAAAGGGGCTTCTGGTCAAGCGATTCAGAATATGAATCTAATGTATAAGCTTCCACAATCTCTTGGCCTAAAATGAAAAAATTATTATTTCTCTTAATTATATTAACGATTTATGGATGCAACAAACCAAAAACTGTTCTGATTTGTGGAGATCATGTTTGTATAAATAAAGCAGAAGCAGAGCAATTTTTTGAGGATAATCTGATATTAGAAGTAAGAGTTATAAACAATAAAGCAGAAGAAATTGATCTTGTTGAACTTAATTTAAAATCAAACTCTGAGGGTAAAAAAGAAATTACTGTATTAAATAAAAAACAAACTAAAAAGGAGATTAAAGTTTTATCTAATGATGAAATTGAGAGAAAAAAAACAGAATTAAGAAATAGAAAAAAAAATAAGAATAAAAAAATTAAAGATAAAAAGATAACAAAACAAAAAAAATTAACAGAGCCCAAAAAAAAGCAAAAAACTCTAAATAC
Source organism: Pelagibacterales bacterium SAG-MED29 (assembly GCA_014653815.1). Taxonomy (GTDB): domain Bacteria; phylum Pseudomonadota; class Alphaproteobacteria; order Pelagibacterales; family Pelagibacteraceae; genus Pelagilacustribacter. The sequence goes on along the minus strand of JACWDZ010000008.1, from coordinate 19,834 downwards.
TGCAACAGAAACAAAAAAAATTGTTAATAAGACTGAAAAAAAAATAACTGATATTTGTACTATACTTAAAAAATGTAGTATTGATGAAATATCCGAATATTTAGTTAAACAGGGTAAAAAAAAAAAATTTCCTGATATTACAATTAGAGAAGATAAATGAAAAATAATAATAAATTAAATATAGCCATTGTTGGTTTAGGCAATATTGGTAGTTATTTATATAAATATTTACATAATAACAAAGAAATATTATCAAAAAAAAATAACTGTATACCCAATATTATTTTTGTTTCAGCAAAAAGTAGAAATAAAAAAAGAAATATTAAAATAAATAAAAAAAAATGGCTTAAAAATTATTTGGATGCAACAAAATTGAAAAGTGTAGATATAATTGTTGAATTGATAGGTGGGGCAGAAGGTGCAGCAAAAAAATTAGTTTTTAATGCACTAAAAAATAAAAAACATGTTGTAACTGCAAATAAAGCTCTAATAGCAAAATATGGCGACCAGCTCTCTAAAATTGCTGAAAAAAATAATGTCAATTTAGAATTTGAAGCTGCCGTATGTGGAGGTGTTCCAATTATAAGATCTTTAAAAGAAGGTTTGATAGCAAATAAAATCAATAGAGTTTATGGAATTTTCAACGGAACATCTAATTATATTCTTTCTACTATGGAGAAAGAGAATAAAAACTTTAAAGATGTTTTGGAAGATGCAAAAAAATTAGGTTATGCAGAGTCAAATCCTTTATCTGACTTAAATGGCGATGATGTTGCTGCAAAATTAAAAATACTATCTTCGTTATGTTTCAACTCATTTATCGATAACAATATTCATGTAGAAGGAATTAATTTTATCGACAAACTAGATATAGATAATGCTAATAAACTTGGATATAAGATAAAATTATTAGGTGTGTCAGAAATAATTAATAATAAAGTTTATCAGCGTGTACATCCAACTTTAATTAAAAAAAGTTCTTATATTGCTAGCATTGATGGCGTTTTAAACGCTGTTATAGTAGATGGGAACCCTGTAGGTCAAAACGTTATTCAAGGGGAAGGTGCTGGGCCAGAAGCAACTACTTCTGCTTTAGTATCCGATATTTCTTCTATTTTAAGAGGAAACATTAAGTTCCCTTTTTCCATATCTAGTAAAGAAAGGAAAAAAATAAAGTATGAGAATATATCGGAAAGGTTTTTTTCTGCTTACTTGCGTTTTGAAGTGTTAGATAAACAAGGAGTTTTATCAAATATAACAAAAATATTTTCTAAAAACAAAGTTTCAATAAAAAGATTAATTCAAAACCCAAATAAATCAAAAAAGTTTTCTTCGATCATAATAATCACACATAATTCTAAAGATAAATTTTTAAACAAAATTATTAAACAAACTCAAAAGAAACCTTATATAATTAAAAAACCTAAATTAATTAGAATTGGTGCTAATTAATAATGTCTATTAAGTCTGAATATTTAAAACTATTTGTTAATGCTACCGAAAAAGCAGCTTATGGTGCATCTAAATTTATTGGAAAAAATGATAAGATTGCGGCTGATCAAGCAGCTGTCGATGCTATGAGAAGAGAATTTAATAAAATTGGTATGGATGGCAAAATTGTTATTGGTGAAGGTGAAATGGATGAAGCACCGATGCTTTTTATTGGTGAAAAAGTTGGCACAAAAAAAGGTCAAAAACTAGATATAGCAGTTGATCCATTAGAAGGAACAAACTTTGTTGCAAAAAATTTACCAAATTCATTTTCTGTGCTGGCTGCTGCAGAGGAAAATAAATTATTTTTTGCACCAGATACATACATGGAAAAAATAGCCATAGGATCAAATTTACCAAAAAATTTAGTAGATCTAGATAATAGCGTAGAAAAAAATATATCTCTTTTAGCTGAGGCCAAAAATACTACTCCCAGTAAGATAACTGCATGTGTTTTAGACAGGCCTAGACATGAAAAAATAATATCATCTTTAAAAAAAATGAAAGTAAATTTAAAATTAATTAGCGATGGAGATGTTTCAGGTATAATTTATATAGTTGATCAAAATTCTCCTGTTGACATATATATAGGTATTGGAGGAGGGCCTGAAGGTGTTCTAGCTGCTGCAGCATTGAGTTGTTACGGAGGTCAAATACAAACAAGACTTGTATTAGATTCCGATGAATCAGTTAGAGCAAAAAAAATGGGAATAACTGATTTAAAAAGAAAATATAATATTGATGATATGATAAAAGGCGATGTTATGTTCTGTGCTACAGCTATAACTAATGGCGATTTAGCTAATGGAATTAAAGATCAAAAGGAATTCTTCGAGGCTAATACAATAGCCTTACATAAAGATGGTAAAGTTAATACTTTATTCAAAAATAAGCACAAAAAATGAATTCAGTATCAGTTACTGGAAAAAATTGGATCTTAAAGAAATTTGATCAAGAAAAAATAATTTATTTAAAAGATACATTTTCTCTTGACGAAATTACAGCAAAATTGCTTACATTAAGAAATATCAAAAAAGAAGATATTAGTAGTTTTTTAAATCCTTCGATTAAGAATTTTTTACCCAACCCAAACAACTTATTAGATATGGAAAAGTCGTCCTTAAGAACATTGCAGGCAATTAAAAATAAAGAAAAAATAGGAGTTTTTGGTGACTACGATGTGGATGGAGCTACTTCAACAGCTTTACTAGGAAGATATTTTGATGAATTAAAATTATCTTATGAAATATATATTCCAGATCGAAAAACCGAAGGTTATGGACCTTCCATTAAAGGTTTTAAGAAATTAATTGATAAAAATGTTAAAGTCATCTTTACTGTCGATTGTGGAACATTATCATTCCAAGCTATTGATTATGCCAAAAGTAAAAATATAGATGTTATTGTTTTAGACCATCATCAATCCGAAATTAATTTACCAAAAGCTTATTCGGTTGTTAATCCAAATCGATTGGATGACAAATCTGATCTTAAATACTTATGTGCGGCGGGTGTATCATTTATGTTTTTAGTTTCAATAAATAGAGAACTTAGATTAATTGATTGGTTTAAAAAAAATTTAATAGATGAACCAAACTTAATCAATTATTTAGATTTAGTTTCTCTAGGAACTGTTTGTGATGTTGTGCCTTTAGTTGGCTTGAATAGAGCTATTGTCAAACAAGGTTTAAAAATTTTAAAAGCAAAAAAAAATCTTGGTTTAAAAACATTGCTTGATGTTTGTAAGATTGAAGCAAATCCATCTATTTATCATTTAGGATATATTTTAGGACCAAGAATTAATGCAGGAGGAAGAGTTGGCAAGTGCTCTCATGGTGCAAATTTATTATTAAATTCAAATCCAAAAGAAGTTTTTAAATTAGCTACAGAATTAGATCAGTACAATAAGGAAAGGCAAATGTTAGAAAAAGATCTTATAGAAAAGATTTTAATCGAATCAGAAAGTAAATTAAAAGATCCAGTCTTAATTTTGCATGGCGCCAATTGGCATGAAGGAATTATTGGTATTGTTGCAGGAAGATTAAAAGACAAGTTTAATAAGCCAGCTATTATCATTTCTATAAACGGTGATATAGGCAAGGCCTCAGCAAGATCAATTATTGGTTTCGATATTGGATCTGCAATTATAGCCGCTACTCAAAAAAAAATTCTATTAAAAGGTGGAGGGCATAAAATGGCAGGAGGATTTTCAATAAATATTTCTAATATAGATAAATTTAAAGAGTTTATATTTCGTAAATTTAAAAATATTAATGAAGATTTAAATCAACAAAAACCATTATTGCTGGACAGTATAATCGCGCCTTCTGCGATTAATTTAGATTTTTATGATAAAATTAATGTTTTATCTCCATTTGGATCTGGCAACCCAGAGCCAAGATTTATTATAGAAAATTTGAAACCTGCTAACAGTAAGATAGTTGGAGATAAGCATATCAAGTCTGTTTTGATTGGTTCTGAAGGAACAAGTATAAAAACTATTGCTTTTAATGCCGCAGATAATGAATTAGGAGCTTATTTACTTAAAAAAAATAACAATACATTTAATATAGCGGGAAAATTGTCTTTAAATGAATGGAGAGGACAAAAAAATGTGGAGTTTATTATCGATGATATTTCTGTTAATAAGAACCTGAAAAACTAAGGTCCCATCGTCTAACGGTTAGGACAGGTGGTTTTCAATCACCTAATCGGGGTTCGATTCCCCGTGGGACCGCCAAAAGCTCAAGTAAATGAGCATTCTAGATAATTAATTTTTAAAACTTAAGATAAGTAATTGATTAAGGTCAATAATTGTTTAGAAATTGCATACCTGGAATAAAATTTTAGCATAGTTAATCTAAGTAAAATTTGAATAAATTTAACTATGAGAAATATAAGTGAGTCAACAAATGATTATAATTCCAAACATACGTCAAAGCGTGAAAAAGACTTATTTTATTCTTTGTGTGAAAAAAAATCCTAATCTAATTAAAACAAAAAATATAAAGAATGCTTTATTAAAATCTGGCTTAAAAAGTAATGATAATAGATTGTATACTCTTTTTCAAAAGTTGGATACTTGTGCAAACGAAATTTATTATGATGATTTTATTAAAATTATTAGTTCAGCAGGTCTACTAGTTGAGAAAACTTTACGTGGGGAATTAGCTTTACCTGACTTTAGTGATTTTTCTAAAAATATTGATGAAATGTTTAAAGAGGTTGCTAAAAATAAATCAGGTGAACTTGCGTCTTATATACCCCCACTAGCTAAAGTTGATCCGGATCAATTCGGCATTTCTATTGTTACCGTAGATGGACAAGTTTACCAGAAAGGTGATTTTGACGTAGATTTTTCCTTACAGTCACTGTGTAAACCTTTTAATTATTGTTTTGTACTAGAAAAATTAGGTTTAGAATTAGTACATAAACATGTGGGACAAGAACCATCTGGTCGACAATTTAATGACTTAACTTTACTAACTCGTTCACTTAAATCAAATTCTGAAAAAAAATTAACGAGTATACCTTATAATCCAATGATTAATGCTGGAGCAATAATGACAGCTGGTCTTATAAATTCAAATGATAATTATGAGAATAGATTAAGCTTTGTAAAAGAACAATACGGAAAACTCATAGGATGGTCTGCTAAAGGTAAGTTTGATTCAAAGTTTCCAAGATTTAATAAGGATGTAGCCCGTGAAGAAAATTTTACAGGTCATAATAATTTAGCTATTGGTTATTTATTAATGGCTACAGGGAATCTTCCTGGTAAAAAAACTAAACTTAAAAAAGATATAGATAATAAGAAAGATGGATTTGATTTTTATATAGAGCCGGCAGTCACAGAAGCTTTAAAACTATATTTTAGCATATGCTCATTAGAAATGACATCAACAGAAATCGCTACTGCAGCTGCAACATTAGCAAATAATGGAGTTTGTCCTATCACTCAAAGTCGAATACTCAATCAAAAAACTGTAAGAGACTGCTTACCTGTTTTACAAAGTAGCGGTATGTATGATGCTAGTGGGGCTTTTTTTCAAGAAGTTGGTTTACCAGCAAAAAGTGGAGTAGGTGGTGGAGTTTTTTTAGTTATACCTCAGTTAATGGGTATATGTATTTTTTCACCAAGACTGGATGAGCAAGGTAATAGTGTGCGCGGAATTGAAATGGCAAAACGAATTACTTCAAAATATTTGGTTCACATGTTTGACGGAGCTATGACTAATGCTGATCGTATAGATCCTAGAATACCTATTTCAAGATGGCGTGCGAATAGTTGTGGCGAAGCAATTTGGGCAGCAAGTAATGGAGATATAAGGACGTTAGAACGTTTAGCAAGTGAACAAAAAGATTTAAGTGTAGGAAACTCAGATATGAGAACTCCATTGCATCTAGCTGCTGCAGAGGGTCAGTTAGAAGTTGTACAGTTTTTAATCAAGCAGGGTGTTAAGCCTGTACCAGATCGTTGGGGTGGTTATGGATATTTTGATGCAAAAAATAATAATCATGATAAAATCTTAAAAGAATTAGATAAGCTAAATATTAAATTTTTGCAGCCAATACATCTTGTAGAAGACCCGAATGGTAAGACTGATGAAGTTGCAAATTATGATGATGAATTAATGGTAAGTGAACTTTTATTTGCAGCTGCAAGAAATGATATAACCGGTATTCGTCAATTAATAGCAAAAGGAGTTCCTGTACATGCCGGAAATTTTGACTCAAGAACAGCGCTACATCTTGCTGCCGCTGAAGGTAATCTTGAAACAGTAAAACTTTTGATAAATTACAAACACCCTATTAATGTTAGAGATCGCTGGAAATCAACCCCATTAGATGAAGCTAAACGTGAAAATCGAATATCTGTGTATAATTTTTTAAAGAAATTATTATGAAAAATATAACTATTATAACATTATTATTTTTTATCTCTATTTTTTGTAAATCTTTTGCAATTGAAGTATCGTCTTTAGAGGCAGAAAAAAAATTAGAGTTTAGTGAACTTTTTCCAAAAAAGATTTGTAATAAAATTTATGAAGATAGTTCCTTTGGAAAAGAAAACAAATTATCTGAAGAAGTTGAATTAAAAGCTTATTTTAATTTAAAAAGATTAAATGTTAATGAAACTAATTCAAATTTGTCGCTATATTTTGATCAAAGATCGTTTTCTTATAAAGAACCTAAACTTGGTGTAACAATTTTTAACAGCATATCAGATGATTTTTTTTCTGATGAAATGGAGTCCATTAATAAAAAAATAGAAGATGCTGGAACTCAAAAGATAGTTGTTTGTGAATATGATCTTAAAAAATCTATATCAGATGGAAAATTTTTTGATTTTAAAATTGTATTTGAAAATTCAACAAAAGTTGAGACAAATGTGGCACCTAAGATTATAATTTATTTTGATGGTACAATTGAATATCTCTACTTTGATGAGCAAGTAACATATAACTCTTCTGAATTTGATTATAAAAAATATCCATTTGATACACAAAGTTTTAAAATTGCTGTTTCATCTCAAATTTTCGAAAATTTGTCATTTGGGATGTCAGATAAATTTAAGTTATTAAATACTGATATTAAAAAATTAGAATTTTCAAATATATCATCTCCTGGTTGGACTATAAAACAATATACCACTTACCCTGACTTAGAACCTTTGGGAGATTTGTATTCGGATTATGCAAAACAATCAGTTAAATCTGAAATTACTATAGATAGAAATTCAATCAGTTTTGTATTTAAATTTATTATTCCAATATTACTTATTATAATCATAAATTACTGTACAATTTTTGTACCGATGGAATACGGTAGAATATCTGTCTGCATAACCTTGGTGTTATCACTTGTAGCTTTTAATCTTGTTGCTGCAACTGCAAAAATTCCAGAAATGCCCTACTTGAACGTTTTTGATTGGTTTATTTTTACCGCATATATTAATGCTATATCCGTACTTTTAGTTAGTTTTATAGAGTCCGTTTATATTGGACATTTCATGGGACTAGGTATTTACGATATCTTAAAAAAACCACGAGAAGATAAATTATCGCTATTAAAATTTAGAAAAATTTCTTGGGTAGTTTTATTTTTAATACTTCTATTTTCAGCTATTTCTGGCTATTTGGTGATTTATTTTTAGTTTTTGTTAACTATAAAATTCTATTATAATTGTTTAATAAGCGGAAAAGACCAAGGGTCAAGATCTACCAAATAGGGTTCGATTCATCTTGGGACTGCCATAATTTAAAAGATTTTTTTTGGTATTATAAAATATGTACGAAAAATTTGGACAATTTATAGATGGTAAATGGCAAAGTTCGTCTGGCGGAGAAACCTACGAAGTTATAAATCCAGCTACAGAAGAACTTATTGGTAAAGCTTCGAAAGCTAATAAAGAAGATATTAATTTGTGTCTTAAATCTGCTGCTAAAGGATTTGAAATTTGGAAAAATACTTCTCCTTGGGAAAGATCTAAAATAATAAGAAAAATTTCTGAATTAATAAGAAAAAGAAATGAATCCTTGTCTAAATGGTTAACACTGGAAGTAGGAAAACCTCTATCTGAAAGTGTTGGAGAGGCTAATGGTGCTGCAGATATTTTTGAATGGAGCTCTGAAGAAGCAAAAAGAATCTACGGTGAAACATTACAAGGGAGATCACCCGATACAAGAATTCATGTTTATTACCAGCCTGTAGGTGTTGTTGCTGCTTTAGTTCCATGGAATTTTCCAATTACTCTTGCCTCAAGAAAAATTTCTACAGCTTTATCAGCAGGATGCTCAGTAATCGTTAAACCAGATGTAATTACTCCAGGTGCTGTAATGGAATTAGTTGATATTTGTAACGAAGCAGGCGTTCCGCCGGGGGTAATTAATCTTTTATCAGGTGATCCAGCATACATTTCAGATCAATTATTATCTTCAAACATAATTAAGAAAGTTTCAATAACTGGTTCAACAAGAGTTGGAAAACTTATTTTAAAAAAAGCTGCAGATAAAGTTCAAAGAGTAACAATGGAATTAAGTGGTCATTCTCCTTTTATCGTCTTTGATGATGTTGATTTAAATAAAGTTACTGATATGGCTATTTTTGCAAAATTTAGAAACAATGGTCAAGTTTGTATTTCCCCAAGTCGCTTTTATATTCATGAAAGTAAAAAAAATGATTTTACAAAATTAATGGTCGAAAAAACAAAAAAATTAAAGATAGGAAATGGATTAGAAAAAAATACAATTTTAGGTCCATTAACGACAAAAAAAAGGTTGGATGAAATAGAGGCCTTAGTTGAAACTACCAAAAAAGAAGGTGCGAGAATTCTTTGTGGTGGAAAAAAACCAGCCGGATTTAACAAAGGTTATTTTTATGAACCTACAATATTTGATGATGTTAAAGATAATTTTACTATCATGAACCAGGAACCTTTTGGTCCATTGGTTCCTATTCTTTCATTTAAAGATTTTGATGAAGTTATCAAAAGAGCAAATAATAATGATTTAGGTTTAGCTAGTTACCTCTATACTAATAATTTAAAACAAGCGCATAAAGCTTCGGAATTAATGGAAACAGGCACTGTAGCTGTAAATACAGCTGTTGTAGCTCTTCCAGAGGCCCCATTTGGCGGAATTAAACAAACTGGGTATGGCAGAGAAGGTGGCTCTATGGCTATTAAAGATTATCTCAATGTTAAGTATACTCATCTAGGCATTTGCTGAAATTAATGAGCTATTATGTTTATATGCTCAAATCTCAGGGTGGCAAATCCGTTACTTACGTTGGATATACTAAAAATATTAAAGAAAGGATGCATCTTCATAATTCTGGAAAAGGAGCTAAATTTACCAGAGGAAGAACTTGGAAATTGATCTATAAAGAGATCTTTAAATCAAAAAAACAAAGCAATTTCTAGAGAATATTATATAAAGAAAAATAGAACATTAAGAAATAAAATTAAAAACAATAATATATGAAAATTTCTATTTTACTTCCATATAAAGAAAATTTTTCGCCAGAATATCCTGGTGCAGTATCTTTGTTTGTGTATGAAACTAGTAAAAAAAGCATTTTTAAAAAAAATATTATTGTTTATGGAAGTACTAAACTAAAAAAAAAATTTCCGATAAAATATAGAAATATATCTTTACTCAATATTCCTTTAACAAGTCAAACTAGAAATTATGTAAATAAATTTATCAAACTGGAAAAAGAGAAAAATTCATCAATAATTGAGATACATAATAGACCAAGTTATGTAAAAATTATCTCATCTCAAGACAGTAAAAAGGTATTAGCTTTATATTTTCATAACGATCCTCTTTCAATGGATGGTTCTAAATCAATTAATGATAGAAAATTTCTTCTTAAACAATGTTATAAGATAATTTTTAATAGCAATTGGTCAAAAAAAAGATTTTTACAAGGTTTAGAAAATAAATTTGTTAATAGTAATAAATTAGCTGTTTTTTATCAATCCGCTGAAAAAGGTTCCTTAAAATTAATTCAAAATAAAAAAAAATGGATCACATTTGTAGGAAAGTTAAATAGAGCAAAAGGTTATGACATATTTTCTAAAGCTATTATTAAAGTTTTAAACAAGTATCCTCAATGGCGAGCTAAAATAATTGGTGATGAAAAAAGAGAAAAAATTAAACTTTCACATAAAAATGCGGATATACTTGGCTTTAAAAAACATGAAGAAGTAATAAAAATTTTTAAAAAAACAAGTATAGCAGTAGCTTGTTCTAGATGGGAAGAACCATTCGGAAGAACTAGTCTAGAAGCTGCTGCCAATGGTTGTGCGGTAATTATTACAAAACGTGGTGGATTACCTGAAACTGTAACTAATGCAAAAATTTTACAAAGTCTGTCTATTAAAAATTTAGAAAAATCATTAAATGAATTAATTAATGAAACGAATTTAAGAAAAAAAATTCAACGTCTTTCTATAAAAAATTTTTATTTAACACATAAATTTATTTCAAATTTAATAGACAATTATAGATCTGATAAAATAAATAAAATCACAAATTTCAATACAAAGAAAAAACTTGATAATTTAAGAATCCTTCATATAACTAATTTTAATGAAAGATTAGATGGTAGGCTTTTTTTTAATACGGGGCGTAGAATAAACAATGGATTTATAAGACTGGGCCATAGTGTCTTAGGTTTTAGTGATAGAGATATTCAAAAATATTATAAATCATTTCAGGATTTCAAAGGCGCTAAAACATTAAATGATAAGCTTAAAAAAACTTGTTATAATTATAAACCTGATATTATCATGCTCGGTCACGCTGATTTAATATCCCCTGAACAGATAGACGAACTCAAAAATGATTACCCAAATGTAAGAATTGGCCAATGGTTTCTTGACCCTTTAAATAAAAAAGGCCCTGACTTTAAAAGAAATAAAGATCGTATTTTGAACAAAATCAATAATGTTGATGCTACTTTTTTAACAACAAGTCCGTCAGTTCTCAGTTTTATACCAAAAGATAAATCATTCTATATACCTAATCCTGCGGACAAATCTTTTGAAACTTTAAATAATTTTAATAAATCCTGTAATGTAGATGTCTTTTTTGCTCTAAGCCATGGGGTTCATAGGGGAGTGCTAAAACAAGGTAAAACTGATGATAGGGTTAATTTCGTCAACAAATTAATTGACCTTACTCCTAATACAAAGTTTGACGTTTACGGTATAAACAATATTCAACCAATCTGGGCGGATCATTATTTTAAAACTATTGAAAATGCTAAAATGGGATTAAATTTAAGTAGAGGAGACGCCATAAAGTATTATAGTAGTGACAGAATTACTCAAATAATGGGCAATGGACTAGTTTGCTTAATAGATGAAAAAACTCAATATAGAGATTTTTTTAATGATAAGGAAATGGTTTTTTATAAGAACATTAATGATCTTTCTGAAAAAATTATAAAATTTGCAAACGATGAAAAATTAAGAAAAATTTTAGGAAGAAATGGTAAAGAAAAATATATGAAATATTTTAATTCAACTTTAGTTGCTGAATTTATTATTGATAAAACCTTAGGTATTAACAATAAAAAAAATTATTTATGGAATAATTAAAATGAAAATTTATTATGGAAAAGCTGTTTATGGTCAAAAAGAAATTCAAGCTTCTTTAAAAGTTCTTAAAGATAAATCTCTTACTTTAATTGATGGACCTGCTGTCAAAAATCTTGAAAGTAAAATATCAAAATCATTCGGAAAAAAATATGGTCTAATGGTAAATTCTGGATCTTCAGCAAATCTTTTAGCTCTTGCATCCTTGAACTTAAAAAAAGGAAGTGAAATTATAACCACAACTTTAACTTTTTCGACAACTGTAGCGCCCATATATCAATTAGGTTTAATACCTCATTTTATAGATGTTGGTAAAAATACTTTTATAGCTAATTTAGATCAAATAAAAAAAGCAATTAATAAAAAGACTAAAGCAATTATGATACCAAACCTATTAGGTAATGTTCCTGATTGGAAAAAAATTTATTTATTGGCAAAAAAAAATAGACTTAAGATTATAGAAGATTCAGCTGATACTATTGGCTACAGATTGAATAAAAAAAATTTAGGAAACTATTCCGATATTACGACTAACAGTATGTATGCTTCACATATAATAACTGGAGCAGGATTTGGTGGCATGGTTTGTTTTAACGATAAAAAAACATATGATAGAGCAAAATTACTCAGGGGATGGGGAAGGTCATCAGCTATTTTTAATGAATCTGAAGGAATAAAAAAAAGATTAAGTGTCAAGGTAGACGGTATACCTTATGATGGAAAATACATTTTTCATGACATAGGTTATAATTTTTTACCTTCTGAAATCTCAGCTGCTTTTGCATTAGAACAATTAAAGAAATTACCAAGAAATATCAAAGATAGAGTTTCTAATTTTGAAAACCTAAAATTTTTTTTTTCAAAGTTTCCAAATTTTTTTGAATTACCTGTCCAACTTAAAGGTCTGGTAACACCTTGGTTAGCCTATCCTGTAATAATTAAATCAACATCTAAAATAAAAAGACAAAAATTACAAATATTTCTAGAAAAAAAAGGCATTCAAACAAGAACTATTTTTACAGGTAATATTTTAAGACAACCAATAATGAAAAAAAGAAAATATAAAAAGGTGAAAAATGCAGAGGTAAACAGCAATAACGTAATGGAAAATGGTATTTTAATAGGTTGCCATCATGGATTAAGAAATAAAGATCTTGAATATATTAAAAAGAATTTTTTGAATTTTATTAGAAAAATCCCAAGATAAAATTAAGTTTTATGAATTATCTTATTTTTAGAACTGATCGGATAGGAGATTTCTTAATAACATCAACTCTTATAAAAGCAATAAAGAGAAACGATTCAAATTCAAAGATATCTATAGTTGCATCTAATAAAAATAAAGATTTTATAAGAGATTATAATTTTGTTGATGAAGTGTTTGTTTTAAAGTCAAAAAATATAGCTGATAGATTTAACTTATTATTGCAACTAAGAAAAAAAAAATATGACAATATTATAATTGCAGATAAAAAAAATAGATCAATTTTTTTAAGTATTTTTTTAAAATCAAGGAATAAAATATTTAATGTCTCCAAAAAAATGCAAAAAAACTTACTCAGTTTTTTTTATAAAAATGTTTTTTTAGATAACGATAGTTTTAATAAACAGACGGCAAAAGATATATTAAAAAATAATTGTACGTCTCTTAATTACGATTTAAAGGATGAAGACTTTCACTATTTAAGAAAAGATCAATTTATAAATGAATACTCACATAATAACTTATTAAACTTAGAAAAATTGGATTTTTTATTATTTCATTATGATGAAAAGTGGGAAATCAAAAATTATTCAAAATTATTTAAAAAAGCAACAGAACTTACTGATATAAATATTAATTTAAAAGACTTTATTAATTTTCTATCGAAACTTGCGAAAAAAACATCCAAAAAGATAGTCGTAACCACAGGAATGATTGAAACAAAAATTATAAATGAACTTAAAGGTTCTTCTAATAAAATTAATGAATTTGTGTACGAAATAGATTTAAATAACACAAAGGCACATTTATTAATAAATGAAAATTTTTTCTCAGTATCTCACATAATTTCTAAAAGTTCTTTATTTGTAACATGTCATGGAGCATTTACACATATTGCTTCAAATTATAATATTAAGATTTTAGACATTATAGAAAAAGATAAAGATGTTCACTATTCTAAAATTACAAATCATATGAAAAACTATAAACTTATATATCGAGACAATTTTTTAAAATTATCTGAAGATATAATTAACAATTCATGAAATTTGTTGAATCATATAATAAAAAACAAAATATTAGATTTAATATGTTTAAAAAAACATTAGAGATAGCTCTAAAAAGAAATTTTAAAACTATTGTTGAAACAGGAACATCTAGAGGAAAGAAAAAGTTTTTATTTTTCACAAAATATAATTGGAAAGATGGGATGAGTACATTAATGTTTTCAGAATTTGCTCATTTTATAAAAGGAGAACTTCATAGTTGTGATATTTCTGTGGAAAATATTAATAATGCTAAAGGTTTTACTAAAAAGTATAATTCTAATGTAAATTTCTATACAAAAGATAGCGTTATTTTTCTTCAGGAATTTCATAAAAAAATAGACCTTTTATATTTAGATTCGTTTGACGGTCATAATGTTGAACTTGCTTCAAAACACCAACTGAATGAAGCTAAAGCATCGATTGACAAGCTAAAAGACAATTCTTTAATCTTATTGGATGATAAAGGGGCTAAAACTCTTTACTCAAAAGATTATTTTGTCAAAAATGATTTTAAAATATTAGCTGAAACAGAAAATCAATTATTATTAAGTAAAATATTATAAGTTTGTTGGTATATTTTCTAACCTCATAAAGGATTTTTTATGTAAAATCGAATTTTTTAAACCGTCCCATCTGCAATAATATTTAAAAAATTTATTGCTGTTAATAAATTTATAAAAAGACATTCTAAATAAAATTCTAAGTAAAATTGGAGTAAAATATATTAAAGATAAAAACTTTCCATAATATTTTTCAAAGTAGTAAAATTTTGACCATATAAAATGCCATGTGTAGAGATTTTCTAATTTCTCTATATCTTTGAGATTGCTGGTTTTAACTGCTTTACCTTTTTCGTGTTTAACCTTAACTATATTTAGTTGGTATGCCTTAAAACCATTTTTATTAGCTCTTTTGGTATAATCTGTTTCTTCCCAGTATAAAAAAATATTTTTATCAAAACCTTTGTTTCTATTAAATATTTTTTTATTAAAAAACATGGTTGATCCATGAACATTATGAATCTCTTTTATTTTGTATTTTAGACTTGTTTGAAAATGACCGCTTTTAGAGGGATTTAAAAAGTGGGGACCAATAACTGAAAATTTGTCTTTTATTTTTTTTGCATATTGATAGAATTTTATTAATGAGCTTTTTTTAATTCCTGTAACATCAGGTTGTAAAACTAAAAAATATGGTGTTTTAATTCTTTTCGCTGCAAAGTTTATTGAAGATCCATAACCTTCATTTTTTTTAAAATAAATTTTTAAGTTTTTTTTACTTCTAAATATTTTTTTTAAAGAATAATCTTTAGAATTATCAATAATATAAATTTTTGTTTCATTTGGTATTTTTTGTACAATTTTTTTTATTTTAAATGAACTTTTATAACAAACCAAAACTATTGAAATTTTATTTAATATTTCTCTCATAATTTAATTTTATTTAATGCATTATTTTTAAATAAATTGGCTTCCTTAATATATCTTCTTACCATTTCAGTGGATTTATGCCCTGTCATTGCCATTATACTTCTTTCCTCAGCGCCAGACTCAGCTGCAGATGTTGCAAAACCTGATCTTAAACTATGTCCAGAATAATTTTTGCTATCAATTCCAGCAATATTTAAATAATCTTTAATCAATAAAGCTACTGTTTGATCTGTTAATCTGTCATTTGTCAGTTTTGATCCTTTTGAGAATCTTCTAAATAGCGATCCTTTCCTTATTTTTGATATATTTAACCACCTTTGTAAAATTGTAACTGGGCAATATACGCTGTTCTCAAAATAGGGTAGAGCCTTTATTGATCCTTCTCCAAATTGGTCTGTTTTAGACCTTTTAACTGTAATTTTAAGCCCCTCATGGACAAAATCTAGGTCTTCATAGTTTAGAGAAACTATTTCATTTCTTCTAAAGCCTCCTGAAAATCCTATTAATATTATCGATTTATCTCTTAATTTTTTTATATCTTGGATATTTCGCTCATCAATAACTTTAAGTATTTTTTTTAAATCATTGATTAATATAGGTTTTTTTCCTTTTTGAATTGTACCTTTTCTTCGTTTTATACCCATTAAGTTCTCAACGATTACCGGATGTTTTGTGTCTAGATAATGTCCTTTCATCTTATGGATCACTCCAATTGACACTAATCTACGCTTAATTGTGCTTAATTTTACTTCTTTTGTAGAAAGATGGGTTAAATACAAAGATACTATTTTTGGATCTGAGGGTAGGTTTTTAAGTCCATTCTTCACACAGAATAGTCCAAAATCTTTAAAGTCAGATTTATAAGCTCTTACAGTATTCATAGCTTTGGAGCTTTGTAAGTTTTTTAATGTTTCTTCTTGGAGAGATTTAATATCAGTTACTAGATCTTTCATAATTTTCTATATATTACTATTGATAACCATTAATTATCGATAGTAATATAATAGATGATTTCTAGTGTCAAGTGTTTAAATTCAATACATGTTTGAGAGTCGAAAAAGATTACTTTTGGATCGTGGACCTAGCTGGCCTGACTACGACAAAGCTGAGCCATTCATGGTGAGATACTATTTGCTATTTCGAAGAAGACCAAAGTGGTTTCCTTTCAATATTCTCATTCATAAGATCTTAAAGAGTGATTTAGGAGATCTGCATGACCACTATTGGTCATATATAACAATAATCCTTAAAGGTGGGTACTGGGAAACCAATGAAAATGGGACTTTCTGGAGAGGTCCAGGCTATATAGGCTTTAGAAAGGCCTCAGATAGGCATAGTTTAAGGATTCCAAAAGGAAAATCAGCATGGACCTTGATTTTTGTGGGGCCAATTAAGGGTTCTAAACAGTTTGCTAAATACTCAAAATGAAGCTAAATCGCCCGTCAAATAATGATTTTATAGGAACTAAATTTCAAAAAAAGGTATGGAATTATCTTAAAACTATAAGAAAAGGCACCGTAAAGACCTATAAACAGGTTGCTATAGGTATAAATAGGCCTAAATCAGCAAGAGCTGTTGCCAATGCTGTGGGAAAGAACCCTTTTGCGCCAAAAATACCCTGTCATAGGGTGATTAGATCAGATGGCTTATTAGGAGGATATTCAGGAATAGGTGGTGTTAAAGTTAAGAAATTACTACTAAAAAAAGAGGGTATAATCGTCTAGAATTGTTATTTTACGGGCGATTTAGTCGAACTACCCCACTACACTTGCTTTTTTATTTGATTCACCAGTTAGTTGTACTCTGCACATAACAATATCAAAAAATTAGCCCTCTATGGCCGTTTAAACGCTATATTCCTGTATTGCAAAGCTCCTAGAATTGTTGCTATTTGAGGCTTTTAAGTCGACTAAAATAGTTGGTATTATTGAATTTTTTAACTCTTATTCTGGTATTTCCCTTATTTTTAAACATTTTTTTAAATAATTAATCTTTTTTTTATTTTTTAATGCTTTAAGAAAGCTTAAATAAGCATTAATTATCAACGTTTTTTGAGGTATTTTCTATTATAAGTAAGTAATATTTACTAATATGATAATAATATACTTTAATATCTTTGTATAAGTCATTGTATTTATTGAAAATATTTTAAACTATAAAATACGACTATCGGCACTGTAATTAAAGACATAACTGTAGATGTTACAATAACGCTTGCAACGCTATCAACAACTTTTTTATCTGAATACATTGAACCAACCAAATAAGTTAAAACTGCACTAGGCATTGAGGATTGAATTAATAAAACACCTGCAGCAAATCCATCTAGATCCAAATATTTGATTAAACTAAACCCTATAATAGGACCTATTATGACTCTAACAGCTCCTAAAATTGAAGCTTTAGTCCAGGAAACTACTTGAAATCTAGATAATGCAATTCCTAAAGACATCAAAACTAAAAAGATAGTTGTGTATGTCAAAAGAAAAGTAGTGTTTTCAATGTACCCTGGAACATCCCATCTAAAGTACAAAAAAACAACTGATGCTAAAATAGCATAAATTGGAACATTTTTAATAAGAATTTCGAGTGAAAAACTTTTTTTAGCCAGTAATACACCTATGGTAAAATGGAGAAGTATTATTACTGAAGCAATAGCTGAAGCCACTCCTAGCCCTACTGTTCCGTAAGCAAAAAGACATATTGGGACACCCATGTTTCCGGTATTGGGAAGTATCAAAGGCGGTAATTCACTAATAACGTCTTTTTTAAGTATAAATAAAAAAAACAATCCAACTAAAGAAAAACCTCCAATTACTATCAAAGCATAAATGAAATATTCAATAAATATATCAAGTGTAATTCCAGTAGTTGTGATTGTGTAAAAAATCATTGCTGGTGTACCGATATTGCCAGCAAAATTAGTTATAAATGTAGTATCAAAATTTGGATCTTTTTTTCCAAGATAATATCCAACGCCTATAACAAAAAAAACAGGAAATAATACGTCGATGAGTTTGAGATAGAGCTCCATTAAGCTCTTACATCAGATTTTCTTGGTTTTCTCAACTTATTTTTGAAATTAATAGCAGTCTCAAATTCCATAAGACGTCTATAAATAGATCTTAATTCTGTAATTCTGGTCCAATTATATAAAAATACAGAAAAAGCATCTTTTACTTCTCCGAAGGCATTAACTACTTGCATCATGATACCAAGCGTAAAAGCTGCTGTAAATAAACCTGGAGCCATAATTAAGAAAGGCACTATAACAAACAACTGGCGATACCATATCGCCCAGAGATCAAAATATCCATAATGTAAAAATAGTTTATGATAATTATATTTGATTCCAGTAAATAATTGCAAAATTGTAGGAGCTTGAACATAATTCTTTCTATCATCTTCTCCATAAACTAATTCTTTTCTAAAAGCTGCTTCAACTTTTTGATTGTTATATTCTAAACCTGGAAGTTTAATTCCAACAAACCAGCTTATTAAAATACCTCCAATACTTAACACTAAAGCAACCCAAACTAATGATCCTGAAACATTATTAAGAAAAGAAACACTTACGTTGGATGATAGTGCCCATAATATAGGTATAAATGCAATTAATGTCATGATTGCTTTGACAACTTGTAAACCAATAGACTCAACTATTTTTGCAAATGCCATACAATCTTCTTGTATTCTTTGAGATGAACCTTCTACTTTTGCCTCTGTAGCTCTCCAATATGGCATATAAGAAAAAGTAATTGCTTCTCGCCATCTAAAGGCCCAAAGTCTTGTAAACCAATTAGTAAACGCGAATAATGTTACATAAGGTAAAGCAATATAAAGGAATTTTTTAATTGAATCCCAAAATTCAGAGATATTTCTTTTTTCTGCTGTTTGAAGAATATCGTAAAAATCCTTATACCAACTATTAAATAGTACGTCCAAATAAGTTTGGCTTACTAATAAAAGCAAAATAAAAAAACCACCACCGTAAGACCAATAAAACCACTTTTTATCTTTAAAAAAACTACGCCACATAATTAATCTTTAAGAAAGTTATCTGCATATGATTTAATAACGAATTCTTTTTTTTTAGGTTCTATAACAGTATAAGAAATATTGTTCGTTTTGGCGTATTCAACTGCTTGATCTTTAGATGAAAATTTTAAAATTAACTCACCAAGTGTATCCGTAGAACTTTCCCAACCCATTAAAGGATTAATTGAAGAATCTTTAGTTACAAATTCTAAAACCCATTTTTTAAGCTTACCTCTACCCGACTGCATCGCTGTTTTTGTTGGTATATAAATTTTTGCTTTTTTCATTTAATTATACAATTGGTAAATTACAAGTTTCTCCAGAGACAAAATTTCCATCAATATTTATCTTAAATTTCTTGGATATTGCCCAAAAATTTTTTTCAATCATAGCTATTCCAACTATTTTATTAAACTTTGGTGAATAAGCAGCTGAGTCTGGCGCTGAGGAAAGAAGTATAATGGCAATGACAGGGCATAAATCCACTGAAATGGTAAGAAGATATATTAAGGAA
>JACWDZ010000007.1 GCA_014653815.1 Pelagibacterales bacterium SAG-MED29 | reverse complement strand
AAATTGAAAAAGAACAAACCAGAGTATCTTTATATAAAAAGTAATGAAATTGGAGTTCATAAAGATAGTGAAAAGACAGTGAAAATTATAGCAGGAAAATATGAAAAAGCTGAAGGTCCTCAAACAAATCACAACGTAGAACCAATTTATTTTCACATTATTCTTAATGAAAAAAAAGAGTTTAAATGTGAAGTGCCAGAGGAACATAATTCTTTTATTTATTTACTCAAAGGAGAGCTAAAAATTGGAGAAAAAGAACATAATAAAACTAATGACTCTAATTTAATTTTACTTGAAAGAGGCAATAAACTTAATGTAATGGCAAATAAAAAAACTGAATTTCTTTTTGTTGCTGGTAAGCCAATTGGTGAACCAATCGCTAGAGGTGGTCCCTTTGTTATGAATACTAAAGCTGAAATACTTGAGGCTATTCAAGACTATAACAATGGAACATTTGCTAAATATTAAAAGTTCAAGTACCTTTCTTTTAAAATGTCTAAATCGATAATTATTAAAAAAAATGGTGGGCCAGAAGTCTTGGAGCTTGAAGATGTAGATATAAAATCACCAGGGCCAGATGAGTTAAAAATCACTAATCATGCAATAGGATTAAATTATATTGATACCTATCATAGGTCAGGCCTATATCCTTTGCCTTTACCGAGCGGCATAGGATTGGAAGCAGCTGGAAAAGTTGATGAAGTTGGTGAAAATATTACTGAGTTCAATAAAGGTGACAATATTGCTTATGCTGCTATTCCAATAGGAGCATACTCTCAACAAAGAATAATACCTGCAAAAATTGCTGTAAAAATTCCTGAATGGATTTCATATAAATTAGCTGCAACATTAATGACGAAAGGTTTAACAACTAACTATTTGTTAACCAAAACTTATAAACTAAAAACTAATGAAACTATTTTATTTCACGCTGCAGCTGGTGGCGTTGGGCAAATATTTGCTCAATGGGCTAAAAGCATTGGAGCTAAGGTTATTGGCACAGTTGGTTCTAATGAAAAGATAGAAATCGCAAAAGCTAATGGATACGACAATGTTATTAATTATACAAAAGATGATTTTACAAAAGAGGTTATGAGATTGACCAATAATAAAGGAGTTTCAGCAGTTTTTGATGGAGTTGGAAAAAATACATTTAAAGGATCTATTGCATGCTTAAAACCGAGAGGCATGATGGTAAGTTTCGGAAATGCTTCTGGACCTTTAGATCCTGTAAACGTAACTAAAGACATTCAGTCTAAAAGTCTTTTTTTAACTAGACCAACTATTGGTCACTATTTCACAAACAGACAAGAGATTCAAAAAGGTGCTGACGAAATTTTTGAAAAAATTAAATTTGGAATGGTAAAAATAAAAATATTTAAAGAATACAAATTAAGTGAAGCAAAACAAGCTCACCAAGATTTAGAGTCCAGAAAATTGACGGGTCCAGCTATATTAATTCCCTAATGGAAAATAAAGTAATCTCTCCTTGTATAAGTATTTGCAAAACTGATCCTGTTACTGGTTATTGCTATGGGTGTGCAAGGACAAACGATGAAAAAAAAATATGGAAAAGTGAAAAAACAACTAATGAATGGAAGTCAAAAAATTTAGAAGAAATATCTACAAGAATGAAAGGTTGGCAATTAGAAACTTTTAAGGAGTCATATAAACATAAGATAAATAAAGGCATATCGTTGTTTAAAAAAAATCTTTTAGAAAAAAAGTAAAATTATAAATCTTTCTTCATCGACTCCATATCGCTCAAATGAAATTTAAGCGCTTTATTTGAAAGCCTTATTTCTTGTAGAAATAAAAAGATTGAAATAATCATACAAAGACAACATCCTGCAAAAATTATTCTAGCTATTTGAGTGCTGCCTAAATAGAGCATCAAAACAGTTATCATATTGAAAAGAAAACCAAAAGCTGCAAAACCCATAGTATATTTTAATAAATTAGTTCTATTATTTAAAACGTGTAATTGCTTCTCCCATTCAGGAGGTGTACGTTTGTCAAAAGTATACTGATCATGCAATCTTCTAATTAAAGCGCTCAAAGTATGATACCTATGACCATACATAGTCATCATTAGTGGTATAGCTGGGAACATTAAAGCTGCTACTGTGTAATCTATATCCATATCGAATCAAATTGATTATGAAGATAGTGTTTGATATTTACAAGTCATATTTTCATGGAACATTTAAAAATATTTATTAATTTAACTAGATTAAATAAGCCAATTGGTTTTATGCTTTTATTCTGGCCTTGTTCTTGGGGTTTAGCTTATGCTTATAATTTAAATTTAAATCTAAGTCTGAATACTTTTTTATATTATTTGCTTATTTTCTTTTTAGGTTCAGTTTTAATGAGAAGTGCTGGTTGCATATTTAATGATATTATCGATAAAGATCTTGATAAAGAAGTTAAGAGAACAAAACAAAGACCTATAGCAGCTGGGAAAATATCTATAAAACAATCTTTTTTTTATATTATAAGTTTATGTGCTTTAGCATTTTTAATTTTAATTCAATTTAATTTTCTAACGATTATTCTTGGATTAGGATCAATGCTTTTGGCTTTTTCTTATCCATTTATGAAGAGAATAACTTATTGGCCTCAATTATTTTTAGGACTAACTTTTAATTGGGGGATTATAATGGCCTGGACAGCTATAAATAACAACATTTCTTATGAAATAATTGTACTTTATATCTCAGCCATATTTTGGACATTGGGCTATGACACCATTTATGGAGTTCAAGATGTAGTAGATGATGAAATAATAGGAGTCAAATCTACTGCTATTAAATTTAAAAATAACATAAAATTATTTGTAAGCTCATGCTATTTATTAACTTTTTCTCTTGTAGCTTATTTATTTAAAGAAAACATGGGACTCAACCTTTTTACTTTATTTTTATTTATGTTTTTTCTAAGTTTAATTTATCAATTGAAAATTTTTCAAAAAGATAATCCCAATAGTTGCTTAAAAGCTTTCAAAACAAATAATCTATCCGGACTTTTAATTTTTTTATCTATATTTTTTAAATCATGAAATTTGATGAACTTAAAATTACTTTAAAAAGACTTTATAAAGAGTACGTAAAATATCATTTTAAAAGAATTTTATTGTGCCTTGTATTGTCCATATTGGTTGGTTTAACTACATCTACTACTGCATGGTTATTAGATCCGGCTGTAAAAAAAATTTTTATCGATAAAGATGTAACTCTAGCTTGGTTAATACCTTTAGCTATAATTTTTACTTTTACGGGTAAAGGCTTGTCTCTTTATTTCGCAAGACTAAATATACTAATTGTTGGACAAAGAATTGCTGGAGAGTTACAAAAAAAAATTGCAGAAACGATCTTATTTTCTGATGTTCAAACATTAGACTCTAGACATTCAGGTAAATACATAGGGAACATTATGTTCGACTCAGGACAGGTTCAAAATTTAGTTAGTACGGGAGTATTAAACTTAATGAAAGACAGTTTTTCTGCAATTTGTTTAGTTGCAGTTATGTTTTATCAAAATTGGAAATTAGCAATTTTTGCTATTTTTATGATTCCTTTAGCAGCAGGTTTAGCAAAGAACCTAGGGAAAAAAATTGGGAAAGTTCAAGGAGAGGCTGGTGAAATAGCAGGAAATTTAACATCTTTTTTGTCAGATATATTTCGAGGCTCCAGAATGATTAGGATTTATCAAAAAGAAGATACAGAAAATGAAAATGCAACTAAAGTTATATCTTCTTTGATAGGTAAAAATATTAAAATAGCAAGCATCATGATTAGAGCCACTCCAATTATGGAAACTTTAACAGGATTTATGATAGCGGGATTTATTTTTTATTCTGGTAAATTAATTAATGCCGGAGAACTAGAGATAAATAATTTTTTTTCTTTTCTTGCGGCTATGATGTTAGCTTATCAGCCAATTAGGTCATTAGCTACGATTCATATGGTTGCATACCAAGGTGGCGCAGCGGCCAATAGAATTTTCTCTGTAATAGACGAACCAATTAACATCAAAGATGAAGATCATTTGCCTGAACTTCAAATTAAAAATTGTGAAATTAAATTCAGTAATGTTAATTTTAAATATAAGTCTACAAATGAAAAAGCAATTAACAATATAAACTTGAAAATTGAAGGTGGAAAAATTACTGCTTTAGTTGGTCAAAGTGGCGCTGGTAAAAGCACCATTATAAATCTAATACCAAGATTTTACGATCCTCAAGATGGTGAAATTACAATTGATGATCAAAATACTAAGAAAATTAGACTCAAGTCCTTAAGAAAAAGAATATCATTAGTAAGCCAAGATGTGATTTTGTTTGACGATACAATTAAGAATAATATTGCTTATGCTAACCCAAACGCCTCTGAAGAAAACATTCAACAGGCCTGCAAATTTGCTGCTGCGGATGAATTTATTGAAAAACTACCTAGAAAATATGAGACTATTGTTGGAGAAAATGGTATCAGGCTCTCAGGTGGACAAAAGCAAAGAATATCCATCGCACGTGCGATCCTAAAAAAATCTCCAATCATTTTATTAGATGAGGCCACATCTTCTTTAGATACAGAAGCTGAAAGAATTGTACAACATGCCATTAATAATTTAATAAAAGGAAGAACTACAATTATTATAGCGCACCGACTTTCAACAATCCACAATGCAGATAAAATATTTTTAATGAAAAAGGGTAAAATTATAGACTCGGGAAACCATGAACAACTTATTCAAAATAGTGAGGAATATAAATCTCTTTATAAAAATCAATTAAAATAAATAATGACCCTTATTTATCGCTATCTTATAAATATTTTATTTCCAATAATAATAATTTTAATTTTCGTAAGAGTGTGGTTTAAAAAAGAAGACAAGGATAGATTTAAAGAAAAAATTTTTATTTCATCATTTAATATAACTAAAAATAAAGATAAAAAATTAATTTGGTTTCATGCGGCAAGCATTGGAGAACTAAAAAGTATAATTCCATTAATTAAAAAGCTTAATACAAATAATAAATTTGAATTTTTAATTACATCAGTCACAACAAGTTCTGCTAAATTAATTGCAGAACAATTGTCTAATGAAAAAAATATAATTCATAGATTCTTTCCAATAGATAAACAAAATATTATCATAAAATTTTTAGAAGGCTGGTCACCAGATTTAATCTTATTTGTTGACTCAGAAATATGGCCAAATTTTCTTTTTGAAATCAAAAAAAGAAATATTCCACTAATTCTATTAAATGGAAGAATAACAAAAAAAACATTTTTAAGATGGAGATTAATTCCTAATGTAGCTAAAAAAATTTTTCGAACTTTTGACCTGTGTTTAGCTTCAAGCAACAAATCAAAGAATTATCTCGAACAACTAAATGCAAAAAAAGTTAAACATATAGGAAATTTAAAATTAAGCGCAGAAATAAAATCAACGAACAAATTAACTCAAAACAAAAATACTCTTAAAAATCTAAGATTTTGGTGTGCTATTAGTATTCATCCGGGAGAAGATTTATTCTGTATAAAAACTCATCTCAATATAAAAAAGATTCATAATAACATTGTTACAATTATAATTCCAAGACATATAGACAGGTCTCATAATATAAAATTAATTTGCAATAAATTTAATTTAAAAACGCAGATTTTATCCGACCATGAATCAATAAATCCTGAAAGTGAAATAATTATTGTAAATTCATATGGAGTTATATCTGATTACTTAGAATCTTGTAAAAGTGTGTTCATCGGAAAATCTATGCTCAAAAAATTAAAACATGTTAGTGGTCAGGACCCAATTGAAGCTGCAAAACTTAGTTGCAAAATCTATCATGGGCCATTTATAAGTAATTTTCAGGAAATATATGAGCTTTTAAATAAATTAAAAATTTCTAAAATCATTCGCAACGAAATGGAATTATCTGATTGTTTAATAAAAGACCTAAATAATTTCAACAAAACTTATGATAATAAAATATCAGTTGTTGATAATCTTGGAAAAAAAATATTAGAAGAAACCTATAATGAACTAAGCTTATCTATAAAAAATGAAAATTCTAAAACCTAAATTTTGGGAAAAAAATAATAATTTGATATCTTTATTGCTGTTACCTATATCTTTTCTTTTACAAATATTAATTATAATTAAAAAAAAACTTACCTTTGAACATTCATTTAAAATTCCAGTGATTTGTATTGGAAATATCTATTTGGGTGGAACTGGGAAAACACCTTTAACTATCTTCATTGCTAAAGAATTAAGAAAACATAATAAAAAACCTGCTATAATAAAAAAATATTATTCTGAACATATTGACGAACATAACTTAATCGATAGTAGTCTAGACTGTCTCTTCTTAAATAAACAAAGATCTAAAGCTATAAACATTGCTAAAAAAGAACAATATGATGTGGCTATTCTAGATGATGGATTTCAAGATTATTCCATAAAAAAAAATCTAAATATATTATGTTTTAATAGCAATCAGTTAATTGGTAATGGCATGACGCTTCCTGCTGGACCATTAAGAGAAAACATGAATGCTATAAAAAGAACTCAAATAGTTTTAATTAATGGTAGTAAAAATCAATTATTTGAAGAAAAGATCTTAAGTATTTCAAATAAAGTTAAAATTTTTTACTCAAAATATTTACCAGAAAATATTGAAGAATTTAGAAATAAAAATCTTTTTGCTTTTGCTGGAATTGGAAACCCAAGTAATTTTTTTAAATTATTAGGTGACAATAATCTTAATGTGCAAACAAAACTTGCATTTCCAGATCATTACAAATTTAGTAAATCAGAAATTCAAAAAATAGTTGATGAGTCTTTTAAGAATAATTTGGAACTCGTAACAACTGAAAAAGATTATTTTAGAATTAAACATTACGGATTTAAAAATATTAAATTTCTAAAAATAAAGTTAGAAATTTTAGAAAAAGATAAATTAATAAATCAAATTTTAAATTACACATGATAAAACCAATTAAATATTTTTTTGAAGCATTTTTCGTTTATTTATTTTTTTTAATAGCAAAATTAATTGGTCTTTCATTGAGTAGAAAAGTTTTTTCTTTAATATTCAAAAAAATAGGTCCTATAATTAGATCGAATAATATTATTAATAAAAACTTATTAAAGTTTTCTAATGAACTTTCCGATCAAGAAAAAAAAGAAATAACATCAAACATGTGGTCCAATTACGGTATGACTTTCATTGAATACATTTTTTTAAATAATTTTAAAAAAGGACAATCACATATAGACATTGAAGGAGAAAATATATTAAGCAAAATATCTATAAATAATAAACCAGTTATATTTATATCGGGGCACTTTGCAAACTTTGAACTTATGTCCATGGAAATTACAAAAAAAAAAATTAATCTAGCAACTATTTATAGACCTCTTAATAACTTCTTTCTAAACCCATTTATGGAACTTATTAGAAAAAAATATGTATGTAAAAATCAAATCAAAAAAGGACGTAGGGGTGTAAAAGAATCTGTTGAATATATAAAAGATAATCATAGCATCGCTCTTATGGTCGATCAAAGAGTTAGTGAAGGTGAAAAAATTAAATTTTTTAACGATGAGGCTCTTACTACAACTTTGCCTGGACAGCTAGCCTTAAAGTATAAGTTAGACATTGTTCCAATATTTATCGAAAGAACAAATAGTAATTTATTTAAGATGAAAGTATACGAACCAATTAAGCCATCTAACTTTAAAGATACATCTGAGGTCTCTGAAAAATTAAATAAAATAATAGAAAACATGATTATAAAAAATCCAAATCAATGGATTTGGACACATGATAGATGGAAATAAATAATAAAATTATTCTTTATTTTTCAACTTTTTATAGCGCTCATCAACTTCTAAAGGTGAAAAGTAAGCTTCTTGCAACTCTACATTCCAATAATTTAAATTTTCTATCGGGATCTCTTTTCCAGAAATAGCGCAAACTACAAAGCTTCCTTCTTCTATAATATCAAATGAGTTATGCTTATAATGAAGTTTAGCTTTTTTTTTATTCATCTATAAATTATATATTATATATCTTTTCATATGAATATTGCTTTAATAGGTAGCGGCGGTAGAGAGCATGTTTTATGCCAAAAAATATACGAATCTAAATTATCTAAAAATATAATTTGTATTCCCGGAAATGCAGGAACTGCGAAAATTGCAAAAAATATAGACCTAGATTTTTTAAACTTTAAAAAATTACTCAAAACCATTAAATCCCATAAAATAGACTTAGTAGTTGTTGGTCCAGAGGAGCCTCTAGTTCGAGGAATAGTAGATTTTTTAAATAAACATAAAATTAAAGTATTCGGGCCAAATAAATATGCTGCAAAATTAGAGGGTTCTAAAGCATTCATGAAATCAATTTGTAAAAAATTCAAAATTCCTACAGCTCGATTTAAAATATGTAAAAATAAAAAAGATGTAATTAAGTTTTTGCAAGATAGTAAGCTCCCGTTAGTTGTAAAAGCAGATGGCCTAGCTGCTGGAAAAGGAGTAGCTATTTGTAAAACTAAAAAAGAAATATTTACTATTTCAAATGAAATATTTAAAGGTAAGTTCAAAACTTCAAAAAAGTTAGTACTTGAAGAATTTTTAAAAGGTGAAGAGGCAAGTTATTTTTTAATTGTAGATAAAAAAAATTATAAATTTTTTGGCTCAGCGCAAGATCATAAACGTGTAGGTGAAAATGAAAAAGGCCCTAATACCGGTGGTATGGGGGCATACTCCCCTGCACCAATTGTTAATAAAGATTTGGAAGATAAAATAATTAAAAAAATTGTAAAACCTACTTTGCTAGCCTTAAAAAATAAAAAAAAACCTTACACAGGATTCTTGTATGTTGGTTTAATGATAATAAATAGTGAGCCTTATCTTATAGAATATAATGTTAGAATGGGAGATCCTGAATGCCAAGTAATTTTACCTAGATTAAAAACTGACTTAGTTAAAATTTTTAATGCATCAATCAACAATAGACTTAATAAAATTAAAATAAAATGGAAGAAACTAAAGTGCATGACTATTGTTTTGTGTTCAAAAGGATATCCTGGAAAAATTAAAAAAAATAGATTGATCAAAAACATTGATAGATTAAAACTTTTTAAAAATTCATTTATTTTTCATGCTGGAACAAAGTTAAAAAATAATAGATTATTCTCTAATGGTGGTAGAGTGTTAAATATTACATCTACTGGCAAAGTCTTCAAAAAAATAAGAAAAAATATCATTAAAACAATTAAAATGATTAATTGGAAACATGGTTTTTATAGAAAAGATATTGGTTGGAGAGTAATTTAAAATAACTTATGAGAATAATAGGTGGAAAATTAAAAGGAAAAACTATATCTTTTTTAAAATCTTCTATAACCAGACCCTTAAAGGACTCCGTTAAAGAAAGTATCTTTAATATTATAATTCACTCAAATTTGTTAAATGTAAACATAAGAAATTCTAATATTTTAGATCTTTATTCTGGAATTGGTTCTTTTGGATTGGAATGCATTTCAAGAGGAGCAGAAAAAATCACATTTGTTGAAAAAGATATAAATGCTGGTGAAATTTTAAAAAAAAACTTAATAAATCTGGGTGTAAATAAAAATGCTACTGTCGAAATAGATGAGATAGATAATTTTTTAAAAAAAGATATTTCTGAAAAGTTTGAAATAATTTACTTGGACCCTCCTTTTGCAGATGAATCTTATCTTCAAAAATTAAAGTTAATTAAACAAAATAGAAATTATAAAAAAAATCATCTTATTATAATTCATCGAGAACGAAAATCTTTTGAAAATTTTAAGGATATTTTATCTCCTATACTAACTAAGCAATATGGTCGCTCAAAAATAATATTTGGGAAATTCCTAAGATAAAATATTTTTTGTATAAACTTTTACGTCTTCGACAGCTGGTTGATCAAAAGGATTGATATTTGTTAATTTTCCTACAATTATTGTTTCTAATATAAAATATGAAAACAACTCGCCTAAAGCCTGTTCATTTATATCTCCAATTTTAAATTCTCTAAATGGAATTCTCTTTTTTTTTAATACTTTTAAAAAAGCATTTTTTTGAGCTATCTTAATTCGATTTAAACTTTTATTATTAGTATCAGAACTGAAAACATAAAATAATTTATCTTTAGGTCCATCTAAATAAAGTTGTAATAAGCTGTGATGATCTCTTGGTGCTGAAGATATTACGGGCAAAAAACCTTTTCCTTTCTTTCCTAAACTTTCTGCTATAAGTTGCTGATTCCAATATAAAAACTTATTTAACTGTGGAACATAATTGAAGAAAATTAAATTATTTAATTTCTTTCTTTGTAGAATACTTGCTAATTTTGATGAACTATCTTTTAAATAATTTCTATTTCTAGCTTTAAAATGATTGAGTAAATTTTTTCTTAATTTTAAAATATTTATTCCCATCAAGTAAGCAGGAACCATTCCTACTTCTGATAAAACAGAATATCTGCCTCCAATATAGCTTTTATGTTCGATATGAAAAATTTCCATTTTTCTTGACAATAAATAAAGGGGATTTTGTTTTTTTTCTGAAATTATAATTATATTTTTACTTCTTTTTTTTATAATTTTTAGAGCTCTAATATTAGACAATGTTTCAATTGTATTACCTGATTTAGATATTATTATAAAAAGAATTTTACTGAGTTTTTGTTTACTTTTAATTCTTTGTAATTCATCTTCATCAATATTATTTAAAAATATAAAATCTTTTTTAATTTTTTTTTTTAAAAAAAAATAAATTGCTTCTGCACCTAATATAGATCCGCCCATGCCTATGATTACAACTGAATTAAATTTTTTAAATCTATTTAAATCTTTAATTTTAAAATTAAATCTAAATTTATTACTCAAAGAATTAATTGCGCTCTTAGAAGAGTCTAAATTAAAAGTAATATTATTTAAGATATCAAAGAATTTTTTGTTTATCTTTTTATTATTTTTGAAATTAAAAAATTCTTTTTGAATGAAATTTTTATAAATTATTTTTTTGTTCCTTTTCACTTTCTAATATTTTTCATTATAGATTCTTCTACTGAGGAAGATCCCGTTGTGTTAGATGTTGACTGGTCTGGAAGTTTTAATATTTTATTAATATTGTTACTGTCATTTTTTTTTGATTTATTTTCAGAATTAGGCTCAGGTAAAGTATTATATTCTGGAGGCAGTATTAATGGATCTCTTTTTTTAACCAGAAACTCATCTGTATTTGTAATTTTTTCATTTTTTAATACTTTTGCTGCATCTGATGCTCCACCACAAGAGTGCAAAAAAATTATTAATATAAAATATAATGATATTGTTTTAATTTTTTTCATTAGTTAAAAAAAATTCTTTAATAATTAATAAAAATATACCTGTCGTAATAAATATATCTGCGATGTTAAAAGTAAACCAGTGAAATCTTTGATAATGAATATCTATAAAATCTGGAACTGCGAAATATACTATCCTATCGTACACATTGCCAAGAGCCCCTCCAAGAATTATAGAATATAAAATCTTTTCAATTAAATTGGATTTTATAATCATAAAAACTAGTATAATTAGTATTATTCCTATGAGCCCAGTAATTGAATTATAAATAATACTAGAATTTGAGCTTAAAAGACCAAAACCAATACCTGTATTCCATACTAAATCTAAATTAATAAAATCATTAATATAAACACGTTCTTTATCAATCTGATGATTTATTATTTTAATTTTAGAGATTCTATCCAAAAAAAATATTAGCGTGACCAATAAAATACAGATTAATTTATCTTTTAGAACTATAAAAGAAAAATTGTTCTTATCAAATTGTTTCTGGGGGCTCATATTAAACATTCTCCGTAATAGCCTTTTCACATCTAACACATTTGCTCTCTAGAATTTTCCAACATCTTGGGCATTTTGTGCCTTTTGCTTTTGTAACTTTAATTGTTAATTCTTCTTTGTCCTTGCTTTTAAATTTTTCTGCTTTTGATGTAATAAAATATTCAGCTAAATCTAAACCTTCTAATAATTCAAAATTTTTATTATCAGTAGTAATATTTATTTCTGCTTCTAAGCTCGAACCAATTTCTTTACTAGACCTTTTTTCTTCAATTGCGATATTGGCTTCTTGTTTAATTTTAAAAAGCTGTTTCCATTTTTCATCTAAAACTAAATTTTCAAATTTTTTTGGAATTTCAGGAAATGTATGCTCATGAATACTTTTGCTATCCTTGCCTACTAGACTATAAATTTCATCTGTTGTAAAAACTAATATAGGAGCAAACCATTTTAACAAACTATCAAGAATTATATTTAAAACTATAATGCAGTCTTTTCTTTTTTTTGAATTTAAGTTGTCACAATATAATACATCTTTTCTAATATCAAAATAGAATGAGGAAAGATCTAAAGCACAAAAATTTAAAAGCTCTTTGTATAATTTATGAAAATTATATTCTTTAAAGTTTTCTTTAACTGAATTATTAAGAATAAAAACTTTATGCAAGATATATTGCTCTAGTTCGTTAAAATCTTTAATGTTTAAAGATTCCATTGATTGTTTTACAAAATTATCTTGTATATTCCCTAGAATAAATCTAAAAGTATTTCTTATTTTTCTGTAGGACTCTGCATGTTGAGTTAAAATAGTTTTATCTATTCTTAAATCCTCTGAATAGTCTGAGGAAGCTACCCATGCTCTCAATATATCTGCACCATAATTCTTAAGTATATCTTCTGGAGAGATAACATTGCCTGAAGATTTTGACATTTTTAAACCTTTGCCATCAACAACAAAGCCGTGAGATAAAATATTATTGAAAGGAGCTCTGCCTCTAGTTCCGCAAGATTCTAATAGCGATGAGTGAAACCAGCCTCTATGCTGATCAGAGCCTTCTAGATACATGTCTGCGGGCCATTTTAAATCTTTTCTTTTTTCCAAAACAAAACTATGAGTTGAGCCACTATCAAACCATACTTCAACAATATCATTAAGTTTTTCAAAATCATTTGGATTATAATCTTTTCCTAAAAACTTTTTAGGTTCGTCAGAAAACCAACAATCTGAGCCTTCTTTTTCATAAATTTCAGCAATTCTATCTATTACTTTTTTATCTCTTAAAGGCTCTTTTGTTTTTTTGTTAATAAAGATAGGTAATGGAACTCCCCAAACTCGTTGTCTTGAAACGCACCAATCAGGCCTATCTTGAATCATTGATAGGAGTCTTTCTTTTCCTTTCTTTGGATAAAAATTAGTATCATTAATTGCTTTAAGAGCTTTATTTCTTAAAGAATTTTTTTCCATAGAAATAAACCATTGTGGAGTAGCTCTGTATATTAAAGGCGCTTTTGATCTCCATGAGTGAGGGTAACTATGGTTTAATTTATCATCCTTTAATAATTGATTTTGTTCCTTAAGTTTTTCTATGACTAAAGGATCTGCCTTAAAAATATGTGTATTGGTAAAATAAGGTACTTCTTTTGTATACAAGCCAGCATTGTCAACTGTATAGCTAGATGGAATATTGTTCTTTAAGCATAAGTTAAAATCATCTGGACCATGACTGGGTGCGCAATGGACTATTCCAGTTCCTTGTTCTAGATCTACAAAATTTGCCTCTAGCATTGGAACGTCATAATCAAATTTCATATTTGCAAATGGATGGCTGCAAATCGTTCCTTGAAATTCAGAGCCTTTAAAGGTCTTTAAGATTTTATGCTTATCTATTCCACAAGATTTAACAACTGACTCAACTAAATTAGTAGCAACAATTATCTTTTTATCTTTAAAATGATCTAATTCATTAACTTCAACTAATGAGTATTCAATCTTGTTATTAAACGCTAAAGCTTTATTTGCTGGAATAGTCCAAGGTGTTGTAGTCCAAATTATTATACTAGAGTCTTTAAGAAAATCTTTTTTAGTATTTTTAACTTTAAAAGCGACAAAAATCGTATTCGAAGTATGATCCATATACTCAACTTCAGCATCTGCTAAAGCTGTTTTTTCAACTGTTGACCATAAAACAGGTTTGAATCCTTGGTATAAGCTGCCATCTAAAAGAAATTTTCCAAGTTCTCTTACAATTTGAGCTTCAGCTTCATAGCTCATCGTTGAGTAATAATTTTCAAAATCTCCAACTACACCTAGTCTTTTAAACTCTTTTATGTGAATTTCTATCCAGTTCTTTGCAAAGACTCTACACTCTTGTCTGAAATCTTTGATAGGAACTTCATCTTTATTTTTTTTCTTTTTCTTATATTGCTCCTCAATTTTCCATTCTATAGGGAGACCATGGCAGTCCCAGCCAGGTACATAAACAGAATCTTTTCCATTCATTTGATGAAAGCGAATTATTATATCTTTTAAAATTTTATTGAGCGCTGTTCCCATGTGAATATGGCCATTGGCATATGGCGGACCATCGTGCAGAATAAATTTTTCTTTACCTTTTGAGTTTTTTCTTAACCTTTCAAAAATTTTATTTTTTTCCCATTTTTCTAAAATTAATGGTTCTTTAGTTGGTAAGCTTGCCTTCATGGAAAAAGCAGTTTTTGGAAGATGTAAGTTATCTTTAGACATTTTTTTTATTTTTTAGCTTGAATTATATCAATTTTTATTTGTTTCTTTAATTGTTCTAAACCTTTAAATTTTTTTTCAGGTCTTATAAATTTTATAAAATTAATATTAATCTCTTTATTATATAAGTTTTTATTAATTCCAAATATATTCACTTCTAGTAGTAAATTTTGGCCATTAAATGTTGGTCTATAGCCTATATTAGCAATACCTTGTTTTTTAAAATATTTTGTTTCAGCTATTACAGAATAAACTCCAAGTTTGGGCATTATATAATTTTTCAAATTAATATTACAGGTTGGAAAACCAATTTTCCTTCCTCTTTTCTCGCCTTTAATTACTTTTCCTTGAATACACCAATTACGATTTAATAATTTATTAACTTCATATATTTTTCCCTGAGAAATTTTTTTTCTTATGATCGTTGAAGAGATAACTTTTGTTGCTTTTCTTAGAGGATTAGTAATCATAGTTTTATAATTATATGAATTTGCATATTTTGTAAGGGTCTGGGTATTGCCTTTTCTTTTAAAACCAAATTTAAAATTATTGCTAACGTACAAAAACTTGCATTTTGCCTTGTTGAAAATAATCTTTTTTATAAATTGTTCAGCTGACAATTTTGAAAATTTTTTATTAAAATTTATTATCATTAAAAAATCTAATTTTAATTTTTTAAGTTGAGTTTTTTTTTGTAATAGTGAATTTATACGATGGTTCTTAATTTTTTTATTGAAAAACATTGCTGGCATAGGCTCAAAAGTAATAACTCCAAAAGGCAATCTTTTTGTTTTTGCTTTTTGTCTAGCTCGATTTAATACTTTTTGGTGACCTAAATGTATTCCATCAAAATTTCCTATAGCTACTACGCTATTCTGATGTTTTTTATTTATTATAAGATTATTATAAATTCTCATTTTACCATTTAAGTTCTTTCTGAAAAAAATTAGTTTTTACATTATATCTTTTTAATAAAGCCGGAAGATCTTCATCATTTTTAATTTCATTTTTATGAACACCATTGTAGATAAATAAACTATCTATTTTAAGATTGTTTGCGCCTTTAATGTCTGTTCTCAAGTTATCCCCTATAGCTAGAACTTTTTCTTTTGTATCAAAGCACATTTCATAGATTTCCTTATAAGGTTTACCATAATATACGACCTCACCTCCTAATGTCTCAAAAGTTTTTGCTAGTGCTCCAGCACAAAGCTCTTCTATGTCGCCTCTGTGAACAGTCAAATCAGGATTTGTGCATATGAATTTTTTAGAAATATAATTTTTAAGTAAATCTTTATAGTATTCTAAGTCTTCATCTTGATCATCAAAAAGACCGGTGCAAAGTATAAAATCACAGCTATCTAAAGAAGTCTTATTTTCTAATACTTTCTCAAATATTGATTGGTCTCTAGATGGACCAAGATGATAAAAACTTTTTCCATATTTATTTTGATTAATAGCATTCATTGCTGCCTCACCTGATGTTATTACTCTAGATAAAAATTTCTCTTTCATTTTCATTCTTTTTAAAAATTCAACAACTTTAGAACTAGGTCTAGGTGCATTAGATAAAAATACAATTTTTTTGGATCTTTCGCTTAAATTTTCAACAACTTCAATTGCTTTTGAATTTAAGGCTATCCCGTTATGCATCACTCCCCATAAATCTATTACGTAAGTGTCATAAGAGTGAAATACCTCTGATAAATGATTTAAGTTTCTCAATTTTTACTGTCTCTCTTCAGTTTATCTCTTAAAATATAGCAATTTAGCCTTTTTTTTAATGATTTTCGCCTCTTGAAATCTTTACAAAACTCACCATATCAGCCCTACATAAAAATTACAGGAGAATATGTATGAAATTTAGACCCTTACACGATCGTGTGCTCATTAAAGTTTTAGACAGTGAGGAAAAAACTGCTGGAGGAATAATTATTCCTGACACGGCAAAAGAAAAACCGCAGGAAGGTGAAGTAGTAGCGGTAGGTCCTGGTTCCAAAAATGAGGATGGAAAGTTAACTCCTATGGATGTTAAAGTAGGAGATATAGTGCTTTTTGGAAAATGGTCAGGCACGGAAGTCAAAATTGACGGTAAAGAATATAGTATTATGAAAGAGTCGGACATAATGGGAGTTTCAAAAGGAAAAAAATAATCTTTAAAGGAGAATTAAAATGGCAAAAATAATTAAATTTGACACAGAAGCAAGATCGCGAATGTTGAAAGGTGTTAATACTTTAGCAAATGCAGTTAAAGTAACTTTAGGTCCTAAAGGAAGAAATGTTGTGATGGACAAATCTTATGGCGCTCCAAAAATTACTAAAGATGGTGTTTCAGTAGCTAAAGAAATAGAACTTGAAGACAAGTTTGAAAATATGGGTGCACAAATGGTTAAAGAAGTTGCTAGTAAGACTAATGATAATGCTGGTGATGGAACAACTACCGCAACTATCCTTGCACAATCAATTGTTAGTGAAGGACTAAAATATGTAACAGCTGGAATGAATCCAATGGATATTAAAAGAGGCATTGATAAAGCTGTTGAACATGTAATCGAAAAATTAAAAACATCTTCTAAAAAAGTTAAAGCTAATGAAGAAGTTGCTCAAGTTGGAACTATATCTGCTAATGGAGAAAAATCTATTGGTGATATGATTTCAAAAGCAATGCAGAAAGTTGGTAATGAAGGAGTAATTACTGTTGAAGAAGCTAAGGGAGTTGAAACTGAACTTGATGTAGTTGAAGGTATGCAGTTCGATAGAGGTTATCTTTCTCCATATTTCGTTACAAATACTGAAAAGATGATAACAGAATTAGATAACCCTCTAGTTCTTTTGGTTGAAAAAAAATTAACAAACTTACAGCCAATGGTTCCGCTTTTAGAATCTGTAGTGCAAGCTAATAGACCTTTAATGATTATCTCTGAAGATGTTGAGGGTGAAGCTTTGGCAACTTTAGTTGTAAATAAATTAAGAGGTGGACTAAAGGTTGTGGCTGTAAAAGCTCCAGGGTTTGGAGACAGGAGAAAAGCAATGTTAGAAGATATTGCTATTCTTACCGGTGGACAAGTAATCTCTGAAGATATTGGTCTTAAATTAGAAAATGTTAAAATCAACGATCTTGGTTCTTGTAAGAAAGTTAAAATTGATAAAGAAAATAGTACTCTAGTTGCAGGTGAAGGTAAAAAATCTGATATCGAAGCTAGATGTAATCAAATTAGATCTGAAATAAATGAAACAACATCTGATTATGATAAAGAAAAACTTCAAGAAAGATTAGCTAAACTTGCTGGTGGTGTTGCTGTAATTAAAGTTGGTGGAGCTACAGAAGTGGAAGTTAAAGAGAGAAAAGATAGAGTTGAAGACGCACTTAATGCGACGAGAGCTGCTGTTGAAGAAGGAGTTGTTATCGGTGGTGGTTGTGCTCTACTTTATGCTGCACAAGATTTAGACGCTTTAAAAGTTAAAGGAGATGATCAAAAAGCAGGGGTGGATATTGTTAAAAAAGCTCTTCAATCTCCTATTAGACAGATCACAGCAAATGCAGGCGTAGATGGTTCTGTTGTTGTTGGAAAACTTATAGAAGGAAAAAAATTATCTCAAGGTTACGATGCTCAAAACGAAGAATATGTAGATATGTTTGCTAAAGGTATTATAGACCCAACAAAAGTTGTGAGGTCTGCTTTACAAGACGCTGCATCGATTGCCGGATTGTTAATTACAACTGAAGCAATGGTTGCAGACAAACCAGAAGAAAAAGACTCTGGTCCTGCTATGCCTCCTGGTGGAATGGGTGGAATGGGCGGCATGGGTGGAATGGGAATGTAATTTCACTTAACCCAATGAATTTAAAAAAGGCTGCAATTTTGCAGCCTTTTTTTTTGATACCAACAAACAAGCTGCTGACTTTAATATTAATCCATCTTTTAAAACTCTAAGATTATTATCCTGCAATGTCTTTCCAGAAGATGTAATATCCGTAATTATCTCAGATGATCCGATAAAAGGATAAGTTTCTGTTGCTCCAAGACTGGAAATCAATTTGTATTGAGTTACTCCTTTTGAGATTAAAAAATTATTAGTTAAATTAGGATATTTTGTTGCTACTCTTAACCTCGTATTTCTTTTAGATCTGATATCAAAAGCTACTTCTTCTAGATCAGCAATAGTTTGAACATCAATCCAATCATCAGGAACAGCTACAACTAAATCAGCACTACCAAAATTGAGTTTCTGCTTTATGCCTATTTTATCTTTCAAAGATTTCTCTGACTCATTTAAAAGATCTAAACCAGATATACCAACATCTAGTGTTCCATCACCTAATCTTTGTATAATTTCTTTAGCGTGTAAATATATTACTTTTATATTGGGTTTATTTTCAATATTTGCAAAATAATTTCTTTCTTTATCATTTTGTAAAATTTTTAGATTTCTATCATTAAAAAAGGCTATAGATTTATCTTTTAATCTTCCTTTGCTAGGTAGTCCTATAGTAATTAAATTTTTCATATATTATTTAAATTAATTGCTGCACCCACAGCTGGAATATTTCTCTTAGCCCCTAAACTTTTAAGCAAGTCATCATATCTTCCTCCTCGTGCAATCTCTTTTTTTCCCGAAAAAATTTCAAAAACAATGCCCGTGTAGTATTCAATATCTCTTCCAAAGTTTGTAATAAAATTTACTTTTATATTGAATTTCTTAAAATTTTGAATTGATTTAAATTCCTTAAAAATATTTTCTTTAAGATTATTTTTTTTAGCAAAATTTAATAAAGTCTCATCTAGTTTTGATAATTTGCAATTAATCTTTAAGAATGATCTTATAATTCTTACAATCTGTTTTCCTTCATTAAACGATCTTGGATCTTTTATCTTTTTATCAAATCTTTTTAAAATTTCTGAAATAGAGCGACCTGCTATAACTTTGTCTTGTTCCATTTTTTTCATTTCATCAAATCTTTTTTTATCCGCATCAAAGGTTACAGAGTCTATATCTGCGTTTTTTTCTAATCTTTTAAGCAATTCTTCAAAATATTTAGGACGCCAAAAATGTCTTATTAATCTCAATTTCCATCTCTCAGGCATATCTAGAGAATTAATTAATCTATTAAATAAACTTATATCTCCAACTTTAATTTCAATTTTTTTACTTTTTATTTTCTCAGCTGAGTTTAAAATTGTTTTAATAACTTTGTAATCATCTTGTAGTTTGTTTTTTGATCCCAGGATTTCAATACCTAATTGATCATTAATCAATTCAGATGTTTTTTGATTGCTTCTTCTATAGGCTTGTCCTGAATAATAAATTTTAGATTTTGATTTTTTTTCTAGATATTTGATGCAAGAAGCCACAGTAAGATCTGGTCTAAGGCACATTACTTTTCCATCATCATTTTCAAATGTAAGCATTGAGCTTCTGAAATTTTCACCAGATCTTTGAATAATATACTCTGAGTCTAACAATACATCTGGTTCCGACAAAACAAAACCATTGCTCTTAAAAGTTTTAATAATCTGCTCAGATAATTTTTTTGATTTCATTAACTAGTTCTTTAATTGGTATTGATTTTTCATTGCCAGAGCTTAAATCTCGTAAGGTTGGTTTTCCTGATTTTATCTCATCTTCGCCATAAAGAATAACTGCTGGCGAGTTGATTTTATTTGCATATTCCATTTGTTTTTTTAATTTACTTTCTCCAGGATAAATCTCAGTACTAACACCGACATTTCTTAAAATTTTTTGTAAATTGATATAATCTTTCATAAAATTTTTATCAAAAACACAAATAACAACTGGTTTTGATTGTTTGACTTTAAATTCTTTTTTCTGCATCAACGCATAAACTAGTCGATCTAAGCCTATAGAGATTCCGGTTGCAGGAGCATCATAATTGCCAAAATTATTTACTAAGTTATCGTATCTTCCGCCGCCTCCAATTGAACCAAATTGAATAACTTGCCCTTTATTATTTTTTACATCAAATTTTAGACTCACTTCAAATATTGGGCCCGTATAATATTCAAGTCCTCTTATAATGGATGGATTAAATTCAAAATTTGAAAAACCATAATCTTTAAATATTTTAAAAATTTCTAAAAGATCTTTGGTATCTGGTGACTTTTTATTTAACTCTTTTTCTACTGTCTCTATACTAGATAAATTTAAATTTGCGCCTTTGGTAAAATCTCCTGAT
Organism: Pelagibacterales bacterium SAG-MED29; assembly: GCA_014653815.1. Taxonomy (GTDB): domain Bacteria; phylum Pseudomonadota; class Alphaproteobacteria; order Pelagibacterales; family Pelagibacteraceae; genus Pelagilacustribacter. Next base: position 25,592 of record JACWDZ010000007.1, on the reverse strand, counting down.
TTATCTTTTCTACCCTCTCCAAGTAGTTGCTTAACTCCGTTCCAACCCAATCGATCAATTTTGTCTAAAGCTCTAAGAACTGTAAGTCTTTGCTCATTGTTATCTATATTAATTTTTTTAAATAGTTCTTCTGTAATTTTTCTAGAAGAAATTTTAATAATGTATTCTTCTTTACTCAATCCACACTTCTCAAGTATTTCCGAAATTAATACACATAACTCTGCATCGGCCTGTAAACTTTTTGTGCCAACAAAGTCTGCATCAAATTGTAAAAATTCTCTGAACCTTCCTGGTCCAGGTTTTTCATTTCTCCATACAGTGCCAAGTTGATATCTTTTAAACGGCTTTGGAATTTCTAAATAATTTTTTGCAACATAACGTGCTAATGGTGCCGTTAGATCATATCTCAGAGATAACCATTTTTTTTCATCTTGAAATGAAAAAACACCTTCATCTGGTCTATCTTTATCTGGTAAAAATTTTCCAATACTATCCGTATACTCAAAACTTGGTGTTTCGAGATATTGAAAACCATACTTGATCATAACTTCTTTAATATTTGAAATTATAAAATCACGTACGAGTAATTCTTTTTCTTGTCTATCAACAAACCCTAAAGGAAGTTCTTTCGAAGGTTTGTTTTTTTTATCTTTCGTCATTTTCTGGTACAGCAGGGTGGATTCGAACCACCGACCCCTAGTTCCACAAACTAGTGCTCTAACCAACTGAGCTACTGCTGCATAACTCCTTTTTATATTAATTATTAATAAATTTGTATTTTAAAATATGTAATGATTTAGCTAAGCAATAGCCTAGCGTGCATTCTGTGAGAATGTGATGTAAGAATAGAAGTTCTATTTTTTATAATCATTGGTGTGTATTTAAGAAATAATTGTGTCTTTTTCAAGGGAAAATTACCGGGACAAAAAACTATCTAGAGCTTAGTGTCCCGTTAATCTGTGATTTTGGAAATAAGATTTAAGATGTTTTCTGCAATTTAACTGCGGAAGGACCTTTTTCTCCATTCTCCACTTCAAACGTTAACTCATCACCTTCGTTTAAGTATTTTAAACCAGCTTCTCTAACTGCTGAAGAATGAACGAACACGTCTTTTTCTTTGTCTTCTCTTTCAATGAAACCATAACCTTTAGTGCCATTGAACCACTTTACTTTACCTTTTAGTGTACTCATATTATTTACTTTTCCTTATTTGTTATTAACTTTAGTTAGTAAAATACTAACTGTGAACCTTAAATAGATTTGTGTGTAAAATGTCAATAGATGATTTAAATAATCTAAAAAATTGTTTTTTTGCAACAGTTATTAATAAATAATCGACACTAGGCCTGCAATAAATACAAGGCCGATTCCTATATAAATTAGTTTATTCTTAACAATATGAGCTTTAAATTTTTGAATGTCTGATCCTTTGTAGCTTAATCCTACGTCTAAATCAGATGATCTGCTAAAACCTTGATCTCTTCCAATTTTTAAAAATTTTGCTTTTCTATGATCATAAACTTCTTCCCTAGAAAAATTTTCAAAGCTACGTAAGTTTTTTATAATTGAATGTTTAATGTCATCAGCTATTGCCTCTGGATTCCTGTGGGCTCCTCCAAGAGGTTCGGGAATAATTTCATCAATAATTCCAAGATTTAATAAATCATTTGCAGTCATCTTCATAGCATCAGCAGCTTGTAAAGATTTTGTTGGGTCTCTCCAAAGTATTGAAGCACAACCTTCCGGAGAGATAACTGAATAAATAGAATTTTCTAACATTATAACTTTATTTGAAGATGCTAAAGCAACTGCACCGCCTGATCCACCTTCGCCTATTATAATAGAAATATTTGGAACACTTATAGACATAGAAGTTTCTATTGAATGAGCTATAGCAGATGCTTGTCCTCTTTGTTCAGCACCGATTCCCGGATAAGCTCCAGGTGTATCAATAAAAATAACTACAGGAATTTGAAATCGATCAGCTAGTTTCATCAATCTAATACATTTTCTATATCCCTCTGGACGCATCATTCCAAAATTTCTTTCTATTCTTGTATTTAAATCTTCACCTTTTTCTTGCCCAATAACTAAAACAGATCTGTTGTCTATTAAGCCAAAACCTGCGATTACTGATTTATCATCTCCAAAAAATCTATCACCTGACAACAATGTAAATTGATTAAATATTTTTTTAATATAAAAATTTGCCTTTGGTCTATCTTCATGACGAGCAACTAAAGTTTTTTGCCAGCCATTTAAATTTTTATAGGTCTGTTTTAATTTTTCATTAATTTCTTCCTGCGTAGTTTTAATTTTTTTTGTGTCTACTTCAGATATGCCTTCAGATCCAAAAGGGCTTTTGAGATTATCGACTTCCTCTTCTAAAGTTTTGATTTCTTTTTCAAATTCTAAGTAATTTTTCATAATAATAAATATTATAGTTCTACTATTAATAGAATTCAATTAAGTCAATAAATTGTCTAAAAAAATGTCACAGTAATTAACATTTAACTTTAAATAACCAATACAGATGGTTAAAAAGATTGATTATTTATGAATTATATAGAAAAAAATAACCTTAAAATAGATTCAAAATTGTTTGAATTTATTAACAAAGAAGTAATTCCGGGCACGAATATTAATCCTGAAGATTTTTGGAGAAATTTTGGAAAAATAGCTCATGAACTTGCTCCCATAAATAAATCACTTGTAGAAAAAAGAGAGACTATTCAGAAAAAAATTGATGATTGGCATAAAAAAAATGATGGCAAAGATTTTAATAAAGAACAATATGTAAATTTTTTAAAATCAATTTCATATATTGTTGATAAAAAAGAAGATTTTAAAATAAACACCTCTAATGTAGATAAAGAAATTTCTTCTATCGCGGGACCTCAACTAGTAGTTCCAGTAGATAATGCTAGATATGCACTAAATGCAGCTAATGCTCGATGGGGAAGTTTATACGATGCTTTATATGGAACTGACGTAATTTCAGGAGAAAAAGGGAAAGGCCATAATAAAGAAAGAGCTAATAAAGTAATTTCCTATGTAAGAGAATTTTTAGATCAAGTCTTTCCTCTTAATGCTGGTAGTTGGAAAGAAATTTCAAAAATTCAAATCGAAGGAAATGATTTAGCATTGTTGATAAAAGAGAAAAAAAATTATTTAAAAGATAAAAAACAATTTGTTGGTTTCAATGGAGAAAAAGCTAAACCACATTCAGTATTACTTAAAAATAACAATCTTCACATAGATATTATTATTGATCCAAAAAATATGATTGGAAAAGATGATAAAGCAAATATTTCTGATTTTATTATTGAGTCAGCTATATCTACTATTGTAGATAATGAAGATTCTGTAGCTGCAGTAGATGCGGAAGATAAAGTTAAATGCTACAGAAATTGGCTTGGATTGATGAAAGGTGATTTAAAAACAAATATGGAAAAAAATGGAAAAACATTTGTTCGTAAACTAAACCCTGACAGAAGTTACATTGGTAAAGATGGATCAAAAATTGAACTTCATGGAAGAGCTTTATTATTAAATAGAAATGTTGGTCATTTAATGACTAACCCTTCAATTATTTTAAAGGATGAGTCTGAAATTCCTGAAGGTATTATGGACGCCTTTGTTTCTACTCTATGCGCTCTGCATGACTTTAAGAATAAAAAAAATTCTAGAACAAAATCTTTTTATATTGTTAAGCCAAAAATGCATGGTCCAGAGGAAGTAGCTTTTACCAATACTTTATTTGAAAAAGTAGAAGATGCTCTGGGAATAAAAAGATTTTCTATTAAAGTTGGTATAATGGATGAAGAGAGAAGAACAACAATTAACTTAAAAGAATGCATAAGAGAAGTAAAAGATAGAATTGTTTTCATCAATACAGGTTTTCTGGACAGAACTGGAGACGAAATGCATACTTCATTCGAGATAGGACCGATGATTTTCAAAGGTGAAATGAAAAAATCAACTTGGTTAAATTCTTATGAAAACTGGAATGTTGATATAGGTTTAGATTGTGGTTTTTCAGGAAAAGCTCAAATTGGAAAAGGCATGTGGGCTATGCCAGATAAAATGAAAGACATGATGGATCAAAAAATCGGGCATCCTAAATCAGGAGCTAACTGTGCTTGGGTTCCCTCTCCAACAGCTGCAACACTACACTCCATGCACTATCACAAAATAAGCGTATTTAATGAACAAGAAAAAATTAAATCGAGAAAAAAAGCAAAATTAGAAGATCTTTTAGAAATACCAAAAGCTGATAGACCAAACTGGTCAGTTGAAGATATAAATCGTGAGCTAGAAAATAATGCCCAAGGTATTTTAGGCTATGTTGTTAGATGGATTGATCAAGGAGTAGGTTGTTCTAAAGTCCCAGACATAAATAATATTGGTTTAATGGAAGATAGAGCAACGCTTAGAATATCTTCTCAACACATAGCTAATTGGTTGCATCATGGTATTTGCACAAAAGACCAAGTGATAAAAGTTATGAAAAAAATGGCTACTATCGTAGACAAACAAAACGAAAAAGATCCAGCATACTTTCGAAGTGGAAGATCAGGATATACGAAAATGTCAGATGACTTTGATAACTCAGTAGCTTTTTCAGCTGCTTGTGATTTAGTTTTTAAAGGAAGAATCCAGCCTTCTGGATACACAGAGCCTCTTTTGCATCAAAAAAGGTTAGAAAAAAAAGCTTCCACTTAACTTCCAGTAACAGGCACTCTGTTCTTAAATGCTGAAAATAATGTACCATCATCAAGTTGTTCGATTTCACCTCCAACTGGCAATCCTTGAGCTAATTTAGTAATTTTAATTTTTCCGTTTTTAATTGTATCCTCAATGTAGTGAGCAGTTGTTTGTCCTTCTACAGTAGCGCTAGTTGCAATGATAACTTCTTTAAGACTATTTTTTTTAATTCTTTTAACTAAAGAATCTATTAGTAAATTTTTTTGTTCATAATTTTCACTTGAATTCAAAGTTCCACCTAAAATATGATAATGGCCTTTATAAATATTCGCGGAGTCAATAACCCACATATCAGCGAGATTTTCAACAACACAAATCTTGTCATATGCATTGTTGGTAGAACATATGCAAATTTTATCCATTACTTTTAGATTTCCACAATCAGCGCATCGCACTACATTCTTATATACCTGGGCTAGAGACTTAGCTAAAGGCTTTACCATACTGTCTTTATTGTTAATTAATTTTAAAATAATTCTCTTTGCTGATTTAGGTCCTAAGCCAGGAAGTTTGGAGAATTGTTTTATAAGTTCGTTTATTTCAGGAATATTATTATCCATTAAAAAGGAAGTTTAAAGTCAGAAGGTAAGTTTAATCCACCTGTAACTTTAGAAAGTTCTTCAGCAGATTTCTTTTTTATGTTTGCTTTTGCATTATTATAAGCTGCTATAATTAAATCATTAATAATTTCCTGATTTTCTTTTTTTGCTTCCTCACTAATAATAATCGATTTTAATTCATAATCACCGGTTAAAATTACTTTAACTAGATTGCCGCCCGCTTCACCCTCTGCTTCAATTTTTTTTATTTGTTCCTGAACTTCTTTCATCTTCTCTTGCATCACTTTTGCCTTTGAAAGCATGTCAGAAAAATTAGTCATTGCTCTCCTCCTGAATATCTGTAATTTTTGCGTCTGGAAATGCCTCTTGAATTTGTTGTGCTAAATCAGTTTTTTTAAATTCTTCTAGTTTAGATAATTTTCTTTCCATATTTTTCTCATATATGCTTTTAGCATCATTATTTTTACTTAACGATATAATCCACCTTTCTCCTGTCCAGAGTAATAATTTTTCAGCAAGATTCTTAATAAAGCTTTGATTTAATTTTTCATTAAAACTAATATCAATTTTTCCTTTATTGAAACTAACTAGTTTAACATTTCGTTCTAAATCAAATTTAAGTTCAACTTCTTTTTCTTCGTTAGCTTTATCAATCAAATCTTGCAAGTTTGTAATTTCAATTTTATTTTTACTAATTTCAGGAGATAAATTTTTTATTGGATTTTTTTTTATTTGATCTGTATTCTTTAATTGATTCTTGACTTGAGTTGATAAATTATTTTCTAAATTCTCTTCCTTTATATTTTCACCAATTAAACTTTTTTGTTTTTTGTTTTCATTGTTTTCAATATTGGAATAAAAAATGTCTTTTTTAGTTTCAATATTTTTAAGATGCACTAATTGCATAATATACATTTCTAGTGTTAAGTTTTCATTGCCAATAATTCTAAGATCATCAATTGTTTTAATCGTAAGCTGCCAAAATAATCCTACATCTTGCATATCTATATTTTTTGAATATTCGTCAACCATTTTAACTTCGGCTTCGGATATCGTCATATCTTTTTCAATAGAGCCTAAATTTATTCTCCTGCTAAAAAGATAAATAACTTCTAAAATATCATTTAAAAAATTTTTAGCATCTATTCCGTCATTGATTAGTTCTCTTAAGTATTGTAGCGCTTCTTTCTCCTTGCCGTTTAAAACTTCTTTAAATAAAGAAATGACTTTACTTCGATCTGCAAGGCCCAACATTTCTCGAACGTACTTTTCTTCTATTAAGTTATTTTTACTAATAGATTGAGAAATTAAAGCACGATCTAAAAGCGATATAGCATCTCTCGCCGATCCTTCTGATGTTCTTGCTATTAATCTGATTGCATCATCTGTAATTTTCCCATTTTCTTTTGCTGAAATATTCTTTAAATGAGCACAAAGCTTATCAGCGTTAATCCTCTTAAGATCAAATCTCTGACAACGAGACAAAATAGTAACAGGAATTTTTCTAACTTCTGTAGTTGCTAATATAAATTTAAGGCTTGGTGGAGGTTCCTCTAAAGTTTTAAGTAACCCATTAAAAGCCTGCTTTGAAAGCATATGAACTTCATCGATAATAAAGATTTTATACTTTGCGCTTGTAGGGCTATACTTGGAGTTTTCAATTAATTCTCTAATATCATCTATTCCTGTTTTTGAAGCGGCATCCATCTCTAAGATATCTATATGATTAGAACTAATTATTTCTTCACATGTGGGACAAAATTTTTCGCTGGAACATTTTATTTCTCTATTAGTATTTTTTTGACAGTTTAGTGCCTTGGCAATTAATCTAGCAGTTGTTGTTTTTCCAACCCCTCTAATTCCCGTTAACAAATAAGCATTAGGTGTTTTACCAAGTTTAATCCCATTGGTAATAGTTTCGGCCATCAATTCTTGACCTATTAAATCTTTAAATTCTTGAGGCCTATATTTAAGAGCTAAAATTTTATTACTTGTCATTTTAAAGAGGCAGGCAACAACCTGAATAATTTTCACTACGGCTGCTTCTTTTCAGACCTGACCGGGTTTATGAAACATCCACCTGATGCCAACCTCAATATGAGTATATCAAGATCAATTTAAATACTACAAGACTAGATTTTAATTTTGTGGACTATTTTTCCCTAAATGTTGAGGCTTCATATACGCCTAAAATCTGCAAGGTCACTGTATGAAAGCCAAGTTCTTCCATTGCCTTTTTTACTCCAGGCTCATCTAGGTGTCCTTCTAAATCTAAATAAAAATTCGCTTGATCAAAAGTATTTTTAACAGAAAAGCTTTCTAATTTGGTTAAGTTTACTTGGTTAGTTGCAAATCCTCCTAAGCATTTATAAAGAGCTGAAGGCTCACTTTTAACTCTAAAAATACAGCTGGTTATAAATTTTTTTTCATTACTAAATTCTGGTTGTTCTATATTTTTTCCCATAATGAGAAAGCGAGTAACGTTACCTTTTTCATCTTCGATATTTTTTTCTAAAATTTTTAATTTATAAATTTTAGCTGAAAGGTCCGACGCAATTGCTGCTATAGATTTATCATTTCCTTCTGCTAGCTCTTTAGCTGAGCCAGCTGTATCTGCTGAAATGATAGGCTGAAATTTATTTTTATGAATTATTTTCTGACATTGTCCAATGGCTTGAGCATGACTTCTAACAAATTTTATATCATTAATTTCTGCATCTGGTTTACAAAGTAAATTATGTTCAACATTTAAGAAATATTCTCCATGTATCTGTAATTTATATTTTGGCAATAAATAATGTATATCAGCAACTCTCCCAGCTAGAGAGTTTTCTATTGGAATTATAATCTTATAACTTTCATCTTCATAAGCTTTTTTGAAAGTTTCCTCAAAAGTTGAACAAGTTTTAATTTCTGAATCTTTAAATAGATTATTAGCAGCAATATGAGAATAAGCGCCTAGCTCTCCTTGAATGGCAATTTTAATTTTTTTCATTTTTTTCCATCAAATTTTTAACTTCGATTAGATCTTCTTCAGTGTCAACACTTAAAGGAGATGATTTTATATAACCAACATGTATTGACATCTTGTTTTCTAAGGCTCTAAGTTGTTCTAGTTTTCTTTCTAATTCAAGTTTAGTTCTTTTTAAACTTACATACCTTACCAATGCTTTATTAGTAAAGGCATAAATGCCTATATGATGATATAAATTATAAATTGATTTAGTTTTAACTCTAAAAAAATCTAATGCATTTAAAAATATATTATTTGAAAGTTTTTCTTTTACTGCAACTTTGACTGCGTTAGGATTGTCCATCTCAGTTTGAGAATGAAAATCACTTGCGAGAGTTCCAATATCGCATTTATTTTTACTCACATAAGAAACTAGATTGGAAATCGCCTGAGGCTCGAGATTAGGCATATCACCCTGTAGGTTGATAATTATATTTGGTTCGCTATTTAAAGTTTCTTTAAAAACCTCAAATATACGGTCTGTACCTGTTTCATGGTTGTCAGAGGTTTTAATTGCCTTGCCTCCAAAGTTTTTTACAATATCTACTATTTGCTGGTCGGGCGTAGCTACGTAAACTTCTCCGGCTTTCGACCTAACAGCTGAGTCATAAACATGTAAAATCATCTCTTTATTGTTTATAATTTTCAAAGGTTTATTCGGTAATCTTTGAGCGTCAAGTCTGGAAGGTATTATTATTGCAATTTTGTTCATAGTTGTGCGTCTCAAAGACGCAAAAAAATATTAAGTAATTTTAAGTATTTTTTATGTAGTCGTGCTATATGTCAAATAGGTATTTATCAAATTTATGGACGGTTTTGAATTAAATAAAATTATAGCTGCAATCTTAGCTACTGTAGTGGTTGTTTTTGGTATTAACAAAGTTACAGATATAATATTTACTCCTGATAAACCTCAACAATCAGCTTACAAGGTAGAAAAAATAGAACCAACTTTAGCTTCTGCTTCAAATACTGGACAGGCGGCAGTTGGAATTAGTGAATTATTGGCCATGGGAACTATTGAACATGGAGAAAAAGTTTTTAAGAGATGTAGTGCTTGCCATATGATTGCGGCTGGAGGAAAAAATATGATCGGTCCAAATCTATGGAGTATATTAGGAAAACAAACTGGTGTTGCTTCCGGTTATAAATATTCTAAAGCTTTAGCTGCTTATGGAAAAGAATGGTCATTTGAAGAAATGAATGGATTCCTAATTAAACCTTCTGCTCATATTAAAGGAACAAAAATGGCCTTTGCGGGTTTAAAAAAAGAAAAAGATAGAGCTTCAGTTATTTTATATATGAACTCTAAAAGCGATAAACCTCTTCCGACACCTTAATCTAGACACCAGTTAATTATGCTTTTTTGAGCATGGACTCTATTTAAAGCTTGTCTCCAAACAACTGACTGCTTGCCATCGATAACTTCATCCGTTACCTCTTCTCCCCTTCCTACAGGCAAACAATGCATAAAGATTGCATCTGACTTTGCTTTTTGCATTAACTTTTTATTAACTTGATAGCTTTTTAAATTTTTCTTTTTTATTTTTTTGTTTACTTTATCATTCATTGAAACCCATTTGTCGGTCATGATACAATCAGAATCTTTGACGGCTTCTTCAGGTTTTTTTGTTAGTAAAAGATTTACTTTATTTTTTTTTGCCCAATTTAATATCTTTTTGCTTGGCATATATTGTTTAGGACAACCTATTTTTAATTGAAAGCCAAATTTTGCTGCAGCTTCTATCAAAGAGTTTGACATATTATTATTTCCGTCGCCTAGCCAAGAAATAATTTTACCTTGAATTGAGCCTTTAGTTTCCTCAAAAGTAAGAATATCAGACATAATCTGACAAGGATGGCTTTGATCTGAAAGGCCGTTAATAATTGGAATATCTAAATACTTTCCAAATTCTTCCAAATTTTTATGAGAAGATGTTCTAAGCATAACAATATCTACGTACTCTGTTAATACTTTTGCAGTATCCTTTAAAGTCTCATCACCTTTTCCATAATGAATACCATCTGGATTTAATATAATAGAAGATCCTCCAAGTTGTTTAACAGCTATGTCGAAAGACATTCTAGTTCTCGTAGAAGGTTTTTCAAAAATCATCGCCATCGATTTTCCCTCAAAAGGTTTATCTTCGTCAGGTGCAGATTTATTTAAATTTTTTCTATTTAATTTTCTAGATTTTGCTTCTTCTATAATTGATCTCAATTCTTTAGAAGACAAATCAGATATATTAATAAAGTTTTTCATTTGTAGTTCTCACTTACATTATTCAGAATTTTTAATGCTAAATTAATTTCCTTTTTTGTAACGTTTAAAGGAGGCAAAAGTCTGACAACATTTTCAGATGCTTTGACAGTAAGCAATCTTTTTTGTAATAATTTCTTTATAAAGTCTGTTTGATCTTTTTGTAATGCAAGTCCAAGTAATAATCCTTGACCTCTAACCTCTTTAATAACTTTGGGATATTTATTTTTGATTTTATTCAATTCTTTATGAAAATATTTCCCATTTTTTTTAACATTATTTAAAAATCCTTTTCTAAATAAAACATCAATAACTGCATTACCTACGCTCATTGCTAAGGGATTTCCTCCAAAAGTTGATCCGTGTGTTCCAGGTTTCATTCCAGAGGCAACTTTTTTATTTACTAATACTGCTCCTACTGGAAAACCTCCACCAATTCCTTTAGCTATAGGAACAATATCAGGTTTTATTTTAGCATGCTCAAAAGCTAGAAATTTTCCGGTTCTCCCTATTCCGCATTGAACTTCATCTAGTATTAATAGTATCTTTTTTTTATTACACAATTTTCTTAATCCTTTTAAACAGTAATCAGGAATTACCTTTATCCCTCCTTCACCCATTATAGTCTCAACCATAATAGCTGCCGTTCTACTATTTATAGCTCTTTCTAATCCTTTGTGGTCACCGAAGTTAAAATGATCAAATCCATCAACTTTAGGATAAAATCCTTCAGTAGCTTTCTTGCTATTGCTAGCAAATATGGTTGCTAAAGTTCTTCCATGAAAACTATTGTTGATACATATAATTCTATTTTTTTTTGGTTTACCCTTTGAATAAAAATATCTTCTAGCAAATTTTATTGCAGCTTCTGTTGCTTCTGCTCCTGAATTTTGAAAAGCAACATAATCTGCAAAAGTTTTTTGTTTAAGTCTTTTTGCCAACTTCTCTTGTTCGGGAATTGTAAATACATTTGAAACATGCCAAACTTTTTTAGATTGTTTTTGTATAGCTTTATTTAAATAATCATTTGAATGTCCTAGACAATTTACTGCTATACCTTGAACAAAATCTAAATATTTTTTTCCATTTGTTGCATACAGAAAGCTTCCCTTTCCTCTTTTAAAAGAAATTTTTTTTCTATTATAGGTATTTAATATTGCACTCATATTTTATGATTTTATCTTATAGCCTCTTTTAAATAAAATATAAGCGACTAACCAGCTCAAAAAACTCAAAATTGTTAAATAAATTATTCCTATCTTAATTGAGCCATCTGCAACGCCAATAAAACTATATCTAAATCCATCAATCATATAGAAAAAAGGATTTGCTTCACTGACAGTTTTTAAAAAACCAGGCAATCTATCTATCGTATAAAATGTGCCGGATAAAAAAGATAATGGAACTATGACAAAGTTTGTAACAGATGCCATATGATCAAATTTTTCAGCCCACAAACCTGCAATAGTGCCTATGTTTCCTAATATAAAAGAAGACAAAAAAGTAAATAAAATTAAGGTAAAAAAATGCTTTATTTGAATATCAATAATTAAATAAAAAACTAAAATTGAAACAAAAGCAATAATAAAACTTCTAGTGACAGCAGCTAAACAAACAGAAATTGTAACTTCTGCAGCTGATAAAGGCGCATAAAGGAGATCAACAATATTTCCTTGTATTTTACCGATCATAAAGGATGAAGATGAATGGGAAAAAGACTGTTGTATAACCTGCATTGCAATTAAGCCTGGAGCCAGAAAAATGATAAATGAAACCCCTAGTACTTCACCTCTTTCAGTGCCAATAGCTAATGACAAAACTAATAAAAACAAAAGCGATGAAATTAATGGGGAAAAAATTGTTTGAACCCAAACGATTAAAAATCTTAAAACCTCTTTTTTATATAAAGTCCAAGCTCCGACCCAGTTAATATAACCAAATCTTCTTTTTCCAATTTTATATTTTTTTGTCATTTCAACCATTGATAGTCTTATAACTCCTTATTAAAAAAAACTGTGCAAAACTAATGCTACTAACAGCCTTAGATCGTTTTAATCTTTTAAACTACAACATAATGTTTTAGACATAATAAAAATACTAAATACAGTAAAATTATACAATGAGTTGGACTAGCGAGAAAGTTGAAAAATTAAAAGAACTTTGGTCGAAAGGGCATACGGCTAGTCAAATAGCGGAAGCACTAGGTGATACCACGCGTAATGCAGTTATAGGTAAAGCTCATAGATTAAACCTAGAAGCTAGAGCTCCATCGAAACAATCAAATTCTCTTAAATCAAGAGAAAATAGACAAGTCATGAGGCGTTCACCGGCTCCTATGTCTAGAAAGGCTAAATTTCAGTCAATTTTACTTGATAAAAATTTCGAAGCTGAAAATCCTAAATCTTTAGAGGAATTAACTGAAGAGACGTGCAAATGGCCAATAGGTCACCCTAATGAAGAAAAGTTTTACTTTTGTGGTAGAAAACCAGAAGGTGAATTTCCATATTGCAAGCTGCACGTTTTATATGCCTTCCAGCCTAAAAACCAAAAAGAAGATGATCTAGGTGAAGAGATTCCAGAGTTTATAGAAAAGAAAGTAAAATCAGCAAGCTAAATTATTTGCACTTTTTGCAAAGACCAAAAAATTCTAAATTAAATCTTTTGAACTTCATTCCTTTTTTATGATTAAAACTTGATAAATATTTTGAGAGTTTAACATCACTAATTTCATCAACCACTTCACAACTTTCACAAATTGAAAACGCTGTAGCTTTTGAAATTTCACAATCAGAATTTTTACATGCAACAAAAGCATTTTTACTTTCAATTTTATGAATTTTTCCTATCTCAACTAATTTATCTAATGCTCGATAAACTTGCGGTGGAGCATTGATACCTTTCTTTTGAACATTATAAAGTATCGTATATGCTTTTAAGGGCTCTGAAGATCTATCAATTAAATCAAAAATTATTTGTTGATTTTTGGAAAGATTGTTTTCTTTATGCATTCTAGTCATTGTACTGATTCTTCATTAATTTTTCAATTTAATCGATTGTTTAATTTTTACTAATGAAAGTATGAATAAAAACAAGGAAGCCGCAATGATCGATGGCCCTGAAGATGTATTAAACTGTAAGGAAGTAAACAAACCCAAAATTACAGACAACAAACCTCCAAGCACTGAATAAATTACCATACTCTGAGGGCTTGAAGAAATATTTCGTGCCATTGCAGCTGGTATGATTAACATTCCTGTAATTAATAATAGTCCAACCATTTTAATTGAAATAGCAATTATCCCAGCCATTAAAATAGTAAATATAGCTTTAGCTCTATCAGGATTTAAACCTTCGGCTTCTGCTAATTCGTAATTTACTGTTGATGCAAATAAAGGTTTCCAAATCAATTTAAGAATTAAAAGTATTAATGGCCCCCCTATCCATATAATTAATAAATCTTCAGTTGTAACTGCTAATATATCCCCAAATAATAATCCCATGATATCGAACCTTATGAATGTTAAAAAACCAATTACAACCAGTCCAACTGCTAAAGATGAATGAGCTAAGAGACCTAATAAAGCGTCACCTGGTAGATTAGTTCTTTTTTGAAGTTGTATCAAAATTAATGCAATTAAAGATGAAATTATAAATACTGAAAGAGCAATGTTAAATTCCAAAGTATAAGCTAGTGTAACTCCAAGTAAAGCAGAGTGGGCAAGAGTATCACCAAAATATGATAGTCGTCTCCATATAACAAAACATCCAAGAGGGCCAGTTACAAATGCAATACCAAGTCCAGCTAATAAAGCTCTTATAAAAAAATCATCTAACATTTAATTTTTTTTTATTTCACCTTCACTTGTATGAATATGATCATGACTATGTTTGTATCTTGTTAATATTTGAGAGGCTTGTTCTCCAAATAAAGCTTTATATTCATTATTTTTTGCAACATCTAATGGAGAGCCTGAACAACAAACGTGACCGTTTAGACAAACAACATGGTCAGTAGCACTCATTACAGTATGTAAGTCATGAGAAATCAATAGAATTCCACAATTCAATTCATCTGAAATTTTCTTTATAAGTTCGTATAGAGCAATTTCGCCAGTAAAATCCACTCCTTGTACTGGTTCATCAAGCACTAAAAGATCTGGTTTTTTTGAGATGGCTCTTGCAAGCAATACTCTTTGGAATTCCCCGCCTGATAAGTCTCCCAGATTTTTGTCTTTGAGATGTATAACGCCTGTTAAAGATAAAGCTTCGTTAATAGCTTCATCTTTGAGATTTTCAGTTAGTACCATGAAATCATTCACTCTAAGTGGCAATGTCCAATCAATTGAAATTTTTTGAGGAACATATCCAACTTTATTCGTATATTTCTCAACTTCTCCATCGATTTTTTTATAAATTCCTAAAGCAATTTTAGCTGTTGTGCTTTTTCCAGAACCATTAGGGCCAATAAGAGTAACTATTTTACCCTTTTCAATTTGTAATGACACTCCTTTAACAAGCCATTTGCCGTTTATACGAAAACCAGCTTGTTTTAATTTTACTAAAATATTTTGATTTAAGCTCATTTTATCTCTTGACTCTAAAACGTTATATTATTACATGCTGTTATATTATAACAATTCTAACATACTATTATTATGAAAAACATTAAAAAATTACCATTTATATTATCAATATTATCTCTATTTATTATTTTCTCACCAGCAAAAGCTGATATCAAAGTAGTTGCATCAATAAAACCTATACACTCATTAGCAAGTTATTTGATGGATGGGGTAGGTAAACCAGATTTAATAGTAGATGGATATGCTTCACCACACGGATTTGCAATGAAACCATCTCACGCTAAAATGTTACAAAATGCTGATTTAATCTTTTGGATTGGCGAAGACTTAGAAAGTTTTTTAGAAAAACCATTAAATTCAATAGCAAAAAAAGCTGAAAAAATAGAATTAATGGAAATTAAAGGTTTAAATAAATTAGAATTTAGAGAAAGAAACATATTTGAAGGACATGATGATCATGGACATGACGAGCATAAAAAAGAAGATGAACATAAAGAACATGGTCATAAAGAAGATAAACACGATGATCACCATGAGCATGCTCACGGTGAACATGATCCGCACATTTGGCTAGATCCGATGAACGCAAAAGTGATTTTAAAAGAAATGGCAGAACATTTAATAGAAAATGATCAAAAAAATGCATCTACGTATAAAGCTAATTTAAAAAAAGCACTCAAAGATTTAGATAAACTTACAAAAAAAGTAAAATCTGATTTAAATAAAGATTTTAAATCGATTGTTTTCCATGACGCCTATCAATATTTTGAAAAAAGATTTGATATAAATGTTCTAGGAGCTTTTACTGTAAATACAGATGTATTGCCTGGAGCTGAACAATTATCTGAAATCAGAGAAATAATTGAACATGACAAAGTAAGTTGTGTGTTTTCTGAACCTCAATTTAATCCTGACATAATCAATGCAGTAGCGAAAGATATGAATATTAAAACTGGTGTTTTAGATCCATTAGGAGCCACTTTAACCCCAGGAAAAACTTTATATTTTGATCTAATTAGCAATATGTCTAAGTCCTTTAAAAGCTGTTAACTATTTCTAACCAAAGTATCTTTCTCTTCTAAATTGTAATAAATTCTTAGTAAACAATAATTATAGGAGAGAGACGATGATCTTGGTGATGAGATTCCAGAGTTTATCGAGAAAAAAGTTAAAGCCTCGTCTGGTTAACAAAACTTTAACATTACAATCATATAATTAACTATGAAGTTTATTAAAAAATACCTTAAATGGTTAAGTACTTTTTTAGTTCTTACAGGTATTTTATTAACAAATTTGAATATGTATCCAGTAAATATAATGTTTCATGGAGCTGGAGTTGTTGGTTGGACTATTGCAGGTTTTATTTCTAAGGATAAAGCAATATTAACTAATTTTGGGTTACAGATACCATTATTTATTATTGGTTTTTATCAAATTTTGGTTCCGTAAGTTCGGGACACTTCAAAACATTTTTTATGAGGAAAACAAAAACAATATTGTTTGTTTGTACTGGAAACTCTGCGAGAAGCATAATAGCAGAAAGTATTGTAAATAAAAATTACCGAAATCAATTCATCGCATTTAGTGCCGGAAGTAATCCTTCAGGAAAAATCAATCCTTATATTAAAGAGTATCTTGAAGGAAAAAAATTTAATTTAGACACTTATTATTCAAAAAATTTTGATGAATTTTTAAAAAATGATATTGATATTGATTACGTGATTACAGTTTGTAATAACGCTAATAAAGAAGTTTGTCCTGTATGGCCCAAAAAAAAGACCATTACACACTGGGATATTGAGGACCCTGTTGAAAAATTTAAAAAAACTAAAAATAAAGATAAAATAAATTTAATAGCTGAAGAAACTTATAATATAATTAATGAAAAAATTAAAAATTGGATAAAAAATGAAAAGTAAAAAAATATTTATTGGTGAATTTATAGGAAGTTGTTTTTTAGTCATGATAATTGTTGGTTCAGGTATTATGGCTCAAAATCTAACTGATGACGTCGCTGTAATGTTAATAGCGAATACTTTAGCTACAGGTGCAGGATTATTTGTTCTGATTACTTCAATCGGTGATATCTCTGGAGCACATTTCAATCCTGTCGTTACTTTAGCAATGTATTTTACCAATAAGATTAAAAAAAATTTAATTATCATTTATATCTCAGCTCAAATCTTAGGTTGCATGTTAGGAGTAATGTTGGCTAATTTTATGTTTGATCTTCCTTTGTTACAGCTATCAGAGAAGATTAGACCTGGAATAAATATTTTTACAGCTGAGATCATTGCAACTTTTGGATTAATTTTTGTGATATTCGGATCTTTAAAAAGTGGTAAACTTGCAGTCGCCTCATCAGTTGCTACTTTTATTACAGCAGGTTATTGGTTTACCTCTTCAACTTCATTTGCAAATCCAGCGGTAGCAATTGCAAGAACTTTTACAGACACATTTACTGGAATTAATTACTTAAATACCCCCAGCTATATCATTGCTGAAATGATTGGTGGAATGTTGGCTGTCTATTTAATTAGAAAAATTATTTTGTAGTTGGAGGGTTAGCCCAAGGTAATATTGATACCTTAGGCTAATTATTAACAAAGCAGTGAGAGACTGTTAAGTTATTAATAGTTTAAAATTATAAAAGAAATATTTAAATTATGTTAAAGATTTATTAATTTTCAAGAATAAATGATATTAGAGTCGACATTCATCTCTCTTGCCAGATTTTTAAGTCTTTTAGTTACTTGTTTTGAGACTATATCACTATGATTGTTCGGTATTTTCAAAAAAATAGTCTTATTTCTTTTATAAATTTTAAATTCATCTAACAACAACGAAGACATGCTAGTAAGTGACTCTGCTAATCTTAAAGCAGATCCCACTTGCTTTGAGGATAAAATTTCGTTGTTATTTAATAAGGATAAAAACTGATAATTCGGATTATATTTTAAGCCACAATGTCTCCAGAAACTTGCTGTTGCAACTTTTACTCTATCTCTATGTTCTAGTTTTAGTAATGGAGTATTTAACACTTCCATAAAAACTAGCTCTGCTTTTTGAAAAGCTCCTAGGCCCCAATCCATTTTGCTTAAGATACAAGCCAAGGTTAGTAATCTTCGATTAAAATATTCGTTGTCTTCAAATAATGGTGAAATAAAATTAAAATATTTTTCAAAACTCTTTCCATAGTCTCCTTTTTTAAAGGATATGCCATCAGTTTTTAATTTGAAAATTTCATCCTCGCTCATTCCTTGGTTTATAATTGTATTCATATGCCCCTCTCTCAGTCCACTGATTGAGCAAATAACTTTTGAGGGGCTTGCTGCTTCAATTATTTCGTTAAGTATTATAGAACTAAAAGGTAAATAGGGAGTTCTAGATTTAGTAATATATTCCATTGATTTCAAAGATGATTTATTAAATTTTGAAATTCTGTTTAAGTATTTAACTGCTACATCTTTTGAGAGCTTATATTGATGCAAAATATGTAATGGGTGTTTTTCTTTAAAGAGATGATATTTAAATAATGATCTCCAAGTCCCTCCTACCAAATAAATATTTTTAAATTTCTTTTTAAAAAGCCATTTTTCATCTCTTAAAAGTTTTCTAACATATTTTCCCAAATTTCTTTTTTTTAAAATAGGATTATTTTCAAGTCTTAATACTCCAAGAGGCAAAGAGGTTGTTTCAAAAATTTGATTTTTAGAAACTCTGGCAAGTTCTAAACTTCCACCTCCTAAATCTGCAACTAGTCCATCTACTTCATCAAATCCTACCATTACACCGTTTGCTGATGTTCTTGCTTCTTCCTCGCCAGATAATACTAGTGGTTTTTTATTAAATATTTTTTCAATTTCTTTTAAAAATTCACTTGCATCAGTGGCCTCTCTAAAAGCTGCTGTAGCAATAATTTCTAAATCTTGAACGTCTGAAATATCTAAAATTTCTTTAAATCTATTTAGAACTTTTAAAGAACTTTTAATTCCATCAGGATTTAGTTTTTTAGATTTATCTAGATTTTTTCCAAGTTTGCAAACTGCTTTTTCATTAAAAACTGGAATTGGAGAAATTTTAAAATTATCGTATATGAGCATTCTTATTGAATTTGATCCAAGATCTATTATGGCTTGCTTAAACTTTTTATTAGACTGAAATTTAAAAAGATTTTTTAATTCTGGTTTCATTTTACCAATCTTAAATTTTGAGGTTTAGCTCTTAAAATTGACTTACCACGACCTGATAAACTTGGGTTCTTCATGAAATAGGAATGTGCGGAAAAGCCTTTTTCTTGTTCTTTATTATAGTTTCCTAAGCTATCTAAATACCATGTTTCTGATTTATCTTTAAAGTTGGCTAACATAATTTGATCTAAAATTTGCTCATGCACAGTATTGTTTTCTATCGGAATTATAATTTCAATTCTTCTATCTAAATTTCTAGGCATTAAATCTGCAGATGAAATATATACCTGATTCTCTCGAGAAGGCATAGAACTACCATTTGCAAAACAATAAATTCTTGAGTGTTCTAAAAATCTGCCAATAAGGCTTTTTACTTTTATATTTTCAGATTGACCTTTAACTCCAGGTCTTAAGCAGCATACGCCTCGTACTGATAAGTTTATTTTTACTCCTGCGTTTGAAGCTTCATAAAATTTCTTAATAATTCCAGGGTCTACAAGAGAATTCATTTTTGCCCATATTTCTGCAGGTTTTCCTTTACTTGCATTTACAATTTCATTTTCAATTTTTTCTTCAAAAAAATTCCTACTATTTAATGGAGACATAAAAATTTTATTCAATTTTTTGGGTTTTGCATAACCAGTTACATAATTGAAAAATTTTTCAACATCTTTGGCCAAGTCTTGATTAGAGCTAAACAGTGATAAGTCAGTATAAATTTTTGCGTTAATTGGATGATAGTTTCCTGTACCTAAGTGAACATAGCTTCGCGTTTTTGTTCCTTCTTTTCTTAAAACTAAACTTGCCTTTGCATGCGTTTTGTATTTTGCGAATCCGTAAACAATTTGAACGCCAGCTTTCTCTAGTTTCCTAGATAATTCAATATTAGCTTCCTCATCAAATCGAGCTTTTATTTCTATTACGGCTGTAACAACTTTTCCGTTTTCTGCTGCTCTACTTAGTGCTTTTACGATAGGAGAGTCAGGTGTGGTTCGATACAAAGTTTGTTTGATACCGATAACTTTGGGATCTTTTGCTGCAACTTCTAAAAATTGAATTACTACATCAAAAGTTTCAAAAGGGTGGTGTACAACAAAATCTTTACTTCTTATAGCTGAAAAAAATTTATCATCAAATTCCTTCAATCTTTCAACTTCTCTAGGATTAAACTTTTTAAATCTCAGCTTTGGATCTTTCTTTTTACAAATTTCATCTATATCTTGTATTCCAACCAATCCTTCAACCTCATAAATATGATCTTCATCCATTTTAAATTTTTTTGAAATAAAATTTAAAAGGTTTTTATTTGAATTAGTGAGTACTTCAAGTTTAACTACGTTTCCCCTTCTTCTTTTCTTAATTGCTTTTTCAAAATATCTCACAAGATCAGCAGCTTCATCATCTATTTCAATTTCGCTGTCTCTAATTATTTTAAACTGCAAACTTGCCTCGATATTATGGTCTGGAAATATTTCATTTGCAAATTTACAAATTACGTCATCAATTGTGACAAATTCATTTATTGTTTCAGAATTGTTTAGAGATATAAATTTTGGAAGTGCTCTTGGTATAACTATAATTGCGTTTAGTTCTCTTTTTTTTTTAATTCTTGTCATTCTTAATAAAATTGCTTGGCCTTTATTTGGTATAAAAGGAAAGGGATGTGATGGGTCAATGGCAGTAGGCGTTATTATAGGATAAATTGTTTCCTGAAAATATTCTCTTAGATACATAAGATCCTTCTTATTTAGTTCTGATATTTTCCGAATGAAAATTTTTTCTTTCGATAGCTCTTTTTTCAACTCTAGAAACGCTTCGTTTTGCTTCTTTAATAGATCTTTAGTTTTTAATACGACCCTATTCAATTGATCCTCTGCAGTTAATCCATCTGCGCTTAATTCGTCAAAACCATCTTTAATTTGATTAAAAAGTCCAGCGACTCTTACCATAAAAAATTCATCTAAATTTGTACCTGCGATTGATAAAAATTTTACTCTTTCAAATAAAGGATTTGTTTTATCTTTTGACTCTTCTAAAACACGATCATTAAACTGAAGCCAAGACAATTCTCTGTTTATGAGTTGATTGCTAATATTAGCGTTTTCTGAAAATGATGCTTTCGACATATATAAATGTTAAATTAAAAATATGTTTAAATTATATGCGATGAGACACGCTAAATCTAGTTGGGATTTTCCAGATTTAGATGATCATGACAGGCCATTGAATAAAAGAGGGGTAAATTCAGCAAAATTAATTTGTGAATTTTTTATTAAAAAGAAATTAAAATTTGATTTAGTTTATTGCTCATCCTCTAAAAGGACAATACAAACATTAAATATATTGTCAGAAAAAATCAGTTTTAAGAAAATTATTAAAAAAAAAGCGCTTTATCATGCTAGTGAGGATGAAATTATTCATATCTTAAAACAAACAGTTGATAATTATAAAACTTTACTTTTAATCAATCATGAACCTTCAATTAGTGAACTCATAAATCGAATCTGTCTTAAAGAAAACTCTGATCAATTTGAAAATTTAAAAAGAAAATTTCCTACTGCAGCCGTTGCTGAAGTAAGTTTTAATTTCAATGATTGGGAGAAGTTATCAAAAGTTAAAGGAAAATTAATATCATTTATAAAGCCAAAAGATCTTCAAGCATCTAAGGAATAGCCAGCAGATCTTACTGTTCTGATAAGATCTTTCTTGCCATCAATATTTATTGCTTTTCTTAGTCTTCTTATATGAACATCTATAGTTCTGGACTCAACATAAATATCATCTCCCCATACAGAATTTAGAAGTTGCTCACGCGAATATACTCTTTTTGGACTCTTTATTAAAAAATCAATTAGTTTAAATTCTGTAGGACCAACTATAACTTGCTTATCTGCTCTATAAACTCTTCGTTGAACTCTATCTACTTTTAGATCTTCAAATACTACAACATCAGCGGCAACACTTGGTTTAGATCTCTTTAGTAAAGCGTTAACTCTTGCAATAAGTTCTTTTTGGCTGAATGGCTTAGTTACGTAGTCATCAGCTCCTGTTTCAAATCCTTTCAGCTTGTCTTCTTCTTCACCTTTGGCTGTTAACATAATGATTGGGATATTTTTGTGAAGATTGCTTCTTTTCAAATTTTTACAGACTTCAACACCTGAAATATCTGGTAACATCCAATCTAATAAAATTAAATCAGGATTTTTTTCCTTTATATTTCTAATAGCTTCTTCTCCATTGACTGCATAATCAACTTTGTGACCCTCTTTTTCTAAATTGTATTTAAGCAAAGTTACGATGGGCATTTCATCTTCAACTATGAATAAATTTGCCCTCATTATCCCTTTGGTCGGTCTCCCTCTAAATAATCTCCTGTAATCAGAAAATAAACTTGCTCTGCAATATTAGTTGCATGATCTCCAATCCTCTCTATATTTTTAAGTATGAACAGTAGTTGGGTTACTTTTTGTACATCGTTTTTATTTTTTTCTAAATGCTTTACTGCAGCTTCCATATTAGCATTAGTCATTTGATCTATTTCTTCATCAGAATTCCAAACATTTTCTGCTGTATCTTTAGCTCTATGTAAATACGAATTTAAAACTGCATTAACTTGTTTTGATGCTTTTAGACCAGCTATTTCGAAATTTTTAGTTATTTCATTAGGTAAATCGGTTCCAATTTTAGCTAATCGTTTTGAGATGTTTTTTGCTAAATCACCAATTCTCTCTAAGTCTGAAGAAATTTTTAAAGCAACAACTGTTTCTCTTAAATCTATTGCCATAGGTTGCCTTAGGGCAATCAAATTTACAACTTGCTCTTCTATATTTAATTCATACTTATCGATTAATTCGTCATCTTTGATAGATTTTTCTGCTAAGCTAATGTCTTTTTTAACTAAAGATTGAATGGCGTTTTCTAGCTGTTTCTCAACACCCGTTCCCATTTTCACTATTGTATCTTTTAATAACTGAAGTTGCTCTTCGTAAGATTTTACAATGTGCGGTTTTTCACTCATTAACCAAACCTTCCTGTAATGTAATCCTGAGTTTGTTGTTTGTCAGGATTTTTAAATATTTTTTCTGTTGATCCAAATTCTATAAGTTTTCCCAAATGAAAGAAACCTGTTTTTTGAGATACCCTAGCTGCTTGTGACATTGAGTGAGTAACTATTACCATTGTAACCTCTTTTTTAAGATCATCTATAAGTTCTTCAATTTGAGCTGTTGCTATTGGGTCAAGCGCTGAACATGGTTCATCCATAAGAATCACTTCTGGGCTTACAGATATAGCTCTTGCAATACATAGTCGTTGCTGTTGACCTCCTGATAAACCAGTTCCGATTTCATCAAGTCTATCTTTAACTTCGTTCCACAGGGCAGCTTTTTTCAGACTTGTTTCAACTATTTGATCCATTTCTTCTTTGCTCTGTGCAATACCGTGAATAGTAGGTCCATAAGCTACATTTTCATAAATTGTTTTAGGGAACGGATTGGGTTTTTGAAAAACCATACCAACGTTTTCCCTAAGTCTCACAACATCTAATTTTCTTGAGTTGAGTTCTAGGTCATCCATTTTAATACTACCTTCAACTCTACAAATATCTATAACATCGTTCATTCTGTTCAAGCATCTTAAGAAAGTAGACTTTCCACATCCAGATGGTCCAATTAAAGCTGTAACCTCTTTTTCTGCTATATTTATAGAGACATCAAATAATGCCTGTTTAGATCCGTAATATACATTTACATTTTCTGCTATAATTTTACTCATTTAACTCCATTTCTTTTCAAATTTGTGTCTAACTATTTGAGCTGCCAAGTTCATTAAAATTAAAAAAGCTAGAAGTACCATAATACATGCAGATACTTTTTCAACGAAACCCCTCTCAGCGCTTTCTGACCATATATATATCTGTACTGGTAAACTTGCAGCAGGATCAACTGGCGTGCCAGGAATTGTATTAACAAAAGCAACCATTCCTATTAAAATTAAAGGAGCTGTTTCTCCTAAAGCTTGAGCTAAGCCAATTATCGTTCCAGATAAGGTTCCGGGCATTGATAGTGGAACAGTATGATGCATGGTCGTTTGCATATTACTTGCACCCATCGCTAAAGCAGCTTCTCTTATACTTGGTGGTACAGCTTTTAATGATGCTCTTGCAGCAATAATTATTGTTGGTAGTGTCATAAGTGACAGAGTAATTCCTCCGACAAGTGGTGTCGACCTTGGTAAATTAAAAACTGCTAATAAAATACCCAGACCTAGCAAACCAAATACTATCGATGGAACGGCTGCCAAATTGTTAATGTTTACTTCTATAAAATCTGTAAATTTATTTTTTGGTGCAAATTCCTCGAGATAAATTGCTGCTAGCACTGCAATAGGAAATGAAAACGCTAAACATACTAATATACTAAAAACTGTTCCCATAAACGAGCTAGCTATACCTGCTAGTTCTGCCTCTCTTGAGTCGGGATTTGTAAAGAAACTAATGTTAAACTCTGATAAAATATCTCCTCTCTCATTAAGCATATCGTAAATCTGCAGCTGATAATCATTTACTCTTCTATTCTCTTCAGGGATATCTCTTGGATAATTTCCCTTATGAACTTGATCAACATCATCAGAAGCTGTTAATTTTATGGGTACTATTTTACCTAGAAAGTCTGGATTTTTTAAAAGTAGATCTTTAACTTCTGTCTCGTATTTATACGAAACCATTTGAATTAATTGACGATCCTCTTCTTCAGGAAGACCAGGATCTAATGAGGTCATAGCTTTATAAGCAACATCATAATAGTCTGCATTTTCTAAATCATCTTTTGATGGGCTTTCTGCATCGATTAAAAGTAATTCTTTATCATAATGAACTTCAGTTACTATCCAAGTTTTTTGGAAAGCTGAGTAACCTTTTGAAAATATTTGAAACATAAAAACTGCTAAAAAGGTTAAAGCTAATCCTATAGCTATTTTGCCATACCATTGAAATCTTCTTTCAGCGTTATATCTTTTTTTTAATAAATTTTTTTTAAAATTATTCATATTTTTCCCTATATCTTTTAACAACTGAAAGAGCGATTACATTTAAGAATAAAGTTACTATAAATAAAGATATTCCTAAGGCAAAAGCTGATTGAGTTTTTGGATCTCCGAATTGTTGGTCTCCAATTAAAATTACTACGATTTGCGCTGTAATGGTTGAGGTTGATTCAAGTG
>JACWDZ010000006.1 GCA_014653815.1 Pelagibacterales bacterium SAG-MED29 | reverse complement strand
ACCTTAAGTCGAAATCTGGAATACATAGGTTAATATCAGCTTTAGAGGAACGAGGTTTTGTTAAACGTTTAGCTCATAAAGCTAGAGCTTTAGAAGTTATTAAACTACCTGAAAATGCTAGTGCAAATGATATTTTTAATACTTTTACTCCAAGTGTAATCAAAGGTGGTTTAGACAAAAATAATAAATCTACAGACGTTTCAGTTTTAGGAAGTATTGCTGCAGGAACTCCAATTGAAGCGATTCAACAAGAAGTTGATAGAGTTTCTTTACCTGAAGATTTACAAAATAATGGTGAACATTATGGTTTAAAAGTTAAAGGAGACTCAATGATTGAAGCTGGAATTGCTGATGGTGATACAGTTATTGTTAAAAAAACTTCAAATGTTGATAATGGTCAGATTGCAGTTGTATTAATTGATGACCAAGAAGCTACACTAAAAAGAATAAGAAAAAAAGGAAACACTATTGCTCTTGAATCAGCTAATCATAAATACGGAACTAAAATTTATTCAGCAAATAGAATAAAAATTCAAGGTAAACTTGTTTCTTTATATAGAAACTTTCATTAAAATAGTCTAATTAACTTAAATGTCTTTTAATTGTAGGTTTGCGCCCTCTCCTACTGGGCCTCTTCATATTGGTGGTGTAAGAACAGCATTATTTAATTGGCTTCTTGCAAAAAAAAATAAAGGGAAATATTTCTTAAGAATAGAAGATACCGATAAAGAAAGGTCTAAAGATCAGTTTAAAAAACAAATAATATCATCATTAGCTTGGCTTGGAATTCAACATGATGGTGAAGAATATATTCAATCAAAAAAAATCTCTGAACACATTAGTATTGCGGAAGAGCTTCTTGAAAAAGGATTTGCATATAAATGTTACTGTACTGAGGAAGAGATTAACGATCAAAAAGAAAAATGTAAAAAGCAAGGTATCCCATATGTTTATAATAGAAAATGGAGGGATGCCAAAGATCTTAAAATTCCAGAAAGTGTTAAGCCAGTTATAAGATTTAAAAGTAAAATTTCAGGAAATACGATTATCAAAGATTTAGTTCAGGGAGAAAGAACTATTTCTAATTCTACTATTGAAGATTTTATTATTTTAAGAAAAGACAAATCTCCTACTTATCAACTATCAGCTACCGTTGATGACCATGAAATGAAAATTACCCATGTTATTAGAGGAGATGATCATATGATAAACTCTTTTAAACAAAAACAAATTTATGACGCAATGGGTTGGGATGTTCCAAATTTTGCTCACATACCTTTGATTCATAGTGAACAAGGAAAGAAACTATCTAAAAGAGATAATGCTTCTACACTAGAAGATTATATTAAGATCGGAATAATCGCTGATGCTTTAAGGAATTATCTTTTAAGACTAGGTTGGTCTTATAAAGATAAAGAGATATTTACGAAGCAAGAAAGCATTGATTTATTTGATTTAAATGGAGTTGGAAAATCTCCATCAAAATTAGATATGTCCAGAATATATTCTATTAATGAAACATATATAAAGACCATTAATGAAAAGGATTTATTCCATTTCCTTAAAGAATATATTTCAAAATATAAGACAGCTATTGATCAATCTAAAGAGACTGTTCTTTTAAAATCTATGAACTTTTTAAAAAATAAAGCAAAAACCCTAGAGGATATTTGGAATAATGCTCAATATATTATTAATGATAAAATTAAGATTGGTGTAGATGATAAAAAGCTAATTGATGATTTATCTAAGAAAGTAATTAACGACTTTATTAATGAATATGAAAAAATCTCCTCTTTATCTAGAGAAACTTTAGAGCCTATAATTAAATCCCTAATTGATAAGCATAAGACTAATTTTAAAGGTGTCGGTCAACCATTAAGAATAGCATTGGTTGGATCTAGATTTGGTCCAGGTTTATATGACGTAATTTTATCTTTAGATAAATCTGATGTGTTAAAAAGATTAAAATCAATATTATAATTATTTTAATTTTTTTTTATCGTAGAAAAAATTATGCATTATTCCACAACAATCCATATTTGGTTCTGGTGGCTCTGGTTTGTGCATAACGTCTAAGTAATCTGTTACTTTTTTTTTAAAATTCTTTATATCTATTTTTACTTCCTTAAATGCATGTGAGAATTCGACATATTTGCCTTTATCAAAATTTGAATTTTCTGGGTATATAAATACTAATCCAAAAATTTTTGGTTTTGAAACTTTAATATCTTCAATTCTATTTAATGTTCTTTCTATATATCTAGAAATATTTTCTTTTTTTGAATTAGGATATTTTAACTTATATTTTTTTTCTAAAACAATAGGATCATTTTCTAAATTTGAGTACAGTAGATAATAAGCATGAAGTTGTGGATCGTACTCTTTAATTTTTTTTAAAAGATCTTTTTCCTTAAACTGATCCTTGCTATCTTTTTTTTTAAATTTTGAAGTTTTATAATCAACTATTCCACATGTTCCATCTTTAAATTTAATGATCGCATCACCTTTACCCAGAATTCTAAATGGTCTTTTTTTATCATCAAATAATAATTTAGAAAAAAATGTTACATTATATGGATCAATAGTTTCTCCATCTTTTAGTTTTTTATCAATTTTAGTGCTATCTCCAAGAAAATATTTTTTTTGAATACCGTCCAAGGTTTGAGTGATACCTGCAGAAATTGAAGAATTATATAAATGATAATTTTGTTTCATATATTCGCAATGATAGCACAAATAAGAAAGTGCACTTGGATTTAGAGTATATTCCTTTGTTTTATTTAGTTTATTGTTAATCATATAATTTTATAACTTTCTTTAATTTTAAAGAGTCCATACGAAGTTGTAACAATTCTAATTGTTTTTCTAATCTTATTACTTTCTGCTTTGTTTTAATATAGTCAGTTATGAAAAGATCGCCTTCTGATAAAGATTTTTGCTTGAGTAAGTAGAAGTCTGTTTTTTTTTTCATATAACACCTCCTTGTTGGGTTTCAACACGGCTTATACTTAAAATTATTATATAAAACTTTTTAAATATTATCTATTATTATTTTCGTTATCATCATTTGATGATTGGTCGGTATTTTCTGATTGACTCTCTTCTTGAGGTGTTTCTTCTTGTTGAGGCTCTGGTTCAGGTGTTGGTTCTGGTTCAGGTGTTGGTTCTGGTTCAGGTGTTGGTTCTGGTTTAGTTGTAGGTTCTGGTTCAGGTTGTTGATTTGACTCTTCTCTACCAATATCTGCTGCTGTCTTAGGTTCAGGCTCTCTTCTCATAAAGAAATAAAATCCTGCTGCGATAACAGCTATTGCTCCTAAAATATAAAGAACTATGTTTAACCAACCACCTCCTTCTTCTTCCTTCTCTTCTGTCTCTTGAGTTGCTGTAAGTTCAGGCTCTTCAGGTTTAGCTTCTTCCTCTTGAACTTGCTCTTGATTTACTTCTTCTTCAGGTTCTGTTTCTTTAGCTGGTTCAGGCTCAGGTTCTGGTTGAGGCTCGGGCTCAGGTTCTGGCGTTGGTGTTGGCTCAGGTTCTGGTTCTGGTTCTGGTTCTGGTTTTATTTCTGGAGGAGGTGTAATAACTTCTTCAGTTTTAACTACTTCTGCTTCGGCTATTTCATCATCTTTTGGCTTTGGTGAGATTACACCTGTAGCAACTAAAATTGCGCCAATCCCAATGACGATAATAAAGTCCATAGAATCACTATATTTTATTAATGAATAATTACTATGATATTTTAATATATATATGTACGATTTGGGGTGTTGTGGATATTTAGTTTTTTAATGCTAATAAATGCTGTTTAATACTTTCTGATAAAGCTAGCAGGTCATATCCACCCTCCAAAAAAGAAATGATTCTACCTTTAGAATGTATTCTACTTAGATCTACAATTTGTTTTGTAATTTGATAAAAATCTTCTGATTCTAAATTAATATTTGCTAAAGGATCTCTCTTATGCGCGTCAAATCCAGCAGAGATTAAAATTATCTCTGGTTTGAATTTATCTATTGGTCTAAGTATTTTTTGATCAAATATTTTTAAAAATTCTTTACCTTCCATTCCATTCATTAAAGGGGCATTAAAAATATTACCTACACCTGTCTCTTGTTCAGAACCTGTGCCTGGAAATAATGGAAATTCATGGGAAGAAGCATATAATACAGTTTTATCATTATAAAAAATCTCTTGCGTTCCATTGCCATGATGTACATCAAAGTCTATAATAGCTATTTTGTTGACTTTGTATTTATTCTGTAAATATTTGGCAGTAACAGCAATGTTATTCACAAAACAAAAACCCATAGATTTTGTTGTCTCCGCATGATGTCCTGGAGGTCTTATAGCACAAAATACTCTTTCATTTTTTTTCATTAAATCATCTGCTGCGGCGATTCCAGCACCACAAGATCTTAAAATAGCATTTTTACTATTAGGACAAAGCATAGTATCTGCGTAAGGTTCTTTTTCTACACCTATCAGTCCCGATTTAGGTATATTAGAAAATATTTTTTCAATATGTTTTTTAGGATGAACTAAAGAAATTGTCTCAATATCAGCAAGAGGTGCGTCCTTAAAATTAATTTCAAAATCTTTTATTTGTTTAATAGACTCTAAGATGCTATCTATTCTTTCTTTTCTTTCGGGATGATTAAATCCATTATCTTTAAGTAAACAATCATTATGTTTATAAACTAACATTACAAAAATTTGTTTAGAGATAAACTTGCTAATTCTGAAGAAGATCTATTGATTTTGAGTTTATCTAAAATACTTTGAACTCTATTAACTTGCTCTTTAATTTTATTGGGATCATCTAAAAAATTACTTACATGTTTATAAATATTTTTAGAATTACAATTAGATTGAAGAAGTTCAGGTATAATTTCCTCATTAGCAGCAAAGTTTATAATATTTGCATATTTTGTTTTAACTAGACTTTTAACTATCATAAAATTTATAAAACCCATTTTATAGAGAATAATTGAAGGTATCTTTGCATTTGAGATTTCCAAAGAAACTGTTCCAGATTTAGCAACAGCAAACACTGACTTTTGCAAAATATGAGCTTTAATTTTATCGTCACTTACTATTTCACAGTTTGATAGGCTGCTTTTATTGATGAATGATTTGAGAAGATCTGAATATTCTCTTGTAGAATGAAACACATAAGTCATATCTGTGTACTTCTCATTCATTAATTTTATAAAATCTAATAAAATTGGCATTAAAACAAGAATCTCTGACTTACGACTTCCCGCAAATACTGAGATTAATGCTTTATTTTTCCCAATGATTTGATTGATGTCAATTTTACTTCTTTCCTTATTTTCTAATAATGGGTGACCTACAAATTCACAACTTACATTTTCTTTTTCAAAATATTTTTTTTCAAAATGAAATAATAATAGAATATGATCTATAAAACTTTTAATCTTTTTAACTCTTCCTTCTCTCCATACCCAAACTTGTGGAGCTACATAATGAACAGTTCTAATTTTAGTATTTATTTTTTTTACTTTTTCAGCAACCCTAAGAGTGAAATCAGGACTATCAACTGTGAACAGTATATCTGGATTATAGTCTATGATTGATTTTACAGTTTCATTAATTTTTTTATTTATCTTCAATATGTTTAAAATTACATTGGTAAAACCTAAATAAGTAATTTCATTCAAATCATAAATAGATTTTATACCCAAAGATTGAAGATGTTCTCCTCCAACAGATAAAAATTCTATATTTTGATTTATCTTTTTTAAATCAATAATAACCTTTGATGCTAATTTATCTCCTGATGGTTCACCTGTAAGAATAAATAATTTTTTCATTTATACATTCTCCAAAGCTCTCCATTATCTGAGAGCATATAAAGATCTCCAGTTTCTTTATGTATTTTGATGTCTCTTATTCTACCTATATTATCTTTAAAAATAATCTTCTCATTTAAAAATTTATTGTTTTTAAATTCAATTTTTCTCAAAGATTGATCTTTTAATGAAGCAACTAAAGCATTACCATTCCATTCCTTAAATGTAGTTCCATTATAAATAGTCATTGCGCTAACTGCTATAGAAGGCACCCAATATCTAATTGCTTTTGTGAATCCTGGTTTCCATTTAGGACCTATTTTAGTTCCAGAATAATTAGTTCCACCCCAGCCTAATATTTTCCAGCCATAATTTTCTCCAAAATTTGCCTTACCAAACCAATCTCCTCCTTTTGCTCCATGATTTGTTAAATAAATTTTATTATCAAATGGAGAAAGAGCCATTCCTTGTGGATTTCTAACGCCTATTTGAAAAATTTCAGGTAGCCAATCAGTTTTACCTTTAAATTTTGGATTGTCTTTAGGAATAGATCCATCAAGGTTTATTCTTATTATACTTCCTGGATGCTTTGTAGAGTCTTGAGCGATCATTCCTTGGCCTCGTTCGCCTGCAGTTATATACAAATGTTTATCTTTAATAACTAGTCTTGATCCAAAATGATAACCAGAATCAATAGGTGGTTCAGCTCTAAAAATATTCTTAAATTTAATATTTTTTTTATCAAAATTTCCTTTAGCTACAGATGTGCTAGTTTCCCAATTACCTCTATTTTCAGAATATGAAATATAAACTTGTTCATTCTCATATAAAACATCAAGCAATCCACCTTGACCTAAACTAATAATAGATAGGTTGTGCTGTATTTCATCTATATTCTTATCATTTATATTTAAAATTAATAACTTACCTTTTTTTTCAGTAATTAAAACATTTTCCTTGTCAATAAATGATAAACTCCAAGGTTTATTTAAATCATCAGAAATCTTTTCAAATTTTAAATCTGAAGAATATAAATTTGTAAAATCTAATATGAATAAAAAAATAATTAACTTTTTCATTTTACCTTAATAAACATTTTATTTTTATTGGCAAAGCTGATGCATTTATTTTTTTCTAAAAAAACATTTTGTTTGTTTTTAAGTACAATTCCTTTTAAACCAGCTAGCTTACATTGTTTTAATGTTCTTAAACCAACAGTCGGTAAATCAATTCTAAGATCTTGGCCTTTTTTTGGAAGTTTGACTAATACACCTTTATTTTTAAATTTTTTACTTTTACATCGCTTAAGCATTTTTTGAGTACCTCCTTTACCTTCAATAGCGATAACTTTTTCATTCCTAACTACCGTTCCTTGACTGAAAGTATATTTTCTTAATCTACTTAATGTTTTAATAGCTTGATGAATATCAATTTTGTCTTCTCTATTAGGTTTTATTTTAGAGTAATTTCCTTTTTTTAAAGTTAATTCAGGATTAAAAAACAATGAACTGATCGTTGTGATTCTTTCTTTTTTAAAGATGTTTATTATTTCTTTTAGAATAGAAGCATCACCAAGTTTTGAACTTTTAATAATTCTTGGTATATAATATAGACCTTTGAGATCTAAGCGTAGTTTAGAAAATCCTGGTTTTTTAACTTTTCCAGCAAATAAAACTTTTTTACATTTTTTTTCTTTTAATATTTTTATAATTTTCCCGAATTGTCCTAAGGAAACAGAATAAGAATTTTTATCTTTTTTGAAAGTTTTTCTTTTAGTTAAATCAATAATTAAATATCTTTTTTTACTCTTTACTTTTTTTAAAATTTGCTTTGGAAAATCAGTTTCCCCAAATATAAGGCCGATCATAATTATCTTAGCTCTGTGGTGAACAAATAGGTCTTTTTTTATCTTTTTCTATGAAGCTAATTACTTCATTTACTAGATCGTTTCCTTTGTGTTCACCGTTAATTTTACTAAGGTTTTCATGTAAATTTTTTGAAGCAAAGATTTCTTTATAAGCTTTACTTAATCCCATAATTTTTTGATTTTCATATTTTTTTCTTCTTAAACCTATTAAATTTAGTCCCTCTAGATAATTTCTGTTACCAATAGATAATCCAAATGGTATTACATCTTTTAAAACTCCAGTCATCCCACCAATCATTGCTAATCTACCAATTCTTGTAAATTGTTGTACTGCTGAATTTCCTCCTATAACAACTGAGTCTTCAATTGTAACATGTCCTCCTAAAGGCACATTGTTTGCAATAACAACTTCATTTCCAACCTTGCAATCGTGAGCTATATGAGATGAAATCATAAATAAACAATTATTACCTATAATTGTTTTAGATCCTCCTCCTTCAGTGCCAGGATTTATTGTGACATATTCTCTGATTAAATTATTTTCTCCAATTTCTAAACTATTTTTTTCACCTTTAAATTTTAAATCTTGTGGTTGCGTTCCAATGCTAGCAAATGGAAAAATTCTTGTCCCTTTACCAATTTTTGTATTACCTTCAATATGTACATTCGATACTAGCTCAACACTATCATCAAGAAAAACATTTGGTCCAATATAGCAAAATGGACCAATCTTAACATTTTTTGAAATCTCGGCTTTTGAATCTACTACACTTGATTTATGAATCATTATTTTCTATCTACTATAGTTGCCGACCACTCAGCATCAGCCATTCTTTTTCCATCAACTTTTGCTGTTCCTTTGTATTTCCAAACTCTACCGTGTGATCTTACCGCTTCTATTTCCAAATGTAACTCACAGTCAGGAATTATTGGACTTCTAAATCTCGCTTTATCTACACTCATTAAATAAACTAATTTATTTGCATATTCTTTGGGATCAATGCCATGTGCAGTCAAAGCAGCAGCAGCCTGACCAAAAGCTTCAACAATTAAAACACCTGGCATTACTGGTTGTCCTGGAAAGTGTCCTTGTACATAAAAACCATTTTTTTTTACATACATTATTGCTGTCGCAGATTTTAATGGAATTATTTTAGTTAATTTATCTATTAATAACATTGGTTCTCTATGAGGCAATAAACTCTCTATTTTCTTTTTATCTATTTCTGTCTCGCTCATTATTTTTTCCAATTTTTTATAAACTCTTTAAATGGTACTGCAGGATATCCCATCACAACTTGATTATCTTCAATATCTTTTACAACTCCGCTACCACCACCTATTTTAACATTATTTCCTATAGTAAGATGACCAGAAATACCCGCTTGACCACCTATCGAAACATTGTTGCCTATCGTTGAACTGCCAGCAAAACCTACTTGACCTGCTATCATACAATTAGATCCAATTTTAACATTATGTGCCATATGAACTTGGTTATCCAAATATGTATTTTTTCCAATTTCTGTATCATCAACTGAGCCTCTATCTATTGTACATCCAGATGCAATTTCAACATTATCGTTAATAATTACTCTGCCAATATGGGGAAATTTAAAATTTTTTTCTTTTAATGGAATAAAACCAAAACCTTTTAAGCCAATTTTACAATCATCTTGTATCACTATATTATTACCCAATATTGAATTTTTTAAAATCACATTAGAAGCTATTACACAATTGCTACCTATCACTACGTCGTGCTCAATTATTGAATTGCTTCCAATAATAGTGTTTTTACCAATTTTAACATTTTTACCAATTAAAACATTATTACCAAATTTTACACTTTTAAATTTATTCTTATTAGGTGATTTTAATGATAAATCAGGATAATCAATATCAGCATCTGGATATATCTTTTTTAAAACTTTTGCTAATTCAAACAAAACATTTTTAACAATTATTCTTTCGACTTTTTTAGGTAAAAACTTTTCTAATTTCTTTGTTGTAATACAATAAGATGCTTTTGTAATTGATGCATGAGATTTATATTTGATGGAGTCCAAAAAAGTTAGATCAAATTTTTTTGAATTTTTTAATGTTTTAACATCTTTTATCTTAGCTTTTTTTCTTGATTTTAAATCTGAAAAAAGATTATTAATAAAAGAAGATTTTTTTTTAAAGAACACAATTGATAGCATTAAACTTTTTAGTTTAATTTAATTGATTTTAATTTACTATTAAGTATTTTAACAATATCTTTAGTAATATCTAAACCTTCATCAGCAAGTAACATGCTTTTTTTATCTAACACCATTCTAATATTTTTCTCTTTCATATAATCCTTTATTATTGGGTTTAAATTTTTAAGAAGTTCTGTTCTGGCTTTAGATCTTTTTTTAGAAACTTCTGACAAAAGTGAATTTCTTTCTTTTTGAAGAGACTCTATTTTTGTTCTTAAAGCAGTAATTTTTTTTTTGTACTCTTCAGCTGAAATAACTTTTTTTTGTTGAATAATTTTTCTTTCTTCCTCTTGTATAGCTTTTTCTTTTTTTTGAAGCGCTTTTACTCCATTATCTAATTGATTTTTTAAATAAGTTTGAGCTTTTTTTCCAGCATCACTTTGATTTAAAATATATCTAAAATCTAAATAATGAGGAGTGTCAGCAGAAAGATTTGTCTGAAAAATCAAGAATATAATCCAAATAAATGTTATTTTTTTATAAAATTTCATATTAAAATGTTGTTCCTAAACTGAAATTGAAGCTCTCGGTTTGATCGGTAGAATGTTTTGTAATATTTGTCGATAAAATAAAACTCATTGGTCCTAGTGGAGACATCCAGTTAGCTGCTACACCTGTTGATGATCTTAATTTGCTTGAATCATCAATACTATCATCATAGTCCACTCCCCAAACATTTCCTAAATCCACAAATAATCCTACATCGGTTTTTGTTGCCTCAGGCAATATATTTGGCAAACTTGCTTCAAAATTAACTGCAACTGCATAGTTGCCGCCCACATGATCTGTTCCATCTTTTGGTCCTACTTTTCCTCTTTTAAAACCTCTAAGTTTTTTTGTAGATAAATTTCTTCTTTTACTTACTCTAACATCATCGTCTCCAAGTCCATGCACTGACGTGAAAAAAAACTTGCTTGCACCAATAACATTGTCACTAAGTGTTCTATATGAACTTGCAAATAAAGTATTACCTAAAAAGGCTTTATCTGCATAAATTGGAAAGCTTTGATCAAATCCAATAATACTGCCGTCTGTAGGCATAAAAGCTCTATCACGCTGATCATAAGAAAAACCATAGTATCCAGAAAGTTCAGTAAAATCGCCAGCTTGTTTTTTTAATGAGTCTGATGCACTGTCTTCCGTTTTTAAATCATCAATATTTGCATTCAAACCTAATTTTGCAAATATATTTTTATATTGTTCAAATGTTGTGCCAACACCTGCTCCAATAATAGTATTTTCATATCCTTGGTCAGGTTTATCATTTTGGACACTACTTAATGAATAGTTCAGGGAATTACCGAGAAAATCATAATTTGGATCAGTATAATTTAAAGTACCTCTTAATGACTCTTCGCTAACATCAACATCAAATGAAACATTTTTTCCTTCTCCTAGCCAATTATTTTCAGATACCATTAAAGTAAAGCTTCCTCCATCAGTCCCAACTCCAGCTCCAGCGGCAAGTTCACCTGTAGGTTTTTCTTCAACAGAGATATCAATTATTCTTAAATCCGCAGAAGAACCATTTGAGACTTTTGATTTAACATCTCCAAAAATATTTCTTGATTTAATTTTTGATACTGATTTACTTAATTTTAAATTAGTAAAAGGATCACCTTCATCTAATAAAAGTTCCCCTCTTACAACTGTTTCGTTTGTAACATTGTTGCCAAGAATATTAATTCTCTCTACTAAAATTTTTTCACCTTCATATATATTAAATTTAATTATTATTGACTCTCCTTCTATAATTTCTTCAACATTGTGCTCAACAAATTGCAAATTCTTTTTTTCAATTAGTTCATCAATATCTTCTAATAATAGTTTAATTTTAAAAGGAGAATAATACTCACCTACAATTTTTTGAAATTTCTCATTTAATGAATAAAATAAACTTTTATCAAATACTGGATCTGCATTTGTAATAATTTTTTTAACGATATATCTATTACCTGCCTCAATCGAATAAGTTATTTCTACTTCATGGCTTTCTGGTTTCAGTTCTGCTGATTGAGAAGAAATTTGAATATCGTAATAACCTGCGGCTTTATAATAATTCTCTAATAATCTTTTATCCAATTCAATTAAATTTTGACTAAATTTTGTATTTCTAGATATAAATTTCCAAAATTTATATTCTTCACTCGCTATCACATCTCTTAATCTCTTTTCTCTTACCTTTTTATCACCAGTAAAATAAATTTTTGATATTCTAGTTTCCTTGCCTCTATTAACTTCAAAGATTAGATCTAAATTACTTTCATCTATTTTTCTTATTTTTGTTTCAACTTCAGCAAAATTAAATCCGCCTGCAGAGTAAATCTTTTTAATCATGTCAACATCTTTTGCTAATCTGTTTTGAATAAATGAGTCTTTTTGTTTTAGGCTAATTAATTCAAGAATTTTCTCTTTATATTTTTTACTATTTTCTCCAATTATTATAAGCTCATTTATAACGGGATATTCTTTTACTTGAACAATTAAAACGCCATTAGTTAATTTAACATTAACATCTTCGAAGAAGTTAGTTGAATACAAATTCGTTAATATTGTATTCACATCTTGTTCTGAATAGTCTTTATTTAAATCAATATCTCCATACGCCGCAATGGTTTCATTGCTAACCCTTTGATTGCCTGAGATTTCTATCTTCTTAATAATTTCTGCATGTGAAAAGCCATAGTAGAAATATGATAAAAATAAAATTATAAATAATTTATGCATTTTTTTTAGTTAATATTTTTTTATAAACAACTTTCCTTGACCATTGATCTATCTCTAATATTTGACTTATACTTTTAGGTTCTTTTATAGCATATTTATTATAATTTCTATGGTTCAGTACCTTCAATATATACTTATAAAAGGAAGTAAAAGGTATTCTTTTATGAATATATTGATCAACTAATATTTCATTAACTGCATTTATTATAATTGGAGAAGAGTGGTGTTCATTTAGTCTCGATTTAAGATTAATAATTGGAAATCTTTTTTTATCTACTTTCAAAAAATTTAAACTTTGGAAAAAAATTGATCTTTTAGAGTTTAATTTAGGTTTTAAAAAATCATCAATATCTATGGTATTATCAAAAATAGCATTGGCTAATGGAATCAGCATTGAAGTTTCATGATAGATAAATTTATACAAACCATTTTTAAATTCAATAATTGCGTGAATTAAAGATTCAGGATGTATAACAATTTCAAATTTTTTTATATCAATTTCAAAAAGTTTATGTGCTTCTATAACCTCAAGAATCTTATTCATTAGACTAGCTGAGTCTATTGAAATTTTTTTTCCCATTTTCCATTTAGGATGTTTAATAGCTTCATGTGGTTTAACATCTTTTAATTTAGAAATATTAAGATTTAAAAAAGGACCTCCAGATGCAGTAAGATAAATTTTTTTAACATCATTTTTTTTTTGATTTTCTAATAATTTCATTATTGAAAAATGTTCAGAGTCTATAGGGATAATCTTAGTATTGTGTTGTAAAGCAATTTTTTTTATTAAGTTCCATCCACAAATAATAGACTCTTTGTTTGCAATTAAAATTTTCTTACTTATTTTAGTTAATTCAACCGTTGGTTTTAATCCAGCAATACCAGGAATTGCTGCGATAGTGATATCTGAATTTTTAAAATAATTTTTTCTAATATCAATATCTTTAATTATTTTAACTTTATTATTCTTAAATTTTTTTTTAACTTTTTCTAAAACTTTTGAATCATTGATGATAAATATTTTGGGCTTAAATTGATTAATTTGTTTACAAATTAATTTGTAATTCTTATTTGCCGCAAGAATATTAATTTTGAAGAGTTTATTTTTTCTACTAAATATTTTTAATGAGTTTACTCCAATTGAGCCTGTAGATCCTAAAATAGAAACATTTTTTTTCATGCTAATAAAATATTAAAAAAGTTAAAAATCCAACAGGAACCCCTAGTAATATACCGTCAATTCTATCGAGTATTCCGCCATGCCCAGGTAAAAAATTACCACTATCTTTCAAAAAAGATTTTCTTTTTAACAATGAAAAAAATAAGTCCCCTATTTGGCAGCTAATTGAAGTAATAGATCCAATTATTATAATATATGGGTCAAAGTTTTTAGTTAAATAAAAAATCAACATAAGTATAAATAAAGATGATAATACTAAAGAACCTATTGCGCCTGAAATAGTTTTGTTAGGACTTATTTTTGTTAATTTAGGACCTTTAAAAATTTTTCCAAATACAAACCCTCCGATATCTGATGTCACACAAGTTAGCAAAACTACAAAAATTAAAATTTTTAAATGTGAAAAAGATGAAAGAATTAAAAAATATGTACAAAAAGAAA
This sequence comes from Pelagibacterales bacterium SAG-MED29, assembly GCA_014653815.1. Lineage (GTDB taxonomy): Bacteria > Pseudomonadota > Alphaproteobacteria > Pelagibacterales > Pelagibacteraceae > Pelagilacustribacter. The sequence continues at coordinate 32,331 of JACWDZ010000006.1, read as the reverse complement.
AAATATAAATTATAAAAAATATGTTATAAAAAAATTGTTTAATCTTATTTTTCTTATAAATCTTTAAAATAATTTTAAAAAATTCTAATACAGAAAATATACCAATGATCATCAAAAAAAATACCATCGCATGATTGTCAGCAATCATTAAAAATAATAACAAGAATAAAACAATCGAGGTATAAATTCTTTTTTGAATATTTTTTAACATATTAAATTGAACCAAAATTTCTTTTTATTTTTTTAAAATCATTAATCACTTTTTTTAAATCTTTATCATTAAAGTCGGGCCACAATTTATCTAAAAAATAAATTTCAGCATACGCAAGTTGCCATAGCATAAAATTACTCAATCTTTTATGTCCACCTGTCCTTATCAATATGTCGGGATTTGGTAAATTATTAGTATAAAGATTATTGTTTAATAAATTTACGGTAACCTTATTCTTCCTTGATTTCTGTACAGCATTAACAATTTCAATTTTAGAACCATAATTAATAGCTAAATTAACAATTATCTTTTTATTTTTTTTGGTAAATTTAATAACTTCTTTTAATGTAGATCTTATTTTTAAAGGCAATTTATTTATTTGACCTATGATATTTATTTTAATTCCATTTAAAACAACATTATTCAATTCTTTCTTAAAATAATTAATTATTAATTTAAATAAAAAATTAATTTCAGATTGAGGTCTCTTCCAATTTTCAGTTGAAAATACATAAAATGTTAATACAGGAATTTTTAACTTTATCGAACTTTCAACAATTTTTTTAACTGTTTTAACTCCATTTAAATGACCAAAGTTTCTTCCTTTATTTCTTTTTTTTCCCCACCTTCCATTACCATCCATAATGAAGGCAACGTGGTTGAGCTTATTCATATCTGTAATATCTCTTTTTCTTTTTCAGATAAAATTTTATCTATACCTTCAATATTAACATCCGTTAATTTTTGAATGTTTTTTTCAAATGTTTTATTTTCATCTTCTGAAATAGTTTTCTCTTTTAGTTTTTTTTTTAATTCTTCATTAGCTTCTCTTCTTATATTTCTAATTGATACTTTCCCTTTTTCTCCCATGCCTTTTAATATTTTTATCAAATCTTTTCTTCTTTCTTCTGTTAAGTCAGGAACTCTTAGTCTAATTATTTGACCATCTATTTGGGGGTTAATACCAAGTTCTGATTTTTGTATTGCTGAATCTATTAAAGTAACATTTGATTTATCCCAAACTTGAATAGATATAAGTCTAGCCTCGGGAACGCTGACTGTTCCAAGTTGATCTATTGGCATTAACTGTCCATAAACGTCAACTTTTATTGTATCCAGCATATTGGCATTAGCTCTCCCAGTTCGAAGTGTAGATAAATCTTTTTTGAAAGACTGAATACTCTTGTCCATCTTAGATGAATAATTTTTTTCGTTAAATTCTGAGCTCATCTTTAAATTCCTTCACCAACTTTATATCTAATAAAATTTAATATCTTTACTTCTTTTTCAATTTTATTCTCTTTAAGTATATCAGATACTTTCTTTTTAGGATCCATTATCCAAATTTGATTTAAAAGTGTATTGTCATTAATAAATTTAGTAATTTTACCTTTTGATATTTTTTCTGCCATATCGGAGGGTTTGCCAGAATTAGTAATTTCAGCCTTTATTATTTCTAATTCCTTATTAATTATTTCTTTTTTTACTCCATCTTTTTCGATCGCAAGCGGATTAGAAGCAGCAATATGCATAGCAATTTTATTTCCAATATCTTCATTTTTACCTTTCACTATTCCATCTAGCTGAACAATAGAAATTATTTTACCTATATTTTTTTCTATTGCAGAGTGAACATAAAAAAAATTTAAACCTTTTTTGTTATCAAAAAAATTAGTTCTTCTAATAGTTATTTTTTCTCCAATTTTAGCTATTAAAGCAACTAAGCTATCTTTTACTGATGTTCCATTCTTCATTTTAAAATCATTAAGTTTATCTAAATTCCCCAATGTTAAAAAATTAATTTCTGACAGTTCTTTGCAGAAAGAAATAAAATCTTTGTTTTTAGCAACAAAGTCTGTTTCGCTATTTATTTCAATAATGGATACTTTATTTTCTTTTTCTGTTACTAAAGCTAAACCTTCAGAGGCTGTTCTGCTCATTTTTTTTGAGGCTTTCGCAATACCTTTTTTTCTTAAAAATTCTATTGATTTTTCTATGTTTCCTTTTGTTTCATCAAGAGCCGATTTACAATCTTTAAACCCCACCCCTGTAAGCTCTCTAAGCTTTTTGATATTATCTAATAAATCTTTATTTGACATTCAGTAAATGAATAGGTTTATTTTTTTTTTCTTTCAGATTTTTTTTCTGATTTTTTCTCTTCTTGAGGTTCAGGATCTTTTATAAATTTTTCTGCATCTTTAATTGTGTTTTTAAGTAAATCGCAGTAAAGATTTATGGATCTTCTAGCATCATCATTGCCAGGTATTGGGAAATTAATTCCTGTTGGGTCAGAATTAGTATCTAATACTGCTACAATTGGTATTCCAAGTTTTTTTGCTTCCGCAACTGCTAAAGACTCAACATTAGTATCAATAATAAAAATTAAATCAGGTGTTTTTTTCATTTCTGAAATACCACCTAATGATCTTTGAAGTTTTTCTTTCTCTTTACTAAATTTTAAAATTTCTTTCTTAGTAAAACCTATATTTTCTTTTGACAATTGTTCATTCAATTTTTTTAATCGCTTAATTGAATTTTGTATCGTATTCCAATTTGTAAGCATTCCTCCTAGCCATCGATAATTTACAAAAAATTGTCCTGTTTCTTTTGCTAAGTCACTAACCTGTTCAGATGCTTGTTTTTTTGTTGAAACAATAAGTATTTTACCACCTCCAGATATAGTTTTGTGTACTTGTCCTAAAGCATTTTTTAAAAATTCAACTGTTTGTGTTAAGTCAATTATGTGGATAGAGTTCTTTTCTCCAAAAATATATTCTTTCATTTTTGGATTCCATCTTAAGGTTTTATGGCCAAGATGTACTCCTGCTTCCAATAATTGTTTAATATCTACTTTAGGTACGTTCATAATATTTTCCGGTTAATCCACCACAGTTACTCCAAATTAATGGACCGGGGGGCAATGCCCTTAAAACTGTGTGCGAAATTAGTTACTGATATATAGAACCAAGCTAAAAAATCAACCTTCTAAACGGTTATTTTTCTTACATATTCTTTACTTTTTACAGCTTTTAAGTGGTTAAGATCAAATTTTCTTGAGTTCTGAAGATTATAGTAAATTTTTTTATTCTTATTATGAATAATTAAACTTATCTCTGTTTGACCTTTATTTGCTAAAATTTTTTTTAGTTCATTAATATCATAATTTTCATTCAGTTCTATTGTTACTTTTGAATACGGTTTATTGATAATGTCATTTAAACTTAATATTTTTCTAACATTTACTCGTCTTTGAGAAAATTCGTTAACCAATTTATCTTTTTGTAAAGTTAAAACAAATGACTCTGACTCTTTAATTTTTTCTCTGTTTTGGACTAAAATTTCAGCAAATAGAAATAACTCGAATTCTCCTTTATTATCACTAAATTTAACAATGGCAAAAGGCGTGCCTTTAGCGCTCTTTTTTTCTTGTATTGACATTATTGTGCCAGCAACTAGAGCTTCGTTATCATTGTTTTTTAAAAAATCTTTATAAGATGTAATTTTTAATTGGTTAAAAATTTCATTGTATTCATTTAATGGATGGTCTGAAATATAAAAACCTAAAGATTTAAATTCTTCTAATAGAAGTTCTTTTTTAGTCCATACTTTTGATTGAATGAAATCAAAATCACTTTGAGTGTTGTTTTCGTTAAATAAACTTGTTTGATGGTTTAATTTATCATCATTAATATTTTTAATTTTTTGAATTATTTTTGGTATAGAATGTAAAATTTTACTTCTATCTTGATCAAATTCATCAAATACACCCGCCTTAACTAAACCTTCTAATTGCAACTTATTTACATCTTTAGCGTCAACTCTGTTAATAAAGTCTACTAAAGATTTGAATTTACCATTTTTTTTTCTTTCATTTACTATATTTGATATTGCTTCAAAACCTACATTTTTAATAGCACCTAAGCCATAATAAATTTTATTTTTTTCTGTTTTAAATTCCGCAAAACATTCATTTATAGAAGGTCTGATTAATTGAATTTTTAATCTTTTTAATTCTTCTACAAACTCTCTTAATTTTGAAGTGTTTGTCAATTCAGTTGACATTGTGGCTGCTATAAAGTCTTCTTTATAATAAGTTTTCAAGAAAGCAGTTTGATACGCTATTAATGCGTATGCAGCGGCATGACTTTTATTAAATCCATACTGAGCAAAAGGTTCTATTTTAGTAAAAACAAAATTTGCTACATCTTTGCTAATACCATTTTTAATTGCTCCATTAATAAATCTTTCTTTTTGTTTATCTAATTCTGCTTTTTTCTTTTTTCCCATAGCTCTTCTTAAAATATCAGCTTCCCCTGCAGTAAAACCTGCTAAAGTTTGAGCAATTTGCATAACTTGTTCTTGATAAATTATAATTCCATAGGTTGGTTTTAATATTTTTTCTAAAGTCGGATGAATATAATCAGGTGTTTTAATTCTATTTTTGCAATCATTATAAATTGGTATGTTGCTCATTGGACCTGGTCTATAAAGAGCTACTAGGGCAATAATATCATCAAATTTATTTGGTTTCATTTGTTTAATAGATTCTCTCATCCCAGCGCTTTCTAATTGAAATAATCCTATAGTTTCTCCTGTCGATAAAAGATTATAAACTTTTTTATCTTCAAGATTTATTTTGCTGATATCTAAATCTATTTTTTTTAACTTTAATCTTTTTAAAGTTTTATTAATTACCGTTAAAGTTTTTAAACCAAGTAAATCAAATTTTACTAGACCAGCATTCTCAGAAGAGTACATGTCATACTGGGTAGAAGGTAAAATTAAGTTTGAGCTCTGGTCTACGTATAGTGGAAATTGTTCAGCTAACTTATTACCTGCAATTACCACGCCTGCAGCATGAGTTGCCATGTTACGATTTAACCCTTCTAGTTTTAAAGAAAGATTAATAAGTTTTTCAACTTTACTATTATTTTTAATTTCCTCTTTAAATCGTGGTTCTCTATCAATAGACTCCTGAAGAGTTAAAGGTCTTGATGGATCAAAAGGCACCATTTTACAAATTTTATCTACATGTCCATAAGATAATCCTAAAACTCTCCCTACATCTCGTAGTGCCATTCTAGCTTTTAGTTTTCCAAAAGTAATAATATGAGCTACGCCATCTTTATATTTCGATTTTAAATATTCAAAAACTTTATCTCTTTGTTCCTCGCAAAAATCTATATCAAAGTCTGGCATTGAGACTCTATCTGGATTTAAAAATCTTTCAAAAATTAAATCAAATTCTATTGGATCAAGATCAGTAATATCCAAACAATAAGCAACTAAAGAACCTGCTCCCGAACCTCTTCCTGGTCCAACTGGGATAGAATTCTTTTTAGCCCATTTAATATAATCAGATACAATTAAAAAATAACTTGAATAATCCATTGAATTAATAATTCCAAGTTCGTGTAATAACCTATCTTCATAAATTTCTTTAATTTCATTTAAAGATTTTTCTTTATTTTTTTTAAAAATAAAATTATTTAATCTTTCTTTTAAACCTTTTTTGGCCTGTTCCATAAGTTCATTTTCAGGAGAAATATTTTTATCATCTGAGATAGATGGTAAAATAGGTTTTGATTTTTTTGGTTTAAAATTAAATCTTAAAGGAAAATTATAATTATTTTCTAAAGCTTCAGGAATATCTTCATATAATTTTTTAAGTTCTCCACTTTTTTTTAAATAGTGTTGATTGCTATAACGAAATCTATTTTGATCGTCTATAAATTGTTTTTCCCCTATACATATTAAAGCATCATGAGCTTCTGCCATTCCAGAATCTAAATAATAAACTTCCTGTCCAGCAATTAATGGGAGATCGTATAAAGATGAGATCTTAAATAAATAATTTTCATAATTTGATTCTTGTGGTTCTGAATGTCTTTGAATCTCAATATACAAGCGGTCTTTAAAAGAAGATTTGAGTTTTTCAATTGTTTTTTCAAAATATTTAGTTTTATTAGCATAAAATAATTTTCCAAAAAAATTGTTATAGTTTCCAGTTAATAATATCAAGTCTTCATTGTTTAAAATTAAATCATCAATATCACAACATGGGTCGTAAGAATTTTTATTTTTTAAATAACTTAAAGAAGATAACTTTGTTAAATTTTTGTAACCATTTTCTGAAATTGCGTATAAAGTAATTTTTCCAATTTGATTATCGCTTAATAAATTTATTTGCGTTCCAATAATTGGTTGAGTGCCAACTTTGCTGATTTTTTCTGCAAATTCTAAAGCTCCACACAAATTATAACTATCTGCAAGACCTATTGCTTTGATTTTATTTAGTTTACAGTAGTTAGCTAGTTCATCGATCTTAATCGCGCCTTCGCAAATTGAGTACTGGGTATGTATTTTAATATTATTAAATTGTTTATTATTAGCGAGCATTAACTCGTTTTATATTACCTTTTAGAATACTCAACTTATAATCTGCCTTGTTAGCAAGTTCTCTATTGTGAGTTGCAAAAATTATAGCTTTGTTTAATTTTTTTAATTTTAAAAAATAAGAAAATATATCTTCTGAAGTTTTATAATCTAAATTTCCAGTTGGCTCATCAGCTAAAATTAGATCTGTTTCTGAGATTAAAGCTCTTGCAATGGCAACCCTTTGTTGCTCGCCGCCTGATAGTTCGTTTGGAAAATGATTTATTCTTTTTAAAATCTTCACATCCTTTAAAAGTCTTTTAGCTTTTTCGATTGAAGTATTGGATTTTTCACCTTTAATAATTAAAGGCATTATTACATTTTCAAGAACGGTAAAATCTGTAAGTAAATTATTATCTTGAAAAATAATTGATATGTTTTTTCTTCTTGTTTGATCTTTCTCTTCATCACTAAAATCTTTTGTGTCTTTATTTTTTAGCAGTATTTTTCCTTTTGTGGGATCATCCAATAAAGCAAGTAAGTGTAAAAAAGAAGATTTTCCTGAACCGGAAGGGCCTACTAATGCAATTAAATCTCCACTTTTTATCTTAATGTTTACATTATTAAAAAGGTTAATAGCTCCATTCTTGTGGTCATAAGTTTTTTTCAAATTAAATGTCTCTAGTAAAATTTTACTCATATTTTAGAGCTCGAAAAGTTTTCATTTTAGAAATAGTCATAGCTGGAAGATAAGAAGCTAAAGCAGAAATAATTAAAGAGAATATAAAAATTACTAAAGTTGAATAAACATTAATTTCACTAGGTAATTGTTCTAAAAAATAAACATCTGAAGGAAAAATTTCAAAATTAAAAACATTTGATAGAATATTTCTAATCTTTTCAATATTTAAAGCAAAAATCACACCCAAAAAGATTCCTGTAATAGTCGCAAAAAATCCGATTGTAAATCCAGTTAAGAAAAATGATTTTTTTATAGATTTGTTGCTAAGACCTAAAGTTTTTAAAATAGCAATTTCTTTAGTTTTATTTTTTATTAGAATAGTTAATCCAGAAATAATATTAAACGCTGCCACAATTAAGATTAATGTTAATATTACAAACATTACATTTCTTTCTACTTTTAAAGCACTAAAAAAAGATTTATTTAAATCTGACCACGAATAGACAAAATAATTTTGATTTAACTTTTGTATTTCATTTTTAAATGAATCTGCTTTCATTGGATTTGTTAAATAAATTTCAAGATTTTGATCATGTTCTTCTTTATCAAATATAGATAAGGCATCTGAAAGATTTAAAAAAACAAAATTCTGATCAAATTCATAAAAACCTGTATTGAAAACTCCTGCTACAGTTAATGTTTCTTGTTTAGGCAAGCCGCCAAATGGGGTGGCAACAAAAGCTGAGGACATTAAATTAATTTTATCACCAATTTTTAAATCTAAGTTGAAGGACAATTCTGTTCCAATAAAAGCAGTATTTTTTTTAAATTTATTTAAATCACCCTTAGAAATATTCTTTTTTAAAAAACTTAAACTTTCTTTATTATTAGAGTCAATTCCTTTAATAATAATGCCTTTAGCATTATCATTGCTAACCACAATACCTTCTCCAGAATATGTTTTAGAAATATTAACATGCTGATACTTTCTTTTAAGATTTTCTATAAATTCATTTTCAATTTTAAAGCTATTAGATTCTATTACAATATGAGGATTTAAGCCTAAAATTTTTTTAGTTAAGTCAGTTTTAAATCCATTCATAACCGACATAACGATTATTAAAATTGCAACTCCAAGCATAATTCCAAGGAAAGAAAAAATAGAAATTACTTTTAAAAATCCTTCTTTTTTTTTAGGACGTAAGTTTCTTAATGAAATTAATCTTTCTGCTTGAGTAAACAATTTAATTTTTTTTAAGTTTTGACTTAATACTTTCCAAGCTTAATATTTCGCTCTCAAAATTAAGCTCTTTGAACTCAAACTTATTCTGTTCTGATTTAGAACCTATTATTATTTGATAAGGAATTCCTATTAAATCATGTTTTTTAAATTTATTAGACATATTTTCATCTACATCGTCTAACAATACGTCAATATTTTGTTTTTTTAGTTCTTTATAAATTTTTTCTGCTTTTTTTAGGTTTTCTTTATTATTTTTACTAATACTAGGAATGATAACAACATCAAAAGGAGAGACTGATTTAGGCCATTTCATTACATCCTTTTTGTAGTTAGCTTCTATAGTTGCTCCAACTAACCTTGAAATTCCAATTCCATAAGATCCCATTTTGACTGCTATCTTTTTACCATCTTGAGTATCAATTAAACAATTTAAAGGCTTAGAGTATTTATCACTAAAATAAAAAATATGGCCTACTTCGATTCCCCTTGTTTTGATTTGGTTTTCTTTTTTCACATTTTTACTAAAATCTTTTTCTTTATACTTGTCATCAGTTACTGCATAAATAGATGAAAAATCTTCTCTCATTTTTTCTAATGATTTGTCAGAGAATTCGTATTTATTTAAATCTATTTCAAATATTTTTTTATCCGCATAGATTTGGCTCTCACCCGTTTCAGCTAAAACAACAAACTCATGTGAAAGATCTCCTCCAATTGGTCCTGTGTCAGCTGACATAGGTATGGCTTTCAAACCCAATCGATTAAAAGTTCTGATATAAGAGTAAAACATTTTATTATATGATTTTTTAGCATCTTCGTCTGTCAAATCAAAAGAGTAGGCATCTTTCATAAAAAATTCACGACATCGCATTACTCCAAATCTTGGTCTTATTTCATCTCTAAATTTCCATTGTATGTGATAAAGAATTTGAGGAAGAGATTTATAAGATTTTATACTAGATCGAAATATATCAGTTATTAACTCCTCATTAGTAGGTCCATATAACATTTCACGACCTTGACGATCTTTAATCCTAAGCATTTCCTCTCCGTAATCTTCATATCTTCCGCTCTCCTTCCATAATTCAGAAGATTGAATAGTAGGCATAAGCATTTCTTGAGCTCCGATCAAATTTTGTTCTTCTCTGACAATTTGTTCGATTTTTTTCATCACTTTAAAACCTAATGGTAACCATGAATAAATTCCAGCGGAGGATTGTTTTATCATACCTGCTCTTAACATTAATTGATGAGATTTTATTTTTGCTTCAGCTGGAAGGTCTTTAGTAATAGGTATAAAAAGTTTTGATAAATACATTATTGTAAAAAATTCCTTAAATTTAAGAAACGTTTTTTTACCAAGTAATATATCATAAACCTCTTAAATTCTAGCTATATTAATATTTGTGAAAGGTTTCTTTCCTGTTCTGTCTTTAACAATTTTTCTACAATTTTGTTTAATTGTTTCTATTAAATTTTTTTCTTGGTTTTTGCTTTGTAATGAAAAAGTTTTACAAATACTAAAAATTTGATCTTCCATATCAAAAATGAAATTTTTATTTTCTCCGTTTTCAGGTATCCCTTTAAATGAAATTACTGGTTTTTTAACTTTTCCATTATTAGAAACAATTAATGTTATTTCTAAGTATCCATTGATTGAAATATTTCTTCTCTCTTTGATTGACTTAGAGTCTGAATCTACTCCCAAATTACCATCCAGATAAACTTTGCCTGAAGGTGCTTTGTCAATAATTTCTGGTTTGTTTCCAGGTAAAATTTTAATTATATCTCCGTTTTCAATTAGTAATGTTTTTGGTACTTGCATTTCTTTGGCAAAAGAAACGTGTTCAGCCATATGACGGTGCTCTCCATGAACTGGTATTATGCATTGTGGCTTCACCCATTTGTACATATCTTTTAGATCATCTCTGTTGGGATGACCAGATACATGAACAAAAGCATTTTCTTCACTGATAATTTCCATTTTATTTTTTACTATTAAGTTTTGTAAATGATATAATTTTTTTTCATTGCCTGGTATAATTTTAGATGAAAAAATTACACAATCTCCACTTTCTAAGTTAACATCTGGATGAATACCGTTAACTATCCTGTTCATCGCTCCCATTGGCTCACCTTGGCTACCTGTTGCTAAATATATGATTTTATTTTTTGTTACTTTTTTTGCATCCCTAGGTTCTAATGGCTCTATAAGTCCTTGAAGATAACCACATTTTTTTGCAGCTTTATAAATTCTTTGCATTGATCTTCCTACTAAACAAATATTTCTCCCCAATTTTTTTGCACAATAAAAAATGGACTCCATTCTGGCTACATTTGAGGCAAAAGATGTTACAAGTATTCTGTTAGTTTTAATTTCCATAATCCTTAAAAGACTATCTCTTACATCTGACTCTGAGCCTGCTCTGCCAGGGCTAAATATATTCGTTGAATCGCATATCATTGCTGATACGCCATTTTTTCCAATGGACTTTAACTTTTGTTCATCGATTTGACTTCCAATCAAGGGATTTGGATCTATTTTCCAATCTCCAGTGTGCAAAACCGTTCCGAGTGGAGTTTTTATACTTAATCCATTCGGCTCTAAAATAGAATGAGTTAAAGTAACAAAGTCTATTTCAAAGTCTCCTAGTTTAATTTTACTATTCAAAGCAACTACTTCTAAGTAGGATGAAATATCAATTTTTTTCTCTTTAAATTTTTCTAAAATAAGAGCAGCTGTGAATGGTGTTGCGTATATTTTGCATTTAAGATGAGGCCATAAATGTGAAACAGCTCCGATATGGTCTTCATGCGCATGTGTTAAAACAATTCCAAGTAAATCCTCTTTCTTATCAATAATAAATCCTGCGTCTGGCATAATTAAATCTACTCCCGGAATAGAATCATCAGCAAATGAAACGCCCATATCTACAATAATCCATTTTTGATTATCTTCTTTCCCATAAGAATATAAATTCATATTTCCGCCTATCTCACCTGATCCTCCTAAAGGACAAAAAAGTAATTGCTCCTTGCTCATATTAATTCCTTATAAACTTTTGCAATTCCTTTAATAGTTATATTTTGATCAATAATTGTTTTTTTTTTGATAATCTTTTTAAAAAAATGAGCATAACCCCCGGTTAATATTATTTTGTATTTCATTTTCCATTTATTAGTAATTTTATTCATAATATTATTTATCAATCCTTCATAACCCCAAATAAATCCTGCGTTCAATGCATCTTTTGTATTTTTTCCATAATTATTCTGATTTTTTTTCAAAGTAAACATCGGCAACAGTGCCGTAGAGTTGCTTAAATTCATCATAGATAATTTTACCCCAGGTGCTATTACACCTCCTTCATATACTCCATTCTTTATTATGTCGAAAGTAGTCGCTGTTCCAAAATCTAAAATTAAGCAATTTTTATATTTTTTTCCTGCAATAGCGTTTACGATTCTATCTGAACCTAATTGATTAATCTTTTTCACATTTATTCTTATTATGTTTTTTATTTTAAGACTTTTAATTTCTATAGCTTTATACTTTGATCCTTTAAGATTTTTTTTGATTTCTTTGTATGCTTTAGGAACAACGCTAGAAAATAATAATTTTAAACTTGAGTTCTTATTTAGAAATTTTTTAATAATATTCTTAAAATATCCTCTGTTAAAAATTTTATTCGTGTCAAAAATAATTGATTTTATAATTATAAATTTGTGATTTAATAAACAAATCTTAGTAGCTGTATTTCCAATATCGCCAACAATATAGTTCATTTTAATTTATCATCTTTTTTTTTAGTTTTTTATATGAAAACTTTTTTATCTCAATTAAAAATTTTTCGTAATTATTTTTAATATTTTTTAATATTTTTTTGTTATCTATTTTCCTATCTACTATATTTTTTAAAGAAGTAGATGAAAAGCTTTTGTTTTTTGGAACAATATTAGTGTTTATACCTATGCCAACTATCAAATAATTTTTTTGATTATAAGTTATTACTTCTTGTAAAATTCCACTAATTTTCTCTTTCTTATACAATAAATCATTGGGCCATTTTATTTTAATTTTTTTAGAAATAAACTTTGAAAGCAATTTTCTTAACAAAAAAGCATTTAAAATTGCAAATTGTTTAAAATTAATTCTTTTTTGATCTATTTCAAAGAAAATCGATATAAATAGATTTCCTTTTTGAGATATCCATTTTTTACCCATTGTTCCTCTTCCTTTTGTTTGGATTTCAGAAAAAATTAATGTTGGCTGTACTTTTTCTTTTCTAATAAGTTTTATTGCAATATCATTTGTGCTCTTAACGCTTTTAAATTTGATTAATTTAATTTTCATTAGTTAGCAAATAAAGAACTGACTATATTGCTTAAAATTGCAGGATATAAAAAGAAAGTTAATAAAATACTGCAGCTCAAAAAAATTGAAACTTTAGCCGTTTTATTTTTTACTTTTTCTAAAGTGATAAAACTATCATCAAAATAAATAGTTTTAATGATTTTTAAATAATAAAAAGCTGAAATTACTGTTGTTAATAAACCTATGATTGCTAATGCATACATTTCTTTTTCTAAAACAGCAGTAAAAATATAAAATTTAGCAAAAAATCCTCCTAGTGGGGGAACCCCAGCCATAGAAAATAAGATTATCAAAAGTGAAATAGCTAGAAGAGGATGTTTTTTAGAAATACCTGATAAGTCAAAAATATTTTCTTTATATTGTCCATCTTTTTTTAATAAGTAAAGACATGAGAAGGCGCCTATGTTCATAATAACATAAATTGAGATATAAATAATTGAACTTTCATATCCAGATATTTCACCTGTCGCTACTCCAGCCAATGCATAGCCAATATGGCCTATAGAACTATAGGCCAAAAGTCTTTTAATATTTTTTTGAACTATTGCAGCAACGGCTCCTAAAATCATAGAAGCAATTGAAATAAAAATTAAGATTGTTTGCCATTCTAACAATATATTAGAAAACGGTATAAGCATAAATTTTATTAATAAAGCTAATCCTGCAACTTTTGGAACTACTGCAAAATAATTTGTTATAGATGTTGGTGCTCCTTCATAAACATCTGGGGTCCACATATGAAATGGAACTGCAGAGATTTTGAATGCCAAGCCTACTAAAATAAAAACCATTGCAAAAACTGCTCCTACATTTTCCTTGGTAAGTTGATTTGCAATCAAATCAAAATTAGTCGAGCCCGTAAATCCATATAATAATGAACAACCATATAATAATAAGCCTGAAGATAAAGCACTTAAAACAAAATACTTAATGCCTGACTCAGATGATCTTAAGTTATCTCTATCAATTGAGGCTAAAATATAAAGAGATAAAGATTGAAGTTCTAGGCCCAAATAAAATAAAATTAGATCATTAGAGCTAACCATGAAAAACATACCTAGAATTGATAGCAGGATTATTATTGGATACTCAAATTTATCTAGATTATTTTCTGTAATAAAATTTTTTGATGAATTTAAAACAAATAATGAAGAAATCAGAATTAGAATTTTGAAATAGTTTGAAAAACTATCCCTTATAAAACTATCTAAAAATATTTTTACTTCATTATTTGGATTGTTTAAGATTATTGCTATAGTTAAAATTAAAATTAACGAAGTTAAATTAAATACTATATTGAAGCTTTTTTTTATAAAAACTCCAAGCATTAAAATGCTGAAGATTGATAAAGATAAAAAAATCTCTGGAAGTAGTATATTTAAATTATTGATCATCTGTTATCTGTTATTTAAGGCAAGTTGATAATTGTCAATCAAACCATTAACTGAAACACTAAATGTTTCCATTAATGGCATCGGATAAAATCCAAAAAATATTACAAAAAAAGCTAAAGTAGCCAACATTATAATTTCTGACTTGTTTACATCGCTTAAAGTTTGAATTTTAGGATTTTGTGTAACTCCAAAAATCACTCTTTTAGTCAGCCACAACATGTAAGCGGCCCCTAAGACTACTCCTAGAGTTGCTAAAATAGCAGCTAAATAACTTTTTTGGAAAGTAGCAGTTAAAATTAAAAACTCACCCAGAAAACCAGTGGTTCCAGGCAAACCAAGAGCTGCTAAAGCAAATATTAAGAATAAAAGTGAATACTTGGGTAGATAATTTACTAAGCCACCATAAGTGCTTATTAGTCTAGAATGTAATCTGTCATATACTACACCAACACACAAAAATAATGCTGCAGAAATTAATCCATGACTAATCATTTGATAAATACTTCCTTCGATACCTTGTTTAGTAAAAGTAAATATCCCTAAAGTTACATAACCCATATGAGCAACAGATGAATATGCTATTAACTTTTTCATATCCTCCTGCATTAAAGCTACGAGTGAAGTATAAATAATAGCTATAATACTTAAGCTGAAAATTAATGGAGTGAAAAACTCAGAAGCATAAGGAAACATGGGTATTGAAAATCTTAAAAAACCATATCCTGCCATTTTTAAAAGGATAGCAGCTAATATTACTGATCCAGCGGTAGGAGCTTCCACATGAGCGTCAGGTAGCCAAGTATGAACTGGCCACATAGGCATTTTAACTGCAAATGAACTTAAAAAAGCCAACCATAATAAATTCTGATGTTCTTTTGGAATTTTTATTTCATAAATTTCTGTAATATCAGTAGTCCCTGTTAACCAATAAATTACTATTATTGCAACAAGCATTAAAACTGAGCCTAGCAAAGTAAAAAGAAAAAATTTAAAGGCAGAATAAACTCTTCTTGAGCCTCCCCAAACACCAATAATTAAAAACATTGGGATCAAACCTCCTTCAAAAAATAAATAAAATATAACTAAATCTAAAGAGCAAAAAACGCCTATCATAAAAGTCTCGAGAACTAAGATAGCTATTAAAAATTCTTTGACTCTATCTTTAACGCTATTGATGCATGAAATAATACATATTGGAGTAATAAAAGCCGTTAAAACAATAAATAAAATAGAAATTCCATCAACTCCTAATTTAAATTTAATAAAATTGTTTATCCAAGATTTTTCTTCAACAAACTGAAATTCAGCTGTATTTACATCTAACGAATACCATAAAAACAAAGACAGTAAAAAAGTAGCTATACTGCTAAATAATGAAATATAAATTGAACTAAAATTATTTTTTTTATCTTTTGATAAAAAAATAAAAAAAGAACTTATTAAAGGCAAAAAAATTAAAGTCGATAAAATTGGAAAATTCATTTTAGGTTAAAATTAAATAAGTTAAAAGAATAGACAGGCCAATAAGCATTACAAATGCATAGTCGTAAATAAAACCTGTTTGTATTCGTCCAGCTTTATTGGAAATAATCTTAATTAGTTTTGATATTCCATCAGGTCCAAATCTATCTATTGTTCCGATGTCACCCTTTTTCCAAAAAAAAGAACCAATTTTTTTGGTTGGTTTAATAAATAGTGAATCGTATAATTCATCTATATACCATTTGTTCAATAAAAAATTGTACAATGGCAAAGTATTATTTTTAATTTCTTCAAGAATTTTAGTGTTAGATATATAATAGTAAAACGATAAAGGTATAGCAATAGTAACTAAAATAGGTGTGATTAGTAACAACCATAAAGGAATATGATCATGTTTGATTTCATTGATAAAGAAAATGGATGTTTGCCAAAAATCGTTACTATGATTTCCTATAAAAGTTTCCTTAAATAAAAACCCAGCAAATAAAGCTCCAATTCCTAAAAGAAATAGAGGCACTAGCATTGTTAAAGGAGATTCATGAGTCTCGTGAATAGGCATACTTTTATTGTTATAGGAACCATGGAATGTTTTAAAAAATAATCTCCAAGAATATATAGAAGTTAAAAATGCAGTTAAGATACCGACAATAACGGTATAATTTCCTAAAGGTGAATTGCTTAAATATGCAAATTCAATAATGGCATCCTTCGAATAAAAACCCGAAAGAAGAGGAAATCCTGTTAAAGCTAATGTTCCTATCAGCATAAAGACATAAGTGAATGGTAATTTTTTTCTTACACCACCCATGTTTCTTATATCTTGTTCATTATTAAAAGCATGAATTACAGATCCAGAACCTAAAAATAGTAGAGCTTTAAAGAAAGCATGTGTAAACAAATGAAAAATTGCTACGTGATAAGCTCCTACCCCAGCTGCGAAAAACATGTAACCTAGTTGACTACAAGTTGAGTATGCTACAATCTTTTTTATATCATTTTGCACTAAAGCAACGGAAGCGGCAAAAATTGCGGTTACCATGCCTACTATAGCAACTATGTTAAGTGCTACTTGAGAGTATTCAAATAAAGGGGAGCATCTTACAACAAGAAATACACCAGCTGTTACCATAGTGGCTGCATGAATTAATGCCGAAACTGGAGTGGGTCCCTCCATAGCATCTGGTAACCAAGTATGTAGTAAAAATTGAGCAGATTTTCCCATCGCTCCGATAAATAAAAAGAAGCAAATTAAAGTAATTAAATTTATTTGAAATCCAAAAAATAATAATTTTGTTTTAACAAATTCAGGTGCAGATTGAAAAACTTCTTCAAAATTAATGCTTCCAAAAAAGAAAAAAATTAAAAAAATTCCTATCGCAAGACCAAAATCTCCTATTCTATTTACTATAAATGCTTTGATAGCTGCATCATTTGCAGTTTCTTTTTTGTACCAAAAACCAATTAACAAGTAAGAGCATAACCCAACACCTTCCCAACCAAAAAACAATTGTAAAAAATTGTCAGAAACTACTAAAACTAACATTGAAAAAGTAAAAAGTGATAAATAAGACATAAACCTAGGTTTATGGGGATCGTCACTCATATATCCAATTGAGTAGATATGCACCAGAGCTGAAACAAAAGTAACAACTACTAACATAACTGAGCTTAAAGGGTCTAAATTTATTGACCAATTTGCTACGAAATCTCCAGAACTTATCCATTCAAAGATTTTATAATTGTCATAGTTGTTTGTCCGGATGCCATTCCAAAAAACAATAATGGATAAAATTCCTGAAATACTTACGAGTAAACTAGTAAATATCTCTGAAAAAAATTTATTTATTGATTTTCCTAAATAACCAAATATAGCGCCAATTAGGGGAAGAAAAACTATTGCGTACTCCATTTATCCTTTCATTCCGTGGATGTCTTCTACTCTTATTGAGCCTCTATTTCTGTAATAGATGAGAATAATAGCAAGACCAATTGCAGCTTCCGCAGCAGCTATAGTAAGAATAAGCATCGTAAATATTTGTCCCACTATGTCTCCTGAAAAAATAGAAAATGAAATTAAGTTTATGTTTACTGCTAATAAAATTAGTTCAATTGACATTAAAATTACAATTACATTTTTTCTATTTAAAAAAATACCAAGTATTCCTAAAAAGAAAATTATTGCTCCTAGTGATAAATAATGCCCTAAACCAATTTCAATCATCTATTGTTACTCCTTTATTAGATTCAACATCTTTAAGCTCAACTGCTGATGAAGGATTTCTTGAAATCTGTTTTATATAACTTTGTCTTTTTACCCCTACTCTTTCTCTAAAAGTAAGAAGGATTGCTCCAATCATTGATAAAAGTAAAATTATCCCTGCTAATTGAAAATATAAAACATAATCTGTATACATTACTAAGCCTAACTGATGAGTATTGGATGTATTTGATAAAATTAAAGTACTACTAGACATTAAATCGTCCTTATATTTCCATCCTCCAACTACTACTAATAATTCCAGTAAAATTAAATTTCCTACTATAAGACCTGAATGTATGTGTTTAGTTTCTTTTCCTGTAAACCAAGAATTTTTTTGTTCTGCAACATTTAACATCATAACCACAAATAAAAACAACACTGCTACTGCTCCAACATAAACAATTAATATGATCATGCCTAAAAACTCTGCACCCACCATAATGAATAAACAACCAACTGATATAAAATCTAAAATTAAGAAAAAAACTGAATTAATAGTGTTTCTAGAAGTAATTACCATTAGCGAAGAAAAGATTGCTATAATTGAAAAAAAATAAAAGAAAATTGAATGAATTATCATCTATCTATAGGGTTTATCTAGTTTAATATTTTTTGCTAAAACTGACTCCCATCTATCCCCGTTAGCCAAAAGTTTTTCTTTGTTATAGTAAAGCTCCTCTCTAGTTTCAGTCGCAAACTCAAAATTCGGTCCTTGAACTATAGCATCCACTGGGCAAGACTCTTGACATAATCCGCAATAAATACATTTAAGCATGTCAATGTCATATTTTGTTGTTTTTCTGCTGCCATCAGCTCTTTCAGTAGACTCAATTGTAATTGCTTGAGCTGGACAGACTGCTTCACATAATTTGCAAGCTATACATCTCTCTTCTCCATTAGGATATCTTCTTAAAGCATGTTCGCCTCTCATACGAGGACTTATAGGTCCTTTTTCGAAAGGATAGTTAATAGTTTTAGATTTTCTAAATAATTCTCTAATTGCCAAATATAATCCAAAAATAAATTCCACAAGAAATATGGTTTTGAAAATTCTGCTAAAATTCATTAAAAATTTCCTTTGGGTAATTTATCAAAATAAAATAAAAAACTCGCTGTCAAAACTAAATAAACTAAAGAAAAAGGTAAGAAAATTTTCCAACCTAACTTCATAAGTTGATCGTATCTATATCTAGGGACAATTGCTTTTATTAGAGCAAATAAAAAAAATAAAAATAAAATTTTAAGAATCATCCAAATCGGAGATGGGGCTAAATTGAGTGGATAAATATCGATAATAGGTAACCAGCCTCCGAGGAAAAGGATAGAACCCATTGCGCACATTAAAAGAATGTTTGCATATTCTCCTAGCCAAAACATAGCATACATCATTCCTGAATATTCGGTTTGATAACCAGCAACTAGCTCGGCTTCAGCTTCTGGTAAATCAAAAGGTGGTCTATTTGTTTCTGCGAGTGCAGAAATAAAAAAAACAACAAACATTGGAAAAAGAGGTATTACAAACCATAAGTCTTTTTGAGCTAAAACAATATCTTTTAGGTTTAAAGAACCAACACATAAAAGAACATTAATTATAATTATGCCAATCGATACTTCATAAGAAACCATCTGTGCAGCAGACCTAATAGCTCCGAGGAAAGGATATTTTGAATTAGAAGCCCATCCTCCCATAATTATTCCGTAAACACCAAGCGACGAAACAGCAAACAAATACAAAATACCTACATTGATATCTGACAATACAAATTCCTCACTCATTGGAATAACAGCCCAAGCCACCAGAGCTAGTGTCATTGTGATGATTGGAGCAAGAATAAAAATAACTTTATTAGCACTAGCAGGTATAATAATTTCTTTAAAAATATATTTTAAAGCGTCAGCTAAGGTTTGAAAAAGACCAAATGGACCAACTACATTTGGACCTTTTCTCTTTTGAACCAATCCCCAAACCCTTCTATCTAACCAAACAACCATAGCTACAGAAACAAGTATCGGTACAAGCAAAAAAAGAATTCTATAAATTTCCTGACCTAAAATTTGAATATATTCTAACATTAGTTATTAGTTCCTGTTTTTTTTGAGTTTTGATTAATCTGACGGCATTCACTCATCGTTTTAGATGCCCGAGAGATTGAATTAGTATAAAAATAGTCTAGTTCTTTAATAGTAATTTCTTCACTTATAAATTCTGATTCATTTTTTTTATTTAAACTATCTTTGTAAACAGGAAGTTCATTCAATTGTGAAAAATTAGGTATAAAATTCAATACTTCTTTTCTTAGTAAATTAAAATTAGATAAATCTTGAGTTTTATTTAACTTTTTTATAATTAGATTAAAAATTTTCCAATCTTCTAAAGCATCTCCAATAGGATAAGAAGCTTTTTTACATTCTTGTACTCTACCCTCTAAATTTTCAAACAAACCCCCTTGTTCTGTATATGTAGGGCTGGGAAGAATCACATCAGCTATTTCTGCACCTCTATCGCCATGGCTTCCTTGATAAATAATAAATTCATTATCTTTTTTAAATTCTAAGTTATCTGAACCTAGAAGATATAATAATTTGAATTCATTATTATTTAACTTGTCAAAAAAAGAATATTGTTTTTCATTTTCCACTGACAATATTTTTAGATCAATCAGCCCAACTGTTGATGCATTTTGTGGTAAAAAGTTTAGAGCATTCCAATCTTTTTTTATAAAATTATTATTATTTAAAAAATTTTTTATTTCTTCAAAAATATATTTTCCGCTTTTTAGACCTAAAGCAGACTCTCCAATTATTATAATTGGTTTCTTTGAGAACAATAACTTTTTAGAAAATTCAACTTCTTTGTTTAATATTTTTTTTATATCATCTGACTTATTTCCTAAAATAGTATAATCATAAGTGAGATCCCCTGGGTTACCTATAGAAAATATAGGAGTTTTTTTTTGGACATAAGCTTTTCTTATTCTTGCATTTACCATGGTTGCTTCATGTCTTGGATTAGTTCCGATTAGCAGGATTAAATCGGAGTCCTCTATGCCTTTTATTGAGGAATTGAATAAATAATTAATTTTCTCCGAGGAGTTTACATAAAATTGTTTTTCTCGAAATTCTATATTGCTACTACTTAAAACTTTAAAAAATTTTTTAAAAGCTAAAGCATTTTCTAAATTAACCATGTCTCCAATGTGACCAGCTATTTCATTTGGAGTTATACTATTAATTTTATTTGTTATAAGATTAATAGCTTCATCCCAGCTAGATTTTTGTAATCTATTATCTTTTTTAATGTATGGAGTATCGAGTCTCTGTTTTAAAAGACCATCACAGGAATATCTTGTCTTGTCAGAAATCCATTCTTCGTTAATTTCATTGTTAAGTCTTGGAAGTATTCTTTTAACTTCCCAGTTATAAGTGTCCACTCTTATATTTGAACCAACTGCATCCATTACATCTATACTTTCAGTTTTTTTTAATTCCCACGGTCTAGCTTCAAATGCATATGGTTTTGACGTTAAAGCTCCTACAGGACATAAATCTATTACATTAGCTGAAAGTTCAGACTCCATTGCCTTTTCTAAATAAGTAGTGATCTCCATATTCTCGCCTCTACCTATAGCTCCTATTTCTGGAACTCCTGCTACTTCAGTGGCAAATCTTACACATCTTGTGCAGTGAATACAGCGAGTCATTTGGGTTTTTATTAAAGGACCCATATATTTTTCTTTAACTTGTCTTTTATTTTCAACAAATCTAGATTTATCTATACCGTAAAACATTGATTGGTCTTGCAAATCACACTCCCCGCCCTGATCACAAACAGGACAATCTAAAGGATGATTGGCTAATAAGAATTCCATTACACCTTTTCTAGCTTTTTCAACAAACGCAGTATTTGTTTTAATATTCATGCCCTCAACAGCTGGCATAGCACAAGAGGCAATAGGTTTTGATGACTTTTCCATTTCAACCAAACACATTCTGCAATTTCCTGCTATAGATAATTTTTCGTGATAACAAAACCTTGGTATTTCCACGTGAGCAAGTTCGCAAGCTTGTAGAACTGTCATGCCTTTTTCAAATTCAATCTCTTTTCCATTAATGTTAATTTTAGGCATTTTTATTCTCCAACAAATGTTGATCAACTAAATATGGGTTATCTACTTTTTTCTTAATTAAAGGCTCTTCTCTGCAACGACTTTCTATTTCTTTTCTAAAATGTCTTAATAAACCTTGAACTGGCCACGCAGATCCTTCACCGAATGCACATATTGTGTGTCCTTCGATTTGTTTTGTTACATCAGATAATAAATCTATGTCCCCGAAGGTTGCTTTTCTTTTAGCCACTCTATCAAGAATCCTCCACATCCAGCCTGATCCCTCTCTGCAAGGTGTGCACTGACCACAGCTTTCGTGCTTATAAAATCTTGCTATTCTTGCCATGCAAGAAACAATGTCTTGATCTTTATTTATAACAACTATTCCTGCTGTACCTAGTCCACTTTTATTTTCAATTAAAGAGTCAAAGTCCATTGTAATCTTATCACATATTTTTTTTGATAATAAAGGCATTGATGAACCACCAGGAATTACTGCTTGAAGATTTTCCCAACCTCCTACGACACCACCTGCATATTTCTCAATTAATTCTTTAAGTGGAATACCCATTTCCTCTTCTACATTACATGGAGAATTTACGTTTCCAGAAATACAAAATATCTTAGTTCCAGTATTTTTTGGTTTACCAATTGAAGCAAACCATTTACCTCCTCTTCTAAGAATTGTTGGAACGACAGCTATTGTCTCTACATTATTAACAATTGTTGGACATCCGTATAAACCAACTAATGCTGGGAAAGGAGGTTTTAATCTTGGTTGCCCTTTATTTCCTTCCATACTCTCTAGTAAAGCAGTTTCTTCTCCACAAATATAAGCGCCTGCACCATAGTGAATATGAATGTCAAAATCCCATCCAGACCCACATGCATTTTTTCCTAAAAAGTTTTTTTTATATGCTTGATTAATAGCATCTTGTAATCTTCTACCTTCATTAACGTATTCTCCTCTTATATAAATGTAACAAACATGAGCATTCACTGCATAACCAGCAATCAAACAACCTTCGATTAATTTCTGAGGTTCAAACCTTAATATGTCTCTATCTTTACAAGTTCCTGGTTCTGACTCATCCGCATTAATGACTAAGTAATGTGGTCTAGAACCAACTTCTTTAGGAGCAAACGACCATTTAAGACCAGTAGAAAAGCCTGCTCCTCCTCTTCCTCTTAGTTCAGAAGTTTTTACCTCATTTATAATCCATTCCTTTCCTTTGGAAATTATATCTTTAGTGTCTTTCCAATCATTTCTTTTGATTGCATTATCAATTTCCCAACCCAGCTCATTATAAAGATTTTTAAAAATTTTATCTTCTGGCTTAAGCATAATTTTCTCCATTTTTTAATTGTTTTCTTTCAGGAGCAGTGTTTTTACGGCCTCTATAAGAGCCTGGCTTTAAAGGTTTGTCTTTAATTAAAGAATCTAAAATCTCAATCGTGCTTTTTTCATCAAGATCCTCATAGTAATCATCATTAATTTGTATCATTGGTGCGCTAACACATGCACCTAAACACTCTACTTCCATCCAAGAACAAGCACCATCTTTGGATAATTTATTTTCATTAGGTGAAATCTTTTCTTTGCATAATTTTACAATTTTATCTGCTCCTCGAATAAGACAAGGTGTTGTTGTGCAAACTTGTATAAAATGTTTTCCTACTGGAGCAAGATTATACATAGTATAAAATGTTGCTATTTCGTAAACAGAAATGTAAGGCATTGAAAGATAATTAGCTATGTACTTCAAAGCTGCTAATGGAATCCAATTATTGTTTTGCCTTTGCGCTAGATAAAGAAAAGGCATCACAGCACTCTTTTTATTTTTTTCAGGGTACCTTTTTAGTATTTCTTCGGCTTTTTTTAAATTTTCGTTTGAAAATTTAAATTCTTTTGGTTGTTCAGAATGGACTTGTTTTAAACTCATCGATCTACCTCACCAAAAACTATATCTAAAGAACCAAGAACGGCTGGCACATCCGCTAACATATGTCCCCGTATTAAATAATCCATTGCTTGAAGATGAGAAAAACCTGGGGCTCTAATTTTGCATCTATACGGTTTATTGCTTCCATCAGATATTAAATAAACACCGAACTCACCCTTAGGAGCTTCAACAGCTGTGTAAACATTTCCTTTAGGCACTCTATAACCCTCTGTAAACAGTTTAAAATGATGAATTAAAGCTTCCATAGATTGTTTTATATCATCTCTATTTGGAGGAGATATTTTTCCATCTATAGATTTAACAGGTCCTTTTGGAATTTTTTCTACACATTGTAAAATAATTTTTACACTTTCTCTCATTTCCTCAATTCTGCAAAGATAACGGTCATAGCAATCGCCATTTTTTCCTATGGGAATTTTAAAATCTAAATCTTTATATATTTCATAAGGCTGTGATCTTCTTAAGTCCCAAGGAACACCAGATCCTCTTAACATTACCCCTGAAAAACTATGATCTAAGGCTTCTGCTTTTGATACTATACCAATTTCAACATTTCTTTGTTTAAATATACGGTTGTCAGTTAATAGGCCTTCTAAGTCATCTATAATTTTTGGAAAAGATTTACAAAATTTTTCAATATCGTCTATTAATCTTAAAGGAATATCTTGATTAACACCTCCTGTTCTAAAATAATTTGCGTGCAATCTTGATCCTGAAGCTCTCTCATAAAAAGTCATCAAAGTTTCTCTTTCTTCAAATCCCCATAAAGATGGGGTTAAAGCCCCAACATCTAATGCTTGAGTAGAAACATTTAAAATATGACTTAAGATTCTTCCAATTTCACAAAAAATTACTCTAATATACTTTGCTCTAATTGGAACTTCTACATTTAACAATTTTTCTGCAGCTAAAGCAAAAGCATGTTCTTGGTTCATGGGAGCTACATAATCTAATCTGTCAAAATAAGGTAATGCTTGAGTGTATGTTTTGTGTTCAATTAGTTTTTCTGTTCCCCTATGGAGTAATCCAATATGTGGGTCAGCTTTTTCTACTACTTCTCCATCTAATTCTAGTATTAATCTTAAAACACCATGAGCAGCAGGGTGTTGAGGTCCAAAGTTTAAATTTAATGATTTAGTTTTTTTTACCATCTTTTTTTACATTTTTAATTTCTTTAATATAACTGGTTCCCTCCCACGGACTTTCAAAATCGAAATTTCTGTAATTTTGTTCAAGTTTAACAGGCTCATAAATAACTTTTTTTTCTTTTTCACTGTATCTAACTTCATTAAAGCCTGTTAAAGGAAAATCTTTTCTCAAAGGATGTCCTTTAAAACCATAGTCTGTCAAAATTCGCCTTAGATCTGGATGGTTTTTAAATTTTATACCGTACATATCAAATACCTCTCTCTCCATCCAATTAGCAGAAGGAAAAATTTTAGTAATTGAACTTATTATTTGGTCTATTTGAAATCTAATTGAAATTTTTATTCTATTATTATTTTCGTGAGACAAAAAAAGATAAACTAATTGAAATCGTTTTTCTTCTTCAGGGTAATCAACACCTGCGATGTCGATTAGTTGTCTAAATTTAGATTTTTCATTAGATTTTAGAAATTGTACAACTTCGATTAAATCAGATTCATCAATTTCAATTAAAAATTCATTTTGTTCAATAATTGATTTTTGAATTTTGCTTGCTAATTCTGAATTTATAAATTTTTCAAGTTTTTTTAAACTTTCTATCATCATTATTATCTTTGAATAGTTCCTTCTCTTCTTATTTTCTTTTGAAGTTGTAATATGCCATAGAGAAGTGCTTCAGCAGATGGAGGACATCCAGGAACATAAATATCAACCGGAACTATTTTATCGCAACCTCTTACAACCGAGTATGAGTAGTGATAATAACCTCCTCCATTAGCACAGCTGCCCATCGAGACAACATACCTTGGCTCTGGCATCTGATCATAAACTTTTCTAAGAGCGGGGGCCATTTTATTTGTTAAAGTTCCAGCAACAATCATTACATCTGATTGTCTGGGTGATGCTCTAGGAGCTGCACCAAATCTTTCAAGATCATATCTAGGCATAGAAGCTTGCATCATTTCTACAGCGCAACAAGCAAGGCCAAATGTCATCCAATGTAAAGAGCCAGTTCTAGCCCAATTAATTAAATTTTCAGATGATGTAGTTATAAAACCTTTTTCAGCAAAATCTTTAGCTAAATCTTTAAATTCTTCAGGTATTTCTTTTTGTTTTTTAGAAAATGAATCAAAACCTACTCCCATTCTAAAGCTCCTTTTTTCCACTCATAAATAAATCCGACTGTCAAAATAGCCAAAAAAATCATCATTGACCAAAAACCGAGTGCGCCTAAACTTCCCAGAGATATTGCCCATGGGAAAAGGAATGCAATTTCTAAATCAAATATGATGAATAAAATTGCTACTAAATAAAACCTTACATCAAATTCCATTCTAGAATCGTCAAAAGCTTCAAAGCCACATTCATATGCAGATAATTTTTCAGGATCAGGGTTAGAAGGTGATGCTAAAAAATTTATGATAATAAAACCAATGCTTAAAAATAAAGCAATGAATAAAAAAATTATTATTGAGAGATACTCTGATAAAAAGTTATAAATCATTTCTAATCAATACCTGCTCCAATACATATAGTTTGGAGATTATTATATTAATCGTTAATTACTTATAACACTTAAATTGAAAGTGTACAGGGAACAATGGACGCATTCTTTCTAATTTTAGATGAAAATGATTATCATGTGGTGGCGGGAGTGACCGGGCTCGAACCGGCGACCTCCTGCGTGACAGGCAGGCGCTCTAACCAACTGAGCTACACCCCCACACAAAATTTAATGGTGGGCGGTAAAGGACTCGAACCTATGACCCTCTCGGTGTAAACGAGATGCTCTACCAACTGAGCTAACCGCCCCAATTAAATAAAATCGACATATACAATAAATAATTTATAAAGTAAAAAAGTATTTAATTTTTTATAAATACCAGTAATATTGAGAAATTATGATTTTAAACTGTAATTCGTGTGACAAGAGATTTGTAGTTCCTGATAATGCAATCACCGCGACTGGAAGATTGGTGCAATGCAGTTCTTGTGGTAATAAATGGACTCAATATCCAATTGACAATAAAAAAAATCCACAAAAAGAAATACCTAAAATCAAATCAAGTCCGAAAAAAATAAAAAGCCCTACTAAAAAAACTAAGACAAAGATTAAAAAGAAAGATGGACCAAATTTATACTCGCCAGAATATTTAGCAAAAAAACATGGTATCAAAATTAGTGAAAAACCAACTATCAAAAATAAACTAACTGAAGATAAGACAAAAATTAGTTTTGGATTTTATAGCTTCTTAATTGTTTCAATTGTAATTGCAATATTTATTTTGAGATTGCTATATTTTACACAAGATATTATTGTAGAAAAATTTCCAGTTTTAGAAATTTATATAAACTATTTATTTGAATCTATCAGGAATATGAATGAGATTATTCAAAATTTCCTTGGGGCTTAATAAATATTACTCCAAATCTTTAATATTTATAAATTTATCTGTTAATTCTGAATTATTTTTTTGAATATCTTTAAAAAAATTCCAAGCTAAAACAACAATTGTGTTTTCTTTATCTTTAATTTCAGATTTTTTTTTAATAGGAATTTTCACACCCGGAACGAACCTATTATGTTTCAGTTTATTGTCTTCAATAATAAAATCGATCTCTTTTGTAACACCAAAAAAATTCAATGCAGTAGTAGCTTTTGCTGGTGCTCCGTAGCCAATAACTAAATTATTGTTTTCTTTTAATTTTTTAAGGTTCTTAAGAACATTTTCTCTAATTTTATAAACTTTTTTTCCAAAATCATGATAGGTTTTAAATTTTTTAATTCCAAATTTTTCCTCATCTTTAAGCATTTTTTTTACATTATTTTCAATTTTAATTTTTTTGTCTTTTTTGATGTACACTCTCAATGAACCTCCATGCGTACTTATCATTTCTGATCTAAATATTTTTGCATCAAATTGATTAAAAAAGTTTACCAAAGAGGTTAGAGACCAATAATTATAATGTTCGTGATAAATATTATCAAAAGTTAAATCTTTTAATGTGTTTAATAAATATTGAATTTCTATAACAATGGTTCCATTTTTTCCTAATAATTGAAACATACACTCTGCCATTTCTTTTAATTTATCAGAATGCGCAAAAACATTAGACGCTAAAATTAAATCTGCATTCTTTTTGAGTTTTTTTAAATTTTTCTTCTCCAAAAAACCATTGAAAGTTTTAATCTTATTTTTATTTGCAAGTTTAGCTAAATTTTTAGCTGGCTCTATACCGAGAATATTTTTATACCCTAAGTCTAGAAATGGTTTTAATGCAACTCCATCGTTGCTACCTATATCCATAATAAATGATTTTTTTTTATTTAATTTTAAATCTTTTGCATATTTTTTTGCGGCATTAACAAAATGATCTCTAAATGATTTGGAGGTTGAGGACGTATAAAGATAATTAGAAAACATTTTTTTAGGATCTATAGCAACTGAAAGTTGACAATTATAACATTTTTCACAATAATTTACTTCCAGAGGATATAGTTCGCACTGTTCATTGGCTTTTCTAAGTAAATTATTTGCCAATGGCTGGTATCCTAAAGAAACTACTCTTTTCAAATTTATATTGCCGCATGACCTGCAATCAAATTTGTAATACTTGAGCAATAAATTTTTTTCTTTTTCATCAACAAATACATGTTTTATTGTATGAGTTATTCCATAGTTATCATGATCTCTTTCACCTCTAACTAAATTTAAAAAAGTCGTATCTTTAGTGAAAACCATTGTATGCGCTACATTGGGTTTGATTATAGAAAGCTGTCCTTCATTAACAACTTGAGTAATTTTCGGTGAGTTAGGATTAATTATATCTTGAAAAATTTCAATAATTTGACCTTTTGTAAATAAACATTTTTGTTCTTGTTGAGGATGATAATGATTTGCTCGAATTGTTCCTTTTTTTGAGTCTATTAGTCCAATTAAATTAATTGGTTCGGTTAATTCATGATTGCTAATTTTACCTCTTTTATCTAAAAATAAATTATCTCCATCTCTGACATTTTCCAAATCTTTAATTAAATCTTGTTTTGACCATTTTGTAATCATTTCCTTAATACTCTCATCTAATGCATATAAAAATTTGAATCCTGTATTCAGAATTTTCTCATTGGATAAAGAAAAGCCTAAGTTTGGAATTTCATCATTTGTTTCTCTTAATGTTATTTTTGGATTGTGTCTTTTACAAATTTCTGCAACTTTTTTAACTGTTAAAGTATCTTTAGTTAAATTAAAAGTTTCAGAAGATAAATCTTCTCTCTCTTCCATAAATTTGAAACATCTTGCTACGTCAATTAAAGGAACTAAACTTTTTACCTGTCTTCCTCCTGAAAAAAGTCTAAGCGTTCCATTTTGTGAAGAAATTTTTGAAAATAGATTGGGCATTATATCAATACGAGTTGTGTCAGTTGAATATCCATAAACAGAACCTAATCTCAAAATTACATAATTTTTTCCAGATTCTTTAAGTTGTTTTTCATTAACAGCTTTGGATAAAGAGTAGGATAACAAAGGTTTGGGTTCTTCGTTTTCTTCAATATTATTTTTAACTTTATCTATTCCTTCATAAATAACATGGGTGGAAGGAAAAATTATTTTACATTTGTCACTAATAACATCTAAAATATTTTGCGTACCATTTTCTCCAACCAATTTTATTTTTTCATCTTTTTCCTGCGTAGACTCGCTTTTGATTCTTGGAACATCAGTAATGCCAGCCAAATGATGAACTATATCTGCGTCTTTAAAATATTTGTTTACAAGATCTTTATCTAAAATATCACCATGGATAAATTCCATGTTCCAATTACGAATTTGATTAACTCTTTCTGAAATAAATCTATTATCAATTACAATAATTTTATGATGCCAACTGACACCTGAATAAATTTTACAAAGCTCTGTCCCTATGTACCCTAAACCACCTGTAATGATTATTTTTTTTACCATATAATTGTCTGCTTATATTTATTTATATTAAATTTTATTATAACTCAAATATGGTTAGATTAAGTGTGAAGTTAAACTAAGTATAAAAACTGGCTTGATTGAAGGTTGTTAGTGTGTACTTAGCTCTTCTTTTTTAGCTTTGTCTTTTTTTGCAATTTGATCTACTTCAACCCATTCAACTCTTTTTAAAGATTTGGTTAAAGCAACTTTTAAAACTTCGTCTACATTTTTTACTGGAATGATTTCCATTGTCTCTAATATAGTTTTTGGAACTTCAGCTAAATCTTTTTTATTTTCCATAGGTATTATAACTTTTTTAATTCCCGCTCTATGAGCGGCTAGTAATTTTTCTTTTAAACCTCCAATAGGAAGAACAATTCCTCTTAAAGTAATCTCACCAGTCATTGCAACTTTTTTATCAACTGGTATTTCTGTAATAGCTGAAATTATAGAAGTAACCATTCCTATACCAGCTGAAGGCCCGTCTTTAGGAGTCGCTCCTTCAGGAACATGAATATGAAAATCTTTTTTATCAAATACAGGAGGTATAATTCCATAATCTAAACTTTTGGATCTAATGTATGATTTTGCTGCTTTAACAGATTCTTGCATAACATCACCTAATTTTCCCGTAATTTGCATCTTGCCTTTACCTGGCATTATTGCAGACTCAATTTTTAAAATTTCTCCTCCAACTTCTGTCCAAGCTAACCCCGTAACGACTCCTATTCTATTTTCTTCTTCAATTTCACCATAGTTAAATTTTTGTACTCCCAACAAATCTTTCATATCTTTTTCTTTTATAGGATTATTTATTTTCTCATTATTATCAATTTTTTTTACTAGTTTTCTTGCAATTTTTGATATTTCTCTTTCGAGATTTCTAACGCCAGACTCTCTAGTGTAATCTCTAATAACTTTTCGATTAACTTTTTCATCAATACTCCATTCTTCTTTTTTTAATCCATTGTTTTCACTTTGTTTTGGAATTAAAAATTTTTGAGAAATTTTTACTTTTTCGTCTTCTGTGTAACCAGAGAGTCTAATTACTTCCATTCTATCAAGTAATGGTGGTAAAATATTTAATGTGTTTGCAGTTGTTACAAACATGACATCTGACAAATCATAATCAACTTCCAAATAATGATCATTAAATTCTTTATTTTGTTCGGGATCAAGCGCCTCTAATAATGCTGAAGATGGATCTCCTCTATAGTCATTCCCAACTTTATCAATCTCATCTAATAAAAAGAGAGGATTTTTAGTACCTGCTTTTTTCATCATTTGAATAATTTTTCCAGGTAAAGAACCTATATAAGTTCTTCTATGTCCTCTGATTTCTGCTTCATCTCTAATTCCTCCAAGAGAAATTCTAATAAATTTTCTATTAGTAGCTTTTGCTATCGATTTGCCTAAAGATGTTTTTCCCACTCCTGGCGGACCCACTAAGCATAAAATAGGGCCTTTCATTTTTTTAATTCTTTTTTGCACAGCCAAAAATTCAATAATTCTCTCTTTAACTTTTTCTAAACCATAATGATCTTCATCTAATATTTTTTGAGCATTTTTTAAATCTGTATTTATTTTTGACTTGTCAGACCAAGGTAATTCTGTCATCCAATCTAAGTAATTTCTGACTACTGTGGCTTCGGCTGACATTGGACTCATAGATTTTAATTTTTTTAATTCAGATAAACATTTTTCTTTAGCTAATTTTGGCATTTTGGCATTAGCTATAGCTTTTGAAAGATTTGTTAACTCATCTTTGCCTTCATCAATTTCACCTAGCTCTTTTTGAATAGCTTTTAACTGTTCATTTAAATAATATTCGCGCTGTGTCTTCTCCATCTGATTCTTAACTCTACCTCTAATTTTTTTCTCTACGGATAAAACACTTGTTTCTTTTTCAATAAAAGAGTGAATTTTTTCTAATCTCTTTTTTACATCTAACATTTCCAACAACTCTTGTTTTTCAAAGATTTGTATACCTAGTTCTGTAGACAAGTTGTTAGCTATTTGAGAAGGATCTTTTAAATCTTTTAATGATTCTTTATTAAAATTTTTTTTGTTTAAAATCGACAATTTTTCATATTTTTTTATCAAACTCAAAGCAAAAAGCTCAAGATCTT
>JACWDZ010000005.1 GCA_014653815.1 Pelagibacterales bacterium SAG-MED29 | reverse complement strand
GCTAAACCAATTAAAATATGAGCTCTATCTTCAGCTTTTTTTAAGTCAAATTTAATTCTTTTAAGAACTGTATCTTCTCTAAATTTTAAAAATTCGGAAATAAATTCTTTTAAATTAAGAATTTTTGGTTTGTTGTTAACAATAGCAAGTGTATTGAATCCAAAAGAATTCTCAATATTTGTTAGTTTATATAACTGTCTTCTAACAGTTTCTGGTTCAACAGCTTTTCTTAACTCTATAACGACTCTTATGCCTTCTCTGTTAGATTCATCTCTTATATCTCTTATTCCCTCTATTTTTTTATCTCTAACTAATTGTGCAATTTTTTCAATTAAAGCTGATTTGTTAACTTGGTAAGGAATAGATTTGATAATTAAACATTCTCTACCACCTTTTTTTTCTTCTAAATCTATTTCTCCTCTAATCTTAAATGATCCTCTTCCTTTATTGTATCCTTGTTTTAAAATATCTTTTCCAATAATTATGCCACCTGTTGGAAAATCTGGACCCGGAACATGCTTCATTAGTTGACTAATGGTAATTTCCTTGTTTTCAATATAAGCAATAGTGCCATTTATAATTTCACCTAAATTATGAGGAGGAATGCTTGTGGCCATTCCTACCGCAATACCGCCAGCACCATTAACTAATATATTTGGATATTGAGACGGAAGTACTTCAGGTTCTTTTTCCGTTTCATCATAGTTATTTCTATAATTAACTGTATTTTTTTCCAAATCTTCGGTTAAGTATTGCGCAATTTTAGCAAGTTTAGTTTCTGTATAACGCATCGCTGCAGGAGGATCTCCATCTATTGATCCAAAATTTCCTTGGCCTGATATCAAAGGTAAGCTCATAGAAAAATCTTGAACTAATCGAACAAGAGCATCATAAACTGATTGATCTCCATGTGGATGATATTTACCAATTACGTCTCCAACTATTCTTGCAGATTTTCTAAATGGTTTAGACCAATCATATCCACCTTTATACATTGCATATATAATTCTTCTATGAACAGGTTTTAAACCATCTCTAACGTCTGGAAGTGCTCTACTTATTATTACACTCATAGCGTAAGATAAATAAGACGAACTCATTTCATCTTGTACAAAGATAGGTTTAAAAGATTTATTATTCTCTATGCTGTGTTTTTCCATGAAATTTAGAAAGGAATTTCATCATCTAAATCAGAATTATCTTGATTTAGACTCTCGTTTGGTAAAGAACTTTTGTTTTCTTTTACTAAATCTGTAGAATCATTTTTACTGTTCCTGCCATCCAGCATAGTTAAACTAGAATTATAGCCTTGCAAAACTATTTCGGTAGAATATTTGTCTTGTCCTGAAGACTCATCCTTCCACTTTCTTGTGCTTAACTGGCCTTCAATATAAACATTAGCTCCCTTTTTAAGGTATTGTTGAACAACGCCAACTAATCCTTCGTTAAAAATTACAACTCTATGCCACTCAGTTTTTTCTTTTCTCTCTCCACTAGATTTATCTTTCCATGATTGACTTGTTGCTATGCTTAATCTAGCGACATTTTTACCATTAACCATTTGCTTGATATCTGGATCTGCGCCTAAACGACCTATTAATTGTACTTTATTTAAACTACCTGCCATAATATTTTTGACTAAATTTGTGATTTTATTTATTAAAAGTTGAATACTTATATCATAATTGATTAATAAATATAAGATCATTATTATTTTATAAAAAAAATATGTTGAAAAAAATCGTTATAAAAGGCGCTAAAGAACACAATCTAAAAAATGTTTCTCTTGAAATTCCAAAAGAGAAATTAGTAGTCATCACAGGTCTATCTGGCTCAGGAAAATCATCTTTAGCATTTGATACTATTTATGCTGAGGGACAAAGACGTTATGTTGAGAGCCTCTCTTCTTACGCAAGACAATTTTTAGATAAGATGAAAAAACCTAAGGTAGATTTAATTGAAGGTTTAAGTCCTGCAATTTCAATTGAACAAAAAAATACCTCAAGGAATCCCAGATCAACAGTAGCTACAGTAACTGAAATATATGATTATATGCGTGTATTGTTCGCAAGAACTGGAATTCCTTACTCTCCTTTTACAGGTAAGCCAATTGTTTCTCAGTCCATAAGTGAAATGGTTGATAAGATTAAAAAATTACCCAAAAATAGCACTATATATTTATTAGCTCCTGTAGTCAGAGGTAGAAAAGGTGAATATAAAAAAGAAATTTTAAACTACAAAAAAAGAGGATTCTCTAGACTTAAAGTGGATGGAAATTATCTTAATATTGATGACTTTCCTAATCTAAATAAAAAAATCAAACATGACATCTCAGTAGTTGTGGATAGAATTATCTTAAATTCAAATTTAGGAAATAGACTAGCTGATAGTGTGGAAACTGCGTTGAATTTATCAAATGGACTTTTAATAGTCGAATATGAAAATGAAACATTACCTAAAAAATTTAGAAAACTAGAAAGTGTAACTTTTTCTTCCAAGTTTTCATGTCCAGAAAGTGGTTTTACTATAGAAGAAATTGAACCAAGATTATTTTCTTTCAATTCACCTTTTGGCGCATGTGAAGAGTGTGAGGGTATTGGACACAATTTAAATGTAGATCCAAATTTAGTTATACCTGACACTAAGAAAAGTTTACAAGATGGAGCTGTCGAACCATGGGCAAAATCAACTTCAATGTATTATGCACAAACATTATCTTCTTTAGCTAAACACTATAAATTTTCTCTTTCAGATCAGTGGAAAAAAATACCTAAGAAAATTCAAGATGTAATTTTATATGGTTCTGACGATGAAGAAATAAAATTTTCTTATGATGATGGTTATGAGTCCTATAATACAAAAAAAACATTTGAGGGAGTGGTCAATAATCTAGAAAGACGGTATCTAGAAACTGACAGTGAATGGAAAAGAGAAGAAATATCTCAATACCAAAGTGAGTCTAATTGTGAAAAATGTAAAGGAATGAGATTAAAAGATGAAGCCCTTTGTGTTAAGATAAATTCTCTTAATATTAGTGAAATTACTGAAAAATCAATTGATGAAGCACAAAAATGGTTTGCTAATCTGATAAATGTTTTTACTGAAAGAGAAAATAAAATTGCTCAACACATTTTAAAAGAAATTAATGAAAGGTTAAATTTTTTACTTAATGTAGGATTAAATTATTTAACTTTATCTCGTGAGTCGGGAACACTATCTGGCGGTGAGGCACAGCGAATAAGATTAGCTTCACAGATTGGCTCTGGACTAACTGGAGTCCTATACGTTTTAGACGAACCTTCCATTGGTCTACACCAAAGAGATAATAAAAAATTAATTGCCGCTTTAAAAAAATTAAGAGACTTGGGAAACACAGTTATTGTTGTTGAACATGACATAGAAACCATGGAAAGTTCAGATCATATTATTGATATAGGTCCCGAAGCTGGATTAAATGGAGGACAAATTGTAGCTGAAGGAAACGTTAATCAAATTATTGAAAATAAAAAAAGTATTACTGGGGATTATCTTTCAGGTAAAAAATTTATTTCAATACCAAGAAAACGAAGAACTGCAAAAAATGGAAGATTTATAGAAATAAGTGGAGCGAGTGGAAATAATTTAAAAAAGGTTAATTTAAAAATACCTGTTGGAACTTTTACTTGTGTTACTGGAGTTTCTGGAAGTGGAAAATCAACTTTAATATTACAAACATTATATAACGCGTTTAATCTAATACTTAATAAAAATAAAAGTAGAAAAGTTCCTAAAGCCTTTACTGGTTTTAAAGGAACTGAATTAATTGATAAAATAATTGATATTGATCAATCTCCAATTGGAAGAACACCAAGATCAAATCCTGCTACCTATACAGGAGCTTTTGGACCAATCAGAGAATGGTTTGCCGCTTTACCAGAGTCAAAAGCTAGAGGATATAAAGTAGGAAGATATTCTTTTAATGTAAAAGGTGGAAGATGTGAAACATGCGAAGGTGATGGCGTTATTACCTATGAAATGCATTTTCTTCCAGATGTATTTATTCCTTGTGATACTTGTAAAGGCGCTAGATACAATCGAGAAACTCTAGAAATTCGCTTTAAAAATAAGAATATAGCAGATATCTTAGATATGACTGTCGATGAAGGATGTGTTTTTTTTGAAAATATTCAAAATATAAAATCTAAGTTAATTACTCTCAAACATGTTGGATTAGGTTACATGAAAATAGGTCAACAAGCTACTACTCTATCAGGGGGAGAAGCACAAAGAATTAAATTAGCAAAAGAACTATCAAAAAGACCAACTGGAAGAACATTGTATATTTTAGACGAACCAACAACAGGCTTGCACTCACATGATATTAAAAAACTTTTAGAAATATTACAGGCATTTGCAAATACTGGAAATACAGTTGTTGTTATAGAACATAATTTAGATGTTATTAAAACTGCAGATCATATAATTGATATGGGTCCCGAAGGTGGAGTAAATGGAGGAAAAATTATTGCTGAGGGAACACCAGAAAAAGTGTCTCTGATTGAAAAAAGTTATACTGGAAGATTTATAAGAGAATTATTAGGTAATTCTTCTATGAAAAAAACTGCTTAAAATCATAAATTATGGTATAAAAGAATCATGATTAGTATTTTACAATCTCTATCTAGAACAGTTCATTACTCTTTAGCAATCGCTTTAATTCTTTTTCTAGGATTGCATTTTGGTGGAGATGGTTTTGCTTTTGACAGAAGTTTCTATAGCTGGTTATTTAGATATCTGCATGTTTTAAGTGGAATAATGTGGATTGGATTACTATGGTATTTTAACTTCGTTCAAATTCCATCAATGCCTAACATTCCAGATGAGCAAAAGCCCGCTATTGGAAAGGTAATTGCTCCAAAAGCTTTATTTTGGTTTAGATGGGCAGCTTTAGTGACTATAGTATCAGGTTTAATAGTTGCTTACCTACAAGGTTACGTTCACCAAGCAATGATATTGGGAATTGGTAGTAGTGATCCAAAAAGTACGGCGATTGGAATAGGAATGTGGCTAGGAATAATTATGGCTTACAATGTATGGTTTATTATTTGGCCAAATCAAAAAAAGGCTCTAGGAATTGTTGATTGTTCGCCTGAAGAAAAAGCAAAATCAGCTAAAACAGCAATGTTGTTATCAAGAACAAACACTCTACTTTCTTTCCCAATGCTTCTTTCAATGGTTGCTGCTCAAAATCTTTACTAATTAAGGAACTATTTTTTCCTCTTTTTTTTCCAAAGTTTTATAGCTAACTTTAAAGAACTTTAAAACCGGAGCTGCCACAAAAATCGATGAGTAAGTTCCTATTAGAACCCCTAGTATCATAGCAAAAGAAAAACCTCTTAAAATTTCTCCACCCAAAATATAAATTGACAGCAAAGCTAATAAAGTAGTTACAGAAGTTATAATTGTTCTTGATAGGGTTTCATTAATAGAAAGATTAGCTGTTTCGCTAATATTTAATCTTGTATGTTTATTTAAATTTTCTCTTA
The DNA here is from genome assembly GCA_014653815.1 of Pelagibacterales bacterium SAG-MED29. Taxonomy (GTDB): domain Bacteria; phylum Pseudomonadota; class Alphaproteobacteria; order Pelagibacterales; family Pelagibacteraceae; genus Pelagilacustribacter. Next base: position 48,672 of record JACWDZ010000005.1, on the reverse strand, counting down.
TACGATCATATATAACTACTGTATCATTCATAGAATATCCTACAATGGTTAAAACTGCTGCAATTATTGAAAGATTAATTTCTAAGGATAAAATTGAAAATATTCCTATGGTAATTATTACATCATGGAATAATGCAACAATTGACCCAACACTAAACTGCCATTCAAACCTTATCCAAATATAAAAAAGCATAGCTATCAGAGATAAAGAAATAGCAATTATTCCTGACTGCAAAAGTTCAGAACTTACTTTAGGCCCAACATTCTCGACTCTTCTAAAGTTTATTTCCGCATTTAAGTTGTTAATCAAAGTTTTTTTGATTTCAGGTATGAGTTGGTTATTGTTTTCTGTTTTTTGCTCTACTTTAATTAGATAATCTCCTTCTTTACCAAATTCTTTAACATTAACATCTCCTAAGTTCATAGAATTTAAAGATGATCTTATTTCTGATATATTAATATTTTTATTATCTGCTCTTAATTCTATTAATGTGCCTCCTTTAAAATCAATACCGTAATTAAGACCTTTAAATAAAATAAATAAAACACTTATTATGAAAACAAGTAATGATAAAATATTTGCTGAACTAAATTTTGAAGAAAAATTTATATTCTTATACATTATAAATTTACCTTTCCTTCTTTCTTATTTAAAATAATCATTGAAGTTAAATGTCTAGCCAAAAAATATGCTGAGTATAAAGTTGTTACGATTCCTATGCCTAGAGTAATTGCAAATCCTTTAACTGGCCCTGATCCAAAGGCAAAGAGTATAATTGCTGCAATTAAAGTTGTAATATTAGCATCAAGAACTGTAATTTTTGCTTTAGAATAACCAATGTCAAATGCATGTATTATAGATTTTTCTGTTTTTAATTCTTCTTTAATTCTTTCAAATATTAATACATTTGCATCTACTGCCATACCAACAGTTAAAATTATTCCTGCTATACCCGGTAATGTCAAAGTTGCTTCTAAAATAGTTAAAACTCCCACAAGCATAATTAAATTTGCAATCAAAGCTAGATTAGCTATTAAACCGAATATTTTATATTTATAAATCATGAAAAAAATAACTAAAACAAACCCGACTATTAAAGATGTTATTCCTGATGTTATTGAATCTGCTCCTAAATCAGGCCCCACACTTCTTTCTTCCACAATCGTTAAAGGAGTTGGTAATGCTCCTGATCTTAATAATAAAGCTAGATCAGTTGCTTCTTGAAATGAAAAATTTCCTGAAATAATTCCACTTCCTGAGGTTATAGCTTCATTTATAGAAGGTGCGCTTATGATTTTTCCATCTAAAACTATAGCTAATCTTTTTCCTATATTATCTGTAGTTGCTCTACCAAATTTTTGAGCTCCTAATCTATCTAAAGTAAAAGATACTGTCGGTTGATTTGATTGATTGTTAAAATTAGGTTGAGCATCAATTAAATTTTCACCACTCATCACAATTCTTTTGCTAACATTAAGCTCTTCCCCAATATCTGACACTAGTTCATCAACGCCAAATTCTTCATTATCAGCAACTAACCTAAAATTTAATTGCGCTGTTTTTCCTAAGAGATTTTTAATTCTTTCTGGATCTTTTAAGCCAGGTAATTCAACTAAAATTCTTTTCTCACCTCTCTGTAAGATTGTTGGTTCTTTTGTTCCAACATCATCAATTCTACGTCTAACAATTTCAATAGATTGTTTTAAGGCTGAGTTATTTATAGTTAACAAACCATATTTTGAAAATATAACTCGCACACTGTCATTTTCTAAAATTTCCAAATCTAGTTCAAATGAATTGTAATTACCAATATAAGGATTTAATAAATTGTCTTTTTTAGAAAAAAACAATAATTTGAATTTCTCAATATCATTTAATGAAAAGCTTAAATCTTTTTCTTTAATCTTAAAATTTGAGTAATTTATATTGTTGTCTTTTAGTAATTTTTTAAGAGGGATGACTTTTGATTGAATTTTTTCTTTAATTAAGGGATCCGAATTAATTTCTAGTAGAAGATAAGACCCTCCTTGTAAATCTAAGCCTAGATTAACTTTTTTGTCTATTAAGGGTTCTTTTTGATTCTGAAAATTTAATATTGAAAAAAAAGCTATCAATAAAAAAATAAGATAAATTAAAAAAATATTTATTTTAGAAAAATTTAACACGAAAAAGAATTATTTTTTAATTTCTTCTTTTTTAAGTAAACTTGTTATTGTTGATCTTATAATCTGAACTTTTGTATTTTCTCCAATAATCACTTCGATGCGGTCGTCCTCCATAACCCTGTCAATAGTGCCTATAATTCCACCCGATGTTATTATTTCATCCCCTCTTTTTAAAGATTCAACCATAGCTTTATGATCTTTAACTCTTTTTTGCTGAGGTCTAATCAAAAAAAAGTAAAAAATTACAAATATTAAAATTAATGGTATGAATTGTGCTATTCCTTGGCCGTTCATTAAAGGATAATTATAATAAAAGAGTTAGTTAAACAAGAGAATAATAATCAAATTTTATCTAAATTATTCATATATTTTTTTAAAATTGTTGGAATGCTAATTGAACCATCTTCATTTTGATTATTTTCTAATAAAGCTATCATTAATCTTCCTACGGCTAAACCAGAGCCATTTAAAGTTCCAACATACTCATTTCCGTTGGATGTTTTATATTTTGTACCCATTCTTCTTGCTTGAAAAGATCCACAAGATGAACAGCTTGAGATTTCTCTGTATTTTTTTTCTGAGGGTATCCAGGTCTCAATATCAAAAGTTTTTTCAGCACTAAAACCCATATCTCCAGATGACAAAAGTATTACTTGATAAGGAATTTCTAATTTTTTTAAAATTTCTTCTGCACAATTTAACATTCGATCTAATTCAGTAATGCAATTTTTTGGCTCAACTATACTTACAAGCTCAACTTTATAAAACTGATGTTGTCTCATCATTCCTTTGGTATCTTTTCCATAGCTTCCTGCTTCTTTTCTAAAACATGGAGTGGCAGCAACAAATCGTTGAGGAAGTTCGTTAGCATTCAAATTCGACTGTCTAACTAAATTAGTAAGAACAACTTCAGCCGTTGGTATCAAAAACTTTCTTTCTTCTGAGTTATCAAATTTTATCTCGAATTGATCATCTTCAAATTTTGGGAGTTGGCCAGTACCAAACATTACATCTTCATTTACAATTAAAGGTGCTGAAATCTCGGTATATTTAAACTCATTTACGTGGGTATCTAGCATAAAGTTAATTAGTGCTCTCTCCAGCATTGCAAATTTATCTCTAAGGACAACAAATCTTGATCCCGATAATTTAATCGACGTATCAAAATCAATGGCTTTACCTTTGGAACCGAGTTCAATATGTGATTTAATTTTAAAACTAAAATCTTTTAATTTTCCAACTTTTTTAATTAATTTATTTTGTCTCTCATCTTTTCCAATCGGAACATCTTTATTTGCAATATTGGGAAGATTAAAAAGAATTTGATCTATTTTTTTTTGTGTTTTCTTTTGTTCTGATAAAAGTTTATCAATTTGATCTGAAATATTCTTTGATTTTTCAAAATTTGATTTTTCATTTGATTTAGATAATTGTCTTTTTTCTTGTTCTAATAATTCTTTTTTATTAATTAATTCTCTATTGTTTTTATCTACATTATTAAAGTCATCAATATTAAAATCTAAATTTCTATCTTTAAATTTTTTCTTAAATGTTTCTAAATTTTTTCTTAAGTCTTTAAGATTATGCATCTTCTACTTCTTTATCTTTTTTTTCAGTAAACTTCACTGTTAATATAGATAGTTCATAAAGTAATAATAAAGGTATAGCTAGACCAATCTGTGTAATCGGATCTGGAGGTGTTAATATAGCTGCAACTGTAAAAATAATAACTATTACATATCTTCTAGTTTTTTTTAAATAATTAGAATTAACTACACCTATTTTTGCTAATAAATTTAAAAGTATTGGAAGTTGAAAGCTTATTCCGAATGCAAATATTAGTCTCATAATTAAAGATAAATATTCGTTTACTTTTGCTTCTAATTGAATAGGCAGACTTGTGCTTGTGCCTATAGATTCAAAAGATAAAAAAAACTTAATAGCTAGTGGCATAATTAAGTAATAAACTAATAATCCGCCAAATAAAAAAAGGATGGGAGTAAATATTAGATATGGTAAGAGAGCTTTTTTTTCATTTTTATATAATCCTGGTGCTATAAATTTATAAATTTGAATTAATAGCACTGGACTTCCTAAAAAAACTGCAGAAAAAAATGCAATCTTTAAATAAGCAATAAAAGTTTCATGTAAGGCTGTAAAAATAAGCCTTCTAGAGTTTTGATCATCTTTTACAGCATTAGCGTAGGGTTCTACTAAAAAATTATAAATCTGTTCAGCAAAAATATATGAAATAATAAAAATAATAAAAATAAATATTATTGATTTTATAAGTCTGGATCTAAGTTCAACAAAATGACTAGTAAAAGAATTTGAATTAGTCATCTAGTTTATCTTTTTTTTTTAAATCTTCATCTTTGATAATATCCTTTTCTGAGTCAATTTCACTAGTTACTGATGATATTTCTCTCTGAAAACTGCTAAATGTATTTTTTAATTTTCCTATATATGAACCTACTTTTTTTAAAGCAACAGGAAACTCTTTAGGACCTAAAACTAGAATAGCAATTATAACTACTGCTAAAATCTCTAACCAACCAATTTGAGGCATTTTGATTATTTATTTTCGGAATCGGATTTGTCTGAATTATTCTTGTTGTCATCATTGGTTAAGGAAGAGTCATCAGACATGCCTTTTTTAAAACTTTTAATGCCTTTGGCTACATCTCCCATTAAGCTTGATATCTTGCCTCTTCCAAAAAGCAAAACCACGATCACAACTACTATAGCTATTTGCCAAAAACTAATTCCCATAATTATTAATTATATACAATAATTTTAATTAAATTAATATCTTTATTTATCTGTTTCAGGAGCTTTCTTAATTGCTTCTTCTATATTTTCATAAATATTCTGTTTTTCATTTATTGACTGCTCTTTAAAAAACTTTCCAGTTCCAAAGATTGATTTGTCTATACTTGATGTATCAATTAAACCAGCAGAGCCCAATTCATCAATAGTTGGTAAGTCAGATAATTTTTGAATATTAAAGTGATTTAAGAAATTTTCAGTAGTTGCATATTGAATTGGCTTTCCAGGTAAGTCTTTTCTGCCAGCTGGTCTCACCCAGTCAAGTTCTAATAAAATTTCTAATGTATTTGTTGCAAATGATACTCCGCGAATTTCTTCTATTTCAGATCTAGTAACTGGTTGGTGATAAACAATAATTGCTAATGTTTCAATTGTAGCTTTAGACAATTTTCTTTGTGTAGATTTTTGAAGAGACATTAATTTTGATAAATCTTCAGCTGTTCTAAAAGACCACCTATTTTTTATACAAACTAAATTTATACCTCTATTTTTATAAGTATCTTTAATTTTTTCTAATATCTTTAAAATATCTGAACTTGATTGAACTCTCTTTTCAATAGTTTCTATATCTAGAGGCTCAGAAGCTGAAAAAAGAATTGCTTCCACTTGACGTTCAATTTTTGATACGTTCGATGGAAAAGTAATTACATTATTTTTTTTTTTATCTTTCATTAGTTAGAATTTCTTTTTATCATTATCTTATCAAACATTTTTTTTTGAAAAATCTCAATAGCCCCTTCTTTGGTTAATTCTAAACTAGCTGCAAATATACCAGTTATACCTGTTCTTTTCATTTTTTTATTAAAATAAAACTGTGGTATTAATTCATTAATATCTTTCCAATCGCTAATTTGACTAAAATTACCTTTAATTAGTTTAATTGCTTCTTCAGTCGAAAAAACAGGTAGTTTAGGAATATTTATTTTTTGAAATGATTTTTGCATTTGAAGATTAGAGTAAGTTTTTAGCAATTCATATAAAGAAACATCATAAATTGGAGTTTTTATCGATCTAATTCCACCTTTCATACCTCTCGTAAAAATATGAACACCTAATCTTTTTTTTTTTAACATTTGATCAGAAAGAATTCTAATTAATTCTAATTTTTTTAATTGTAATTTAAGTTTTTCAGCAACTTCCAAAGCTCTAAAATCATCATCTTGATCTTCTGGTAGTAACAATTTAGATTTCAAATATGCTAACCACGTAGCCATTAGAAGGTGTTCTGATGCGGATTCTAAATTTAAATTTTCATTATTTTTGATAAAATCTAAAAATTGGTCTGCCAATTTAGTTATAGATATTTCGGCTAAGTCAACTTTTTGAGTTTTAGCCAAATCAAGCAAAACTTCCAATGAACCAGTATAATTTGGAATATTAATAGATATCTGATTTAAACCTTTTGATTCCATTCGGTAATTTTATCTTAAAAATTTATAAAATTCTGAAGTTTTTTTAGTAGTAAATTTGTCTATAAAAGGAACTTCTTTTATCAATTTATAAGAATCTTTATAATTTCCAGCACAATATAAAACAAGATTGCAACCTGCGATAAGTGATTTTTTTGCATTTGTTACTAAATCATACTTTAAAGCTTTCATTGAAATATCGTCGGAAATCAAAATTCCTTTAAACCCAATATTTTTTCTTATAATTTGAGAAATTATTTTTTTTGAAAAAGTAGCAACATTATTTTTATCAATTTTTGTATATAAAATATGAGCTGTCATGGCAAATTGTGATGGGTTTAATTTGAAAGGAAAAAAATCAATTTTATTTAGATCTTTATAATTTAATTTTACCTTAGGAGTTTTTAGATGACTATCAAATGAAGCACATCCATGACCAGGAATATGTTTAATCACTGTTCCTAATTTATTTGATTTATATTGTTTAACGCATACTTGCCCTAATTTTCCAACAATCTGGGGATTATTTGAAAAACTTCTATTCCCAATTATTTTATGAGTTTTCTTTCTAATCACATCAAGTACTGGCACAGTGTTAATGTTTATGCCAATCTTTTTTAAGAGAGAAGTTAAATTATTAATATAATTTTTATAAATAATTAAAGCAATTTTAGGATTGTGTTTGTACATATCGCCAAATAATTTTTGAGAAATATTGTGATTAATAATTTTGCTTAATCTTGATACCGTTTCACCCTCTTCATCAATCATTATAGGAAATTTAGAATCTTTACTGGATTGTCTAATTTTTTTTATCAATTCTTTTAATTGTTTTAATGATTTAATATTTCTCTTAAAAAGAATTAAACCCCAGGGTTTTTCTTTTTTTATCAACGTTTGTTCTTTAAAAGACAAACGATAGCCTTTTATGCTAGTTATAATTGCTTTTTTTTTCATTTAATTTTCAATAAATTCCAAAAATTTCTCTGCTCATCGATTTTTATTTCTTCTGAAAATGAAGAGTTAAATTCAATAACATTGTTAGTATCGTTTTCTAGAACTTCTAAATTTGAAGTTTTATTTTTTAAAATTTCTTCAATGTTTGATCTTGTTAAATTGATATTTTTGATATTTTTATTTGAAGAATAATAATTAAAAACATATACAAAAAATAAGAAAATAAGAATTATAAAAAATAAATTAATGATTTTATACATTACATTTTATCTGGGAGTGAAACACCTAAAATATTCATCCCTCTTTGTATGACTGTAGCCACAAGAACAATGATTGCCAATGTCTCCTTTTTTTTAATTTTACCATTTTCGATAAATTTAAATTTTTTATCTTCATTTCCCTTGCTCCAATAGGAGTGAAATAATGTTGCAAGCTCATAAAGATAATATGGTATTTTATGAGGTTCATATTTAGAAGAAGCTGTCTCTATAATTTTTGGCCACTCAAATATTTTTCTTAAAATTTTAATTTCATTTTCATTTAATAAAAATACTTTTGAATCTAGATTTATTTTATCATTTAAATCTTTATTTAATGTTTTGAACAATGAACTAATTCTTGCAAAAGAGTATTGAACATAAAATACAGGATTGTCTTTACTTTTTTCTAATACTTTATCAAAATCAAAATCCAGCTCAACATCATTGCTTCTATTTAACATCATAAATCTTATAGAATCTTTATTGACTTCATTTAATAGATCTTGAGCTGAAATAAAATCTCCAGCCCTTTTAGACATTTTAAAAGGTTTTGCATCTTTATATAATTTTACTAACTGACAAACTTTACAATTTAATTTCACTCTATTTTCTGAAAGCGCACTAACAGCAGCTGTTATTCTTTTTACATATCCTGTATGATCTGCTCCGAGAACATTAATTAAGTATTTATAATTTCTATTTACTTTATCCATATGGTAACCAACATCGTTTGCAAAATATGTCCAAGACCCATCGTTTTTTTGCATTGCTCTATCCGTATCATCACCAAATAAAGTGGATTTAAAAATTAATCTCTTAGTTTTTTTCCAGGTTTCATCTCTATCTCCTTTTGGAGGTTCTAAGTAACCTTCTTGGACATAATTATTTTTCTTTAAATAATTTACTGCTTTTTCTACTAATTTATTTTCAATCAATTCTGTTTCTGAAAAAAAATTATCATGTTCAATGCCTAATTTTTTTAAGTCTGACTTAATTAAATCCATTGAATGTTTTAATGACTCTTTTTTAAGTAAATTGAAAGATTCATCAAAATTATCAAATTTTTCATTTTTATTTGAGTCAATAATTTTTTTTCCTATTTCAATTATATACTCTCCGGGATAAAGATCTTTTTTCGAGATAAATTTTTCATTGTATTTAATTTCTCTTATTCTTAAATAAACCGATTTAGCAAAATTTTTAATTTGATTTCCATAATCATTGATATAATATTCTTTTGTAACTTTATTGCCGTTAAATTTTAATAAATTAGCTAAAACATCCCCATAAATAGCTCCCCTACAATGACCTACATGCATTGGTCCTGTTGGATTAGCTGATACAAATTCTATATTATAATTATTGTTAGAATTTTTTTTACCATAAGTTTTTCTATTCTCTAAAATTTTATCTATATTTATAATCAAAGATTTATTTGTTAACTTTAAATTTAGAAAACCTGGTCCTGCAATTTCTATTTTTTTAAAATCTTTTAAATCTTTTAAGATTAAGTTTTTAATTTTATTAGCCAACTCCTTAGGATTAATCTTATTTATTTTTCCTAATACAAGGCTAGCATTGCAAGATAAATCAAAATCAAACTCCGCTGGAGGACTTTCTACGACAATACCTTTAAATTTATTTAAATTATCTAGTTTAAGAAGTTTTTGATTTTCAAGTATTAGTGCGGTAATCTTGTTTATATATTCTTCAAATATATTCATTTTGATTTATTATATAGATTTATTGCAAATCTATCAGTCATTCCAGCTATAAAATCACAAATTGATCTGTCTATATCAGATTTTTTAATATTGTTTATATTTATATATTTTTTAGGGTTTTTTTTAATCTTTAGAAATAAGCCTTTAATAATTTTCTTACCATAGCTAGTTTTTTGTAGAACACTTTTGTGAAGATACATCTTTTCTTTTAAAAATTTTTTTATACTTGTATCAAATAAATTCATCTTTTTAGAAAAATGCACAATAGGATATTTTGATTTATATACATCATTAATATTATTAACATTATTTCTTTTAATATTCTTTGTTGTATTAATAATAATATCTTTAACCATTTCATTGATTATATCTCTAATTATTTGTCTTAAAATCAAATCCTGAGAAAATTTTTTAAATTTTCTATCATGTCTTTTTAATATTAAGTTAAGAACCGGTAAATTTTTAAGATCTTTCAATTTAAATAATTGTGCTCTTAAACCGTCTTCTAAATCATGACTGTTGTACGCAATATCATCAGAGATTGATGCTATTTGTGCTTCTAATGAAGGGCTGTTTTGAAAATTTATTTTTCTTTTAAAAAAATTTTTTCCTAAAATATTATTAAATTTAGTTAAATTATGAACAGGTCCATTATGTTTTATTAAACCATCTAATGTTTCAAAAGTTAAATTAAGACCTTTAAAGTTATAATATTTATTTTCTAAAAGTGTTACTATTCTGATTGTTTGAATATTATGATCAAATCCTCCATATTCTCTCATACAATCATTTAAAGCTTCTTCTCCTGCATGACCAAATGGAGTGTGACCTAAGTCGTGAGCTAAACTTAAAGTTTCACACAAATCTTCATTCAATTTAAAGTATTTTGCAAGTGTTCTTGCTATTTGAGCTACTTCTAAAGAATGTGTAATTCTGGTTCTGTAATGATCACCCGTTGTATTAACAAAAACTTGAGTTTTGTGTTTTAGCCTTCTAAAAGCTGTCGAGTGAACAATTCTATCTCTATCTCTTTGATAAGAGGATCTGAGATTACTTTTCTTTTCAACGTTAAATCTTCCTCTGGATTTAATAGAAATTGATAATTTAGAGAAGCTATTTTTTTGCATAATCGGATATTAAAATATATACTACATAATAACTGATTATGACAAAAAAAATAGAATTTACAGAGCGAGCTAAAGAACAAATAGAAAAGATTATTAGTGAAGATCGGTTAAAAAAATTTTTTAGAATTTCAGTAAAAGGTGGTGGTTGTTCTGGTTTTAAATACAATTTTAGTTTTGATAGTAAAGTCGACAAAAAAGATATTATTTTTGGAAAAGCAGTGGTTGATGAAGATTCGCTTGATATTATTTCAGGCTCTACTGTTGATTTTAAAAAAGAAATGATTGGTGAGTCTTTTGTTATTGTTAACCCTAAAGCATCATCTTCTTGTGGTTGTGGGTTGTCATTTTCTGTCTGATGAAAATTGTATCATGGAATGTAAATTCCGTTCGCGCACGAATTGAAAATATACTTAATTATATAAAAGATTCAAAACCAGATATTTTGCTCTTACAGGAAATAAAAACACAAAATGAAAATTTTCCTTCAGAAATTTTTAAAGAAATCGGATATAATTCTTATGTATTTGGTCAAAAAAGTTATAATGGTGTAGCTTTTTTATCTAAGCCTAAAATAGAAAATGTTAAAAATGATTTCGTTAAAGATAAACTAAAACAATCCAGAATAATTACTGGAGAAATATCTTTAAATAAAAAAAAAACAAAACTTATTAATATTTATGTGCCCAATGGTAATCCTGTTGATACAGAAAAATATGAATACAAAAAGAATTGGCTTGTGTCCTTTATTAAAAAAATTAAAAAAGAACTAACAACAAATTCTAATTTAATTATTTCTGGAGATTTTAACATTATACCTGAAGACATTGATGTCTATGACTGCAAAAGATATGAAAATGATGCTCTGTTTAGATTGGAAATTAGAAAAAAATACAGAGAACTAATAAATTTAGGATTCAATGATATCTATAGATATTTTAATAAATCTAAAAAAGAATACACTTTTTGGGATTATTTTTCAGGTTCTTGGCAGAAAAATTATGGGATGCGAATAGATCATTTTTTAGTTTCAAATAATTTATTAGAAAATATAAAATCAATTAATATTAATAAAAAACCTAGGTCTAAAACTAAACCTTCAGACCATACCCCAATTGAATTGGAAATTAATTAGCGCGTCCGTAAACATCTTTGTAACGAACTATGTCAGTTTCTTTTAAAATTAATCCTATTTGTGCTTCCATAATTTTAACTGGTTTCTTACTGGTATTTTGAATTCTATGTATCGCTCCTTGGGGAATAAAAATTGTTTCATTCGGTTTAATGAAAAAAAATCTTTTATTTAATGTAATTTTGGGCACACCTTGCGTCACGACCCAATGTTCAGATCTATGAAAATGTTTTTGTAAACTCAAAATTCCTTTTGAATTAACATGTATTTCTTTTATTAAAAAATTATTACCGCTAAATAAATTAGTGTACCTACCCCACGGTCTATAAAAAGTATTCTTCTTTGTAAAATATTTAGCTTTATTTCTATGATACATTAAAAGAATTTCTTTCCAACTTCCTAAATCTGACCAAGGTATATTTAGCTTTATAGCATTTATATTTTTTATTTTTTCTAAAATCGCATAATCAAAAGATTTTGATGAATTCTTTGAAAATGCATTCTTGTTTAGATAATATATATTATTTTTAAAATTACTTTTTTTAACTGCTAACAAAGAATTCCGATAAATATTTTTTTGATATTTTTTGAAATTATTAATGATTGAGTCTTTTCTTAAGAAAAACATTCCAGAGTTCCAGTATCCCCCTTGTTTTATTATTTTTTTAGCACTAAGGTGATTAGGTTTTTCAAGAAATGTCGTAACTTTATTTAAATTGTTTTTAATTTTTTTAGTAATTAGATATCCAAATTGATCAGATGGTGTATTAGGTTTTATGCCAAAAATAAAAATATTATTATCAGTTAGATATTTTTTCTTTTTTTTAATTTCATTGTTAAATTTATGTATTTTTTCTATCAAATGATCTGCAGTTAAAAATATCATAGGCTGTTTATCTGGGATATCCTTTATCAGTGCGCTAGAAAGAATAGCTGGACCAGTGTTTCTTTTTTTTGGTTCTAGTACAATTTTATATTTTTTAATCTTATGTTTCTTTAAATGATTTTTTATTTCTTTAAGATATTGTGAGTTAGTGCTAATTATTGGAGCATCAAACAAAGATCCTTTAATTCTCTCTAAAGTCTTACCAAGCAAAGTCCAACCTCCGAAATCTATAAATTGTTTTGCTTGATGTTTTTTTGAATTACTCCATAATCTATTTCCGGAACCGCCACATAAAATAACTGGTCTGATCTTCATTAAATCTTAGAATATTCTTTAACTTCTTTTTTTTTACCCGGATGAGTTGGTGCGCCAAGATAAGCTGGGCCAACTGTTTGAGCATACTTCCATAGTGTACCTGAGCCAAATGAAGATTTTTTAGCTCTCCATTTTTTCTTTCTAGAGACTAATTGAGATTTTGTTAATCTAACATTAATTGTTCCTTTTTTTGCGTCTATATCTATAGTGTCACCATTTTTTAGTAACGCGATTGGTCCGCCTAATGCTGCTTCAGGACCAACATGTCCAACACAGAAACCTCTAGTTGCTCCAGAAAATCTTCCGTCCGTTATTAAAGCAACCTTTTCTCCTTTACCTTGACCATAAATCGCTCCTGTAGTTGATAGCATTTCTCTCATGCCTGGACCTCCTCTAGGCCCTTCGTATCTTATTATAATTACATCTCCATCTTTATATTTCTTCGTCTGCACTGCTTTCATGGCATCTTCTTCATTATCAAAGCATTTTGCTTTGCCAGTAAATTGTAGTTTTTTTAAACCAGCTATTTTTACAATAGCTCCATCTGGAGCTAAGTTTCCTTTTAATCCAGTAACTCCGCCATCTGGAGATAAGGGATTATTATATTTTCTTAAAACTTTTTGATTAGGATTAAATTTAATATTTTTTAAATTTTCTTTCATTGTTTTGCCAGTAACAGTCATACAATCACCATGTATAAAACCACCATCGTTTAAGGTTTTTAATAACATAGGAACTCCACCTGCTTCCCACATATCTTTTGCAACATATTTTCCACCAGGTTTTAAATCCGCAAGGTAAGGTGTTTTTTTAAATATTTTTGCGACATCCATTAAATCAAATTTAACTCCAATTTCATTTGCTAAAGCTGGTAAATGAAGAGCTGCATTAGTTGAACCACCTGTAGCTGCTACAATTGTTGCAGCGTTTTCTAAAGATTTTTTTGTTACTATGTCTCTTGGTTTTATGTTTTTTTCTAATAAATTCATTACTGTTTGGCCACTTTCAAAAGCGTACTTATCTCTTTCTTCGTATGGAGCTGGTGTCCCCGCAGAATAAGGTAATGCTAATCCAATAGCCTCAGAAACACATGCCATAGTATTAGCTGTAAACTGCCCGCCACAAGCACCGGCGCTAGGACAAGCGACTAATTCTAATTCTCTAAGTTCTTTAGACGACATTGAACCCGCAGAATGTTTTCCGACAGCTTCAAATACATCAACAACTGTTACATCTTTACCTTTATATTTACCAGGTAAAATTGAACCACCATAAATAAAAACGCTTGGAACATTTAATCTCAACATAGACATCATTAATCCTGGTAAGGATTTATCGCATCCTGCAATACCAACTAAAGCATCATAACAATGTCCTCTGACTGTTAGTTCTGCTGAGTCAGCTATAACTTCTCTTGAAATCAAAGATGATTTCATTCCTTCATGACCCATAGCTATTCCGTCAGTAACTGTAATTGTACAAAATTCTCTTGGTGTTCCGCCGGATTGTCTGACACCCTTTTTAACTGACTGCGCCTGTCTCATTAAAGCTGTATTACAAGGAGCTGCTTCATTCCAAGTTGAAACAACACCTACAAAAGGTTTTGCTACATCTTGTTCTGTTTCACCCATCGCATAATAAAAAGATCGATGTGGAGCTCTATCAGGTCCCAAAGATGTGTGGCGACTTGGTAATTTTTTCTTATTAATTTTAGACATATTTAACTAATACTCGATACAATACTTCTTAATTTTACATCTTCAACAGTTAATTCTTTGACTAATTTTTTATCATTTTGCACAATTCCTTTAGGAGCATTCTTTAGATAAGCCTTATTTTTAAGCTTATTATTTAGGTCATCAACTTGTTTTTTTATCTTTTCTATTTTTTGAAGAATTCGTTCTTTTTGAGAAGCTAAATCAACATCTGTACTGAATCCTAGTGAAAGTTTTTCTTTTAAAACTAAAATATCAATAAAGTTTTTATTATTATGCTTATTTTTGATAATATTATTTACCCTTCCTACTTGTTTAATCAAATTAAAATAATTATTAATCAATTTTTTAAGTTTTACAGAATTTTCAGAGAATGATACATCGCAAAATAGCTTTGGTGTAATTTTTAATTCAGCTTTTGCTGATCTAATATTGGAAATTAAATCAATTATATTGTTAATATCAATTTGATTTTTATTAAATTTATTGAGATTTTTATAATTAGGCCATGAAGATGAAATTAAATCCTCCTTAAAAATTGCTTTATACTTATTTTTTGACCACACTGTCTCTGTAAAGAAGGGTATAAAAGGATGGAGAAGTTTTAAAATATTGCCCATCATAAATGATGAAAATAATTGCGCTTCTCTAATTTCAGCCTTGTTTTTTGAATTAAAAATTGGTTTCAAAAACTCTAAATACCAATCACAATAAGAATGCCATACAAATTGGTAAGCATGTTTTGCTGATTCATCAAATCTAAAAATTTCAATGTTTTTTGATACTAAATTTTGAGTCTTAATATACTCATTAAATATCCATTGATTGATTGGAAGCTTTAAAGATTTAATATTTACTTTTTTACTTAATTTACAATTATTTAGTGTTAAAAAATTGTTAGCACTCCAGATTTTTGTAATAAAATTTCTATTTCCTACAACTCTGTCTTTTGATAATTTTACATCTCTTCCTGGAGAGGCCATTGAAATTAAAGTAAACCTTAAGCTATCTGCTCCGAACTCATTAATAAGTTCTAGAGGATCAATTACATTTCCTTTGGATTTAGACATTTTTTGCCCTTTTTCATCTCGTACTAATGCATGAACATAAATTTTATGAAAAGGAGTATATTTATTAAAATAATTACCCATCATTAACATTCTGGCTACCCAGAAAAAAATTATGTCAAAACCTGTAACAAGTACTGAAGTTGGATAGAATTTTGAAAGTTCTTTTGTTTTAGCTGGCCAACCTAAAGTAGCGAAAGGCCATAATGCTGATGAGAACCAGGTATCTAAAACATCAGTTTCTTGTTTAAGCTTAATTTTTTTATTCTTATTTTTTTTCTTTGCTAAAATTAATGCATCATTTTCATTTTCAGCTACAAAGATATTATTATCTTCATCATACCAAGCAGGAATTCTATGACCCCACCAAATTTGACGAGATATACACCAAGGTTCAATATTCTTCATCCATTGAAAAAATGTTTTGGTCCAATTTTTAGGAAAAAAAGTAGTCTTTCCCTCATTAATTATACTTATTGGTTTTTTTGATAATTTTTTTGCGTCAACAAACCATTGTTCTGTTAAAAGCGGTTCGATTGTAGTATTGGAGCGATCTCCATAAGGAACTTTATTTTTAATAGTTTCAATTTTTACAAGATTTCCAGTTTCTTTAAGTTGTTTTACTAAAAGCTTTCTTGCTTCAAATCTATCTAAACCAACAAATTTTTTAATTCCATTGTTGTTTATTTTTCCATTTTTCTCAAAAATGTTTATTAATTCTAATTTATTTCTTTTTCCAACTTCATAATCATTAAAATCATGTGCTGGTGTTATTTTTACTGCTCCTGATCCATGGTCAGGATCTGCGTAGTGATCAGCAATGATTTTTACCTTTCTATTCACTAAAGGTATTTCTACATTTTTGCCGATTAAATTAGTATATCTTTCGTCTTTAGGGTTTACTGCTACAGCAGTGTCTCCCATCATCGTTTCCGGTCTTGTAGTGGCAATTGTGATTTTGTTATCAGAATTCTCAATTTGATAGTCAATGTAATATAGTTGAGATTGTACATCTTTTTGTACTACTTCTAAATCAGAAATAGCTGTTTGTAGTTTAGTATCCCAATTCACAAGTTTTTTATCTTTATAAATTAATTTATTATTATAAAGTTCTACAAATACTTTGGTTACTGCATGAGATAGATCTTTATCCATAGTAAATCTGGTTCTTGACCAATCACACGAACAACCTAATTTTTTGAGTTGATCTAAAATTATTCCACCTGATTCTTCTTTCCATTGCCAAACTTTTTTAATGAACTTTTCTCTTCCTAAATCATTTTTTTTAATGCCCTCTTTTTCTAAGTTTTTTTCTACGACTGCTTGAGTAGCAATTCCTGCATGGTCAGTTCCGGGCTGCCATAAAGTTTCGTTTCCTTTCATCCTATTAAATCGAACAAGTACATCTTGGAGGCTATTATTTAAAGCATGTCCCATATGAAGTCTTCCAGTAACATTTGGAGGCGGAATAACAATTGAAAATGTATTTTTAAGTCTCCCTTTACGAGGTTTAAAACACCCTTTTTTAATCCAAAAATCCGAGATTTTTTTCTCTTCTTTTAAATGATTGTATTTTTTAAATTCCATTTTTGATTATCCTTAATATAGTTTATATCAAAAGAACTAAAACCTAAAAGGGATAGATTTCCCTTTATTGAACCACTTAAATGATTTAAATAGTTTTTAAGGTTAGTTTAGGCCACGTGGCGGAATGGTTACGCAGAGGATTGCAAATCCTTTTATCCCAGTTCGATTCTGGGCGTGGCCTCCAAAAAAAATTGGTTGTTTTATTTTTTTAAAAAAAGTATGTTCATTTTCATTCCTCGGTAGCTCAGTTGGTAGAGCAGTTGACTGTTAATCAATTGGTCGCAGGTTCGAGTCCTGCCCGAGGAGCCAATCAATTAAAATTATCCGTGTTTTTCAAATCTTGCAGTATTGCTTAATATTTGAAAAATCTTTTCTTTTTGTGTTTTAGATAAAGAAGAAAAAGTTCTGCTTAAAAATGAATAATTGAGATCTTCATTTATCAATTCAGCAGGGTTTGGATTTTTAAAATCTTTATAATCTTCAAAAAAATATATAATTGGAACTTTTAGAAATTGAGAAAGTTGCATTAATCTATTTGAGCTTACACCATTAGTTCCTTTTTCATATTTCTGTATTTGTTGAAATGTTACATTAATTGCTTGAGCGACTTTTGTTTGAGTAAAACCAAGAGACAGTCTTCGCATTCTTAACTTTTTACCTAGATGAACGTTAAAATTTTCTTCCATAGAACTCCCTTTTTTTATTTATACAACCCTAAAATTAAGATTTTGGCAACAGTAAAAGTTCATTTTGGGTAAGAAAAATTTAGTGGTTTTTAGCGAAAAAAATTAAAAAAAAATGATAATAATTGTTGACTTAAACCAAAAAAAGAGAGCAAAAATATAAATTATTTATAAGTTTTTAATCTATATTCCCAATACCCTGTTTTTTCAAAAGCAGCTTTAACCCATAGATACGTATTTTCTTCATACCAAATATCTGTATTAAGTTTTTTACTTTCAGGAAGTGTTATGTCGGAAGATTTAAAATTAAAATGCAGTGTTTTGTAAGTTTTGTTACCAATTTTAATCTCTTCTTTTCCTAAAAATGTAACGGTTTGATCTATTATTCTTCCAGAAATTCCACTGATTTGAGCTTTAGCATCAACAATTTCATGGTTCCACCATGTTCCTACTATAAATTGATTATTTGCTTTTCCTTTATAAGAAGATCCATCTATTATTAAATTTTTTTCTGGTGTAGCAACCTTAATTTTTACGTATCTATCTTTTTTATTCTGTTTAGTTTTAGAAGAATAGCTTTTAAATATTCCTTTTTCATAATTTTCTTCACTTTTTGCAAAATATTTATATAAATCGACCCCTAGTTTTGTAATTTTAAAATTTACTTCACTAATAATTGATAAATTGTCTCCATCTCTTATAAAATCATATTTATGATAACCTATAGATTTGTTGTTTCTAAATAATTCATATTCTAAATAGTTAAAATTTTCATAATGCTGAACATGGCCAATTGCTTGAAAGTTTAGAGAAAATAAGATTATAATTAAAATGATAATTTTTCTCATGTATTTTAGATTGTGGAAAATAACATTAATTTATCTCAAATTGGAAATACACCATTAGTAAGATTAAAACAACCCCTGTCTAACAGTTTATAATATTTGACTTAAGAAAAGTTTAGTTCGATCAGATTTTGGATTGTTAAAAAAATCTTGTGTTTTTGCTTTCTCAACAATTCGTCCTTCATCCATAAAAATCATATTATCAGCTACTTCCTTGGCAAATCCCATTTCATGAGTGACAACAATCATGGTCATTCCGGCCTTGGCTAAATCAACCATTGCATCCAATACTTCTTTAATCATTTCTGGGTCAAGCGCTGACGTTGGTTCATCAAATAACATAATTTTTGGCTTCATGCATAAAGCACGAGCTAAAGCACATCGTTGCTGTTGACCTCCTGATAATTGACCTGGAAATTTTTTAGCTTGGTCAGCTATTTGAACTCTTTTTAAGTTTTCCATAGCAATTTCTTCAGCTTGTTTTTTTGGCATTTTCTTAACCCATATTGGAGCGAGAGTACAATTGTCTAAAATTGATAAATGCGGAAATAAATTAAATTGCTGAAATACCATTCCAACTTCTGCTCGAATCTTTTCGATATCTTTTGTATTTTCTGATATTTCTTTTCCATCAACTACTATTTGACCTTCTTGATGTTCTTCAAGTCTGTTAATACATCTAATTAATGTAGATTTGCCTGATCCAGAAGGACCACAAATTACAATTTTTTCTTGTTGGTTAACTTCAAGATTTACATCTTTTAATGCTTGAAATTTATCAAACCATTTATTTACATTTTTAAGCTCTATAATTTTACTCATTTATCTTTCAGTACTTAATTTTTTCTCTAAATTTTGACTATATCTACTCATAGCATAACAAATTACCCAAAAAACTAAACCAGCAAAAACATAACCTTCCATTGCCATACCAAGCCATTCTGGATTTGTTTTCGCTAAATTTACCATACCTGCAAGTTCTAACAGTCCTACAACAAATATTAAAGGAGTATCTTTCACTAAAGCTAAAAAAGTATTTGCAATTCCCGGAATAACTAATTTTAATGCTTGAGGTAAAACTATAAGAAAATGCATTCTCCAATATCCCATACCAAGAGATTTAGCTGCCTCGTACTGACCTTTAGGTAACGCTTGAAGGCCTCCTCTTATAACCTCAGCCATATAAGCTGCTTCAAAAAGCGTTATAGCAACTAATACTCTAATCAATTTATCTACATAAGTACCATCTGGTAAAAACATAGGAAACATTACTGCTGACATAAATAGAACTGTTATTAATGGAACACCTCTCCATAGTTCTATAAAACCGATAGAAGTATATCTAATTGCAGGTAAATTTGATCTTCTACCTAAAGCAAGAAACATTCCGACGGGAAAGCATAATATTAGAGCAAAGGCAGACACTATAAAGGTTAATGATAAACCTCCCCAGGCTCCAGTTTCAATATATTCTAAACCAAAATCCCCTCCAGAAATCAATTTTAATCCAATGATAGGATAAACAAATAGCAAAAATATAAGTATATATTTCTTAATCTTCGCTGGAACAAAAAATGATGCTCCTACAAGTGCGAGCAACATAAAAAAGGCTATATTAATTCGCCACTGTTCTGTATCTGGATACATTCCGTAAACAAATCTATTAAGCCAAACTTTTACAAAAACCCAACAAGCCCCGCCACTAGTACAATCTTGTTTTGTGTTACCCGCAAAATCAGCATCAAAAATAAACCAATTTAAAATCGGAGGAATGTATTTGATTAGTGCAAAAATTACCAATAAACTTAAAAAAGCATTAAAATTACTTGAATTAAAGTTAGTATTAATTTTATCAAGCAATCTATTTCCGCTAAATTCAATTCTAATAAAGTGAAGTCCTATAACGCCAATAATAATCGGTGTAAGAAAACTAAGTCCACCTGGGAGGAATCCGGTAAAATTTAAATCTAGGAAAGTATTAGCTAAAAAATCAAAAAAACCCACTAAAATAAGAACACTACCTAAGGTAACAAAAGTATTCAGATTTTCTTTGCTTGGTTTTACTAGATTTAATTTCATTATTTTTCCTTAATAGCCATTTTTTTATTATACCAATTCATAAACGCTGAGATTGATAAGCTTAATGATAGGTATGTAAGCATTGTAATTGAGATTATCTCAATTGCTCTTCCAGTTTGCATTAATGCAGTGCCAGCAAAAACTAAAACTATATCTGGATAAGCTATAGCTGCCGCTAAAGATGAATTTTTCGTTAAATTTAAATATTGATTAGTAGTAGGAGGAATTATTATTCTCAATGCTTGAGGCATAACAACAAGTTTTAAGATTTGCCCTTTTGTTAGACCAATTGAAGCAGCTGCTTCTTTTTGGCCTTTGTTAACCCCCAATATTCCAGCTCTTACGTTTTCAGCGATAAATGTGGCTGTATACATAGATAAAGCTAATGCTAAAGAAATTAACTCTGGAATAATAGTAACTCCTCCTTGATAAACATAAATAGTCTTAGATAATTGAGTTAATTCTGGAATTTGAAAAGATAGAGTTACTCCTCCTATTAAAAAAGTCAAAAAAGGTAAGCCAAATAAAATTCCAAGAGAAATATAAAAAACAGGAACTTGTTTTCCAATTTCATCTCTCTTTTTTTTTGCATATTTAGAGACAAAAATTATTAAAACAGTTGCAGCAATCAAAGAATAGACGAATAAAGAAAAATTTGTCCATATAAACCTTGGTACATACCATCCTTTTACATTTAAGAAACTAATATCATAAAAATTGATTGAATCTATTGTGAGAGGTAATGCTCTTAATGCAGCAAAATACCAAAAAAATATTTGTAATATTAATGGTATATTTCTAAAAATCTCTACATAGCACTCTGCAGTTTTTGATATCAAATAATTTTGTGACAATCTTGAAATTCCTACTGTTACTCCTAGTATTGTTGCGAAAAAAATACCTATAGCCGAAACTAAGATTGTATTTAATAGACCTACTAAAAATGCTTTTGCATAAGAATGAGATCCATCGTAGTCAATTAATGAAAAAGTTATATCAAAAGAAGACTCCTGGGATAAGAACCCAAATCCAAATGAGATCCCTCTATTTCCCATATTGTTCTGAGCATTAATGGTAAAATAAATTAATACTAAAATTATAAATAAAACAGTAAGAACTTGTGGAATTAAATCCTTATTCTTGTTGCTCATGTCGAATTTAAAGTTTTTAAAATTCATTTAATAGGAGAGTAAAAAAAAGGGCCGGATAAATCCAGCCCTTTTTAATTAATTAGCGATTATCTCGCAGGTGGTACGTATAGAATACCGCCTTTAGTCCAAAGTTGATTTGGACCTCTATTCGGTAAAATATTAGTGTCAGCTATATGTTTTTTATAGATTTCACCATAGTTTCCAACTTGCTCAATAATTCTTAAGCTCCACTCATTGTCTAGACCAAAAGCAGCTCCTAATTCTCCTTCAGCTCCAACTAATCTCTTAATAGCTGGATTATCAGAGTCTTTTAAGCTTGAAGCATTTGATGAATTAACACCATACTCTTCGGCTTCGATCATAACGTTTAGAGACCATCTAACAATATCTTCCCACACTGAGTCACCTTGTCTTACAACAGGTCCTAGCGGTTCTTTAGAAATTGTTTCTGGTAATACTTTATGATCATCTGGCGCACTCAATTTAGTTCTTTGAGCTGCTAATCCAGATTTATCAGTTGTATAAGTATCACATCTTCCAGCATCATAAGCTTGAACTACTTCATCAGCTTTTTCAAAAGCGATTGGTTCATACTTAATATTTTTGGAATTAAAGAAGTCTCTCATGTTTAGCTCTGTAGTAGTACCTGTGTTTGTACACGCAGATATACCATCTTTAAAATCATTAACTGAATTGATTCCAGAATTTTTTCTAACCATGAATCCTTGACCATCGTAGAAGTTAACACCAACAAACGTTAAACCAATGTCAGCATCTCTTGATAATGTCCAAGTTGTGTTTCGTGAAAGTACATCGATTTCACCAGATGTTAATGCAGTGAATCTTTCTTTTGCACTTAACGGAGTATATTTAACTTTGTCAGCATCGCCTAATACAGCAGCTGCAACAGCTCTACATACGTCTACATCTATACCAGTCCAATTTCCAGATGCGTCAGCATTTGAAAATCCAGGAAGTCCTTGTGAAACTCCACATTTTACAAAACCGGCTTTCTTTGTGTTATCTAAAGTCTTAGATTTTTTTGACCCAGAACCTCCACCGCCTTGGCCGCAAGCCACAAGCAATGAAGAAGCAAGTACAACTAAAATCCAAGTTTTAATTGATTTCATCATAATTATGATTTCCTCTCTTATATTATATTGTTAACAATATTTTTGAAAAATGAATTTCAAAACGATTCATTATGGATTAATCCAAGTTGGTGTTCAATATGATTTAAAGTGTCTTTATCTATAATGATATACTATATCTAGAAGACAGACTTTTTTTTAGTATATATGTACAATTAGACAACCTTAATAACATTTTTAAAGTTGGCGCGCCCTGAAGGATTCGAACCTACGACCCTCGGTTTAGAAAACCGATGCTCTATCCAACTGAGCTAAGGGCGCAATTTAATTAGTAACTATATTTACTTAAAAACATACCAAGTGGTCAATATAAATCGGAGATTTAATGCCAAAATTTTCAGATTTTTCATGTTGATGAATATGATGCGAATGAACAAAAACCGGTAAATGTTCACCATTTTTTGTTTTTAAAGTATATATAAAATTAGTTCCTCTAAATTTCCTATCTACAACTTCTAATTTTAATTTACTTTGGTCATCATGAATTAAATCTTCCGGTTGCAAAAGTAATTTTACATTCGAGCCGGATGGAAACTTATTTGATAGTTTTCCTCTAATTTCACCTAATTCCTTATGTTTTAACTTATGAACTGCACATTCACTATCTATAATTTTTACATCAATAAATACTCCTTTATTTAAAAAATTAGCTATTTCTATTGAATTAGGTTCATGATGAACATTGTATGGAACATCATATTGTTTTAATTCCTGATTTAGAATAATTCCACATTTATCAGCCATAGAGAAAGCTTCGTAAGAATCGTGAGTTACAATGATAGTTGTTAAGTTTATTCTTTTTAAAAGTTTCTTTACAGAAACTTGGATTTCGTCCTTTAAGCTTTGGTCTATATTTGAAAAAGGTTCATCCAGTAACAATAAATCAGGTTTAGACATTAAGGATCTTGCTAGAGATACTCTTTGCGCCTCTCCAGCACTTATTTGATGTGGAAATTTGTCTAAAATAGGTTCTATATGCAAAAGCTTTATAATTTCATTTACATCTATAATAGAACCACTTCCATTAGCTCTTTTTTTTCCAAAGTTTATGTTATCTATGACTTTATAATTCGGAAACAAAGAATTGTCTTGAAATGATAAAGCTATATTTCTTTTTTCAGGTTCTATATGAGTCATATTTGAAGAAATTAATTTATTTTTTAAAAAAATTTCACCTGAACTAAGTTTTTGAAGGCCCGCTATAGTTCTTAAAATAGTTGTTTTACCAACTCCAGAAGGGCCTAATAGAGAAACTATTTCTCCTTGATTTTCTATCTTAAGGTTAATATTATTAACTTTGTTTTTTTCGCTTGCTACAAAGTTTCCATTTTTAATTTCAAAAAATTGTTTTGACATTTTATGAATTATATTAGTTTTTTTGAGAAAGTATATATTTTGAAGAAAATAAAATTAGAATTGTAGCCCAACTGATTAAAAACAATGAGGGTAAAGCAGCTGCTTCTATTAAATCTTGAGAGGCATAAACATAAGCCTGGGTAGCAAAAGTTTCAAAATTAAAAGGTCTGAGTATCATTGTTATAGGCAACTCTTTAATAATTTCTAAAGAGATTAGAACTATTATCAATATGATGTTGTTTTTAAGATAAGGAATATGAATTTTTGAAAATGTTCTTATTTTCGAATATCCAAGTAAGTAAGCACTTTCATCAATAGAATTATTTATTTTTTCATAGCTAGATTTTATTCCGTTGAAAGATAGAGAAAAAAATCTGACAAAGTAAGCAAGTATTAAGCCAAATATAGAACCAATAAATATTTTTTTAGTACTACCGATATTAGTATTTTCATTAATTAAATCACTTAAATTTGAAAATAAAGTAATGAAAGCTACAGCTAAAATTACTCCTGGAATAGCATATCCTGAAATAGAAAAATTTGTTAAGTAATTTAAAATTTTACTTTTAGAAATTCTGCTTCCATAGTTAATAAATAAAGAAATAAATACTAAAACCAAACTAGCTAAACTTACTAAATATAATGTATTTAAATTAATCCTTAGAATATTTATATCTTGAATATATTTAGGAAATTTAATTGTCCAATATATCATTTGTGAAACAGGAAATACAAAACTGATAAGAAAAACAGAAAGACAAAAAGAAAAAGCTAATAATGATTTTTTTCCATTTAATTTAATTTTATTAATGGGTTTAAATCCTCTCCCAGGTTGGTGATATTTGGCCTCTTTTCTAGAATAAATCTCTACTGATAAAAGAAGTAGTATGAATAAAAGCAGAATGAACGAGATTTGATTAGCAGAATTAAGATCGTCAAAGGAAATCCATGAATTGTAGATCCCAGTTGTTAATGTCGAAACACTAAAAATAGATACTGTACCAAAATCTGACAAGCATTCCATTGCTACCAAAGCTAAACCAGCAATTATAGCTGGTCTTGCTGAAGGTAATATAATTTTTAAAAATGTTTCCTTTTCAGATAAACCAAGATTTTGACCTACTTCTATATAGTTGTTTGATTGGAAAAAAAAAGAAGACCTAGTTAGAACATAGACATAAGGAAATAATGAAAAACTAATAGCAATAATAGAGCCTAGAACTCCGTCTAATTTTGGAATATGGGGGTTATAATTATATTCACCAAAAACATTTGTAAGTATTGAGTAAGCAGTCCCATAATTTTCAAAAAAAGCTATTATAGAAAAAGCAAATATATATCCTGGTATGGCAAAAGCTAAAATCAATGCCCAGCTAAAAAAATTGCTTAATGGAAACTCATAAAATGAAATAAAATATGCAGAAGAAACCCCTAATATAAATGTTATAAATAAAACCGAAATTAAAATTAATAGAGAGTTATTTATATAATCAAGAAGAAATGTATTTTTTAATATTGTAAAATAATTGCTTGTCTCAGAAAAAAAACTAAGGAAAACTGTAATAATGGGCAGTGCAACAATTAAAGCAATGGTAAAAGAACTAAAAAACCAGAAATTATACTTACTTATTAAATTTTTCATTATATTAAATCTCTGGTTAAAGCGGCTTAATTGTCATTTATTTAAGCTAAAGCATTTTAAACCAGAGAATCTATTGACGTCAAACCTTTAATTTTTTTTGAACATTGATGAAACAATATCTTTAATTTCATTTATCTTGATTTCAGACGCTTTTCTGTTTGAGATTTTTTGTTTCATTATTTTAGCTTCATTCATACAAGTCGAACAACCAGTTTTTAACCTATTTAAGTTAATATCTTTTTTAGTTATTCGACTCATATAATTAACAAACGTTATCTATTTCCAACCTGCGGCTGTCATTACTTCTAAAGCATCAGCTTGTCTTTTTCCGTAATTAACAACTTTAGTTTTTAGATCTTGTTTAAAATCTAATCCCATATTCACTACGAGTGAATGTGGAGAAATACCTGCAATCATAGGATATTCAAAAGTATTATTTACTATGTGATTTTGTGCTTCTTCACTTAATAAAAATTCTACTAGTTTGATTGCATTATCCTTATTAGGAGCACCTTTAACTAAACCAGCACCACTAATATTCATATGTGTACCTCTTCCATCTTGGTTAGGAAAAAATGGTTTTACTTTTTTTGCAGCGGCTTGTTGCTCTGGTCCTTTTTTTCCAGACAACATTAGAGCTAAATAATATGTATTAGCTACTGCTATATCAGCCTCTCCTGCTGCGACAGCTAGAATTTGAGCTCTATCGTTACCTTTTGGAGCTCTAGCCATATTTGCAACCATTCCTTTTGACCACTCTGCGATTTTTCCTTTTCCATTATTTTTGATTAATGAAGCTACGAGTGATTGATTGTAAATATTATTTGAAGCTCTTATTACTAATCTACCTTTCCATTTTGGATCAGCTAGACTTTCATAAGTCAAACCAGCTAATTCTGCACCACTAACTCTTTCTGGAGCAAAATAAACTATCCTTGCTCTTTTTGCTATACCAACCCATTTAGAAGTTCTAAAATTACTTGGAACAGCTGATTTAATAGCTGCACTTGTTAGACCGCCTTGTAAATTAGCTGCAAAAGCACCTAATCTTCCAGCATCTGCCGTAATATATAGATCAGCTTGACCATCGGCTCCCTCTTCAATTATCCTTTTTTCTAAAGCACCTGATTTACCAGATACAACGTTTACTTTAATTCCGGTTTTAGCTGTAAATTTTTCATATAACTGAACATCGGAGTCGTAATGCCTTGCGCTAAATATATTTACTTCGTTTGCAAATAAGCTAGTAGTAAAAGAAAATATAAAAGTTAAGGAAATTATTCGTAATATATTCATTTTTTGGCTTTTGTTAATTGATAATGATTATCATTTACAGTATATTGATAATGATTATTATTAGCAATAATGACGCACCCTATAGTAGAACAATCTTGCTAACTTCAATTAAATGGGGTTTATATGATTTATGTTACAAATAAACCCTAAAAAATTTAAACACATACAAAATAAAACTATTCCTTCTCCGTTAAGACCTAAATTTAGAAATAGCGGTGAAACAAATATTTATTTTCTATCAAAAAGAAAATTTGAAGGGAAAAAAAAAGATCAATTAATTAAAAAAATAAAACTAATATTTTCAATTTTGGTAATTGGTGTCGGTGGCTATTTCTTATCTAATTAAATTATTTTAACTTTTACAGAGCCAAGCTTTTCAATTTTACCCGTATAAAAACCTTTAGATAGAATCGGAACCACTCCTACAGTTGAACCGGTAAAAACATAAAAATTTTTATTAAATTTAATTTTATCTTTTTTAAGTTTAGTTAAAACAAATTTTAAGGAATTAATAGGATTAATATAAACAGTATTTGTATTTCCATTAACTGAATGATTAATTTGATTGTTTGAAATATTGGTTTTTAAATCATTTACCTTAATTTTTTTAAATTTTTTTTTTGTTCCAATAATAAATTTAACATTTGCTCCAAAATCGGAACAAAGATCACCTAAAGTTTTAATTCCTTTTTTTCTTTGCCTATAACCAACAACTTCAATACATGGAGCCATATGAGTAATATATCTAGTTATATTTTTTTTGGTAATATTTTTTTTTAAATAAAAAAAATCTTTTTTTATTAAATAACAAACTTCAAGTTCAATACCGAGGGTATATTTATTAATTCTTACACTTTTATTATTTTTTAAAAAATTATGTTTATAGACTGTTGCATAAAAAGGTTCTCTCTCTTTTAATTTTTTCAACACTGGTATTCCAGTACCGCCAGCTTTAAAACCAATAATAGGTTTTTTAATTTTACTCTCACATAGTTTTCTTATTTTTTGAGCTTGAGCAATTTTTTTTGTATATCTACTTGGAATAGGTGAAATAATTCTATTTTTTAAAAAAGCTTTGACTAATTTATTTGCAGTTAAGTTTATATTTTTATTATTCATAGTTTATTTCTTTTATTTTTATACAGCTAGTGTTATAGTTAATCAATGGAAGAACGTTATAGTATTAATGATATTTTAAGTGCAATTGATGATTTACAAAATTTAAGAAAAGAAAAGAAAATAAATACAACCATGACAAATAAACCTATTCCAAAACAAAAGTCTGATATACCTTCAAACACTTTAAAATTAATTGAAGAAGCTGAAAAAACAATTAGATCAAAGTTGCTATCTGAATAGCTGTGTCACACATACGATTTGAAAATCCCCACTCATTATCATACCATGAAAGAACCCTACTAAATTTTCCTTTTACAACTTGAGTCTGTGTAGCATCAAATATTGAGCTGTGTGGATTATGATTAAAATCTTTAGACACTAAAGGTTTTTGATTTATATCTAAAATACCTTTTAACTCTCCTTTGGCTGCTTCACTCATAGCATCATTAATGCTTTTAGGAGTTACTTCTTTTTCGGTAACTAATGTTAAATCAATTAAAGAAACATTTGGTGTTGGAACTCTGATAGCTGTTCCATCTAATTTTCCTTTAAGGCTTGGTAAAACTAAACTCATCGCTTTTGCAGCCCCTGTAGAAGTTGGTATCATTGACCCTTCGGTAGCTCTCGCTCTTCTTAAATCTTTATGTAATGTATCAAGAAGCTTTTGGTCGCCAGTATAACTATGAATAGTTGTCATATAGCCATAATTTATTCCAAAAGTTTTCTCTAGAACCATAGCAACAGGCGCTAAACAGTTCGTAGTACAAGATCCATTAGAAATAATATTGTGCTCTTTTTTTAACTCCTTGCTATTAACACCCTGAACCAAAGTAAAATCAACTTCTTTTGCTGGTGCTGAAATAATTACTTTTTTAGCTCCACCTTTAATATGTTTTTCTGCAGAAACTTTATCTAAAAATATACCAGTGCACTCTAGAACTACTTCCACACCAACTTTATTCCATGGGATATTAGTTGGATCTTTTTCGGAAAATACTTTTATATTATGACTTCCAATTTTGAACCCATCTTTTGAAGTTTGAACATCCTCATTAATAATTCCATGAGTGCTATCATACTTGATTAGATGAGCATTAGTTTCGATTGAACCTAAATCGTTGATCGCGACTACTTGAATTTTATTTTTATAATTTTCTAAAATAGCTCTCAAAATTAATCTTCCTATTCTACCAAAGCCATTTATACCAACTTTTATCATATCCTAAGTAACCTTTTTTTTAATAAATATTGTACTTCTATTTTTTTTATAAATTTTAAATTTGTTTCTTTTATAATATTTGTGAGCTTGAATATTCTCTTTTTCATAACATAAATATAAAAAATTTGCACCGTTTTTATTTAAAATCTTTCTAAAAAAATAATTTATTATATCATCTTTTGCTTTTAAAGAATTATTAATAAATTGCTTTTTAAATATTATTAAATGTAAAAGATGTAAATATTTTTTTTCATTTTTAGAATCAATTTCGTTAGAATCTCTATCTAAAAGATTTAAAAAAAATTTAAAATTCGTTAGTATCTTTATAGGATTCTTTAAAAGATAAAAAAAAATTGATTTTTGTAACAATCTGTAGTTGCTGACTGATACTGTGCTAATAATTGAAGAAATCTTATTTCTTTTTTTTATTAAATAAAGATTTATTTTTTTTGACTCAATAGCATTTTTAAAGAAAAAAAAATCAATTTTTGAAAAGATCGAACTTGGTATATTTTTAATAATTAAATTAAATATTTTCTTGTTTAGAACATTTGTATTTATCAATAAAAACTGATTTTTTTTTGAAATTATCACTTTTTTTATTACTTGGTGTCCTTAATTTCAGAATTAAGTTTTATAAATAATTCATTCAACAATAAAGCGTCTTCTTTCTTTAATATCCTCTTTTTTTTAAGAGAGTTTTTTATCTCTTCTCTTATTTTTTCCTTAAAATCTCCTACTATCTTCTTATTTATTGATGAGTAGATTTTATTTTGAAATTTATAAATAGTGTGACCAATTGTTAAATGGTACAAAAAAAATATTGCAATCATTAAAATTATTAATTTGTAAACATATATTCTCATACTATTCTATCTTTTTATAAATCCTGTAAATCAAAATATTATTTATTTTAAAATCTTTTATCTTTGTAAAATTTGCCGGTATATTATAGTTTTTATTATACTTTTCATCTGATTTATAAATAAAATTTGTATATATGTAGTCTGCTTGAGCATACTCCTGGCCAACAAAAACCAATTTTTTTTGGTTAGTGATACTTAACATATCTTTTCCATTATACATAGGTGTCCACGAAGCATTAGCAACATAAATCTTTTCATCATTGTTTTGTTCGTTTTCAACTATAAATTTTAATGCATCAGATCTGCTAAGAGACGGTGAGTCAACCTGATAATTATCTTTTGTTTTTAAATTTAAAAAATTTACAAAATATAAACTTTGGTAAGGATGAAACTTTATATTTAAATAAAAAAGATTAACTACAATTAATAAACTTATTATATACACAATTTTGTTATTAAATTTTTTAGTTAAAATCGGATATAAAAAATTTAAACCTACTATTGAAAAATAAATTATAAAAAAATGTAAAAAATAAAAATGTCGCCAACCACTTAACATAGCGACATTTAAAAAAATTGCATAAGAAAAAAAACTAAAAAAACTTGTAAAAACTAATAAATCTTTTTTCTCATTGTTTGAATTCCAAAGATCGCCTTTTTTATTTATTTTCTTTTTATCTATTTTTAGTATTCTTTGAAAGATTGTTTTTCCAATGATAAAAATCCCAATTAAGAAAAAAATTAAAATAAATATTGGTGTAGAAATGTATATCCAAACTGGCAAATAAGATCTTGGCAAATATTTAATGTTATAATAGTTTCCATTAAAAAGAATTTCTATGTCCATCCAATAAAAAAAATTTTTAAACCATTGATCAAACTCAAAAATATTTAATTGCCAAATATATGGATAATGTAAATAAAGAAAAAAAATAAAAATTGAAAACATTTTTGTTGATTTAAAGATAAAATCTCTGAATAAAAATTTATTAGTCAAAAAATCTAAAAAATAAAATATCATTAGAATTAAAGGCAGGTATATACCCATAATTCGCGATGAGGATGCTAGCGCTGAAAAAAAGCAAAATAGTATTAATTTTTTATTAGTAGTTTTTTCAAACAAATCAAATAAATAACTTATGGCAATTGTTAAAATGGATAAGAATAATATATCCTTATTATTATGAAAACTATCTCCAAATATTCTGGGGGCGCTTATATAAAAAAACAAACCTAAAAAAATTACTAAATTATTATTAAATCTACTTTTAATAATCTTATAAAAATAAATTGAACTTATAAAAAAAATTAAGAAAGTAAATAAATGTCTTATTTCAAAATAAGTTTTACTAGAGTCTAATTTAAAAAAAGTTTCAATAAAAGCTAGTGGAAGATCAAATGCAATTCCATAAAAGTTAAAAAAGTCTGGATTTGGTAAATCTGGATTTTTTAATAAAATTTCTTTATATTTAATATTAACTAGTGATTTAAAATCATCAAAATTACTATTAGAAAAAAGGTAATTCAACCAATAAAACCCGTTTTGCCTTTGAAAATGCTCTTCAATACCTACTCCATAATCTTTATAAATCAAGATTCCTATAAATAAATAAATTGTAAAAAATGCATAAAGACAAACTTGATTATTAAATTTCATATTCATTTTATCAGTATATTAATATAAATTACTTTTATAATTAAAATATTTGTTTAAATAATGAATTTTTTAATATATTTAATTTCTTAATGAAATTTAAAAAAACTGCTTTAATCACCGGTATTACTGGACAAGATGGATCAATTTTAGCTGATTTCCTTTTAAAGAAAAATTATAAGATTATCGGAATAAAAAGAAGATCATCTTCATTTAATACAGAAAGGATCGATCATTTATACACTAAACATGTTCTCAACAAATCTTACTTTCCATATTATGGAGATTTAACAGATACATCAAATTTAATTAGGATCATACAGCAAACCAAACCTCATGAAATTTATAATTTAGCTGCCCAGTCTCATGTGAGAACAAGTTTTGAGACTCCTGAATACACTGCTAATGCCGATGCATTAGGAACCTTAAGACTACTTGAGGCTATAAGAATATTAAAATTAGAAAAAAAAATAAAATTTTATCAAGCCTCAACTTCTGAAATATTTGGAAATACTAAAATTCCTCAAAATGAAAAGACACCTTTTGCTCCTACAAGTCCTTACGCTATTTCAAAACTTTTTTCTTATTGGACAGTAATTAATTACAGAAAGGCATATAATATTTTTGCAGTAAATGGAATTTTGTTTAATCATGAAGGTGAAAGAAGAGGAGCAACTTTTGTTACAAGAAAAATTACTAGAGCTGTGGCTAACTATTTTTTAGGAAATAAAGAAATACTTTATTTAGGTAATTTAAATGCAAAAAGAGATTGGGGTGCAGCTGACGATTATATAAAAACAATGTGGATGATGCTTCAACAAAAAAAACCATCAGATTATGTTATTTCTACTGGAGTAAGCAAGTCTGTTAAAGATTTTGTTAATGAAGCCTATAAATGTATTGATGTTAAAGTTATTTGGAAAGGAAAAGGTGTCAAAGAAATTGGAATCGATAAAAAAACCAAAAGAACAATAATTAAAATTGATAAGTATTATTTTAGACCAACAGAAGTTCACGAATTAAAAGGAGACTCTTCAAAAGCAAAAAAAGAATTAAAATGGAAACCAAAAATATCTTTCAAAAAATTAGTTAAAACTATGGTAGAAAGTGATATTGATAAGTTAAAAAACCTTAATTTTAATTAAATTTTGATTTAAAGAAAGAATTTATTAAAGTTACAAAATATCTGAAGCAGATGTAAATATACTTTATATTAACCTTTACGACTGTTTTAGAAATCCCTGAAGCTCTTATTTCGTCTTTAAAAGGAATTTCGATTAAATTAATTTTTTTCCTTTTTAAATTAACTATCATATCTACAAAATAATCACCGTAATAACCTTTTAAACTGTAATTTTCAAAAAATTTTTTTTTTACACAAATATAACCACTAGTATAATCTGTAATGTCTCTAAACAAAAAAATGCGACAAAGTTTATTATAAAGATAGCTCTGATTTTCATTTATTTGTTTCTTAAATTTATCATTGTTAAAATACCTTTCGCTTTTATCTAAAAATCTAGAGGATATAATTGCGTCGTATTTTTTAGATTTTTCAATGAAATTTTTTATATATTTAGGAGGATGCTGAAAATCAGCATCTAGCCAAATGATATTTTCAAATTTTGAAGCTAAGATACCTTCGTTAATAGACTCTGCTAAATTTTTTTTTTTGTTTGTTCTTAAAATTACTTTTAAATAAGATTTATCTATCTGATGATTTTTAACAATTTCAAAAGTTCCATCATTTGAGTTGTCATCCACAACTATAATTTCATATTCTTTTTTGTAAGTTTTAAAAATATGTGAAATCTGCTCAATTAATTTTAAAATATGACCTTTTTCATTTAAAGTAGGTAAGATTACGCTAAAACTCATATTTACTATATATTTAACTATTGTTATTAATATTTTTGTTAATCTATATGATTCAAAATATAACATATAAAAAGAAGACTATCGCACTAATAATTAAAGCAGATTATTTAAAAAAAAGAGGAGTTAATTTTTTTACTAAATCTAAATTTTTACAACAAGTGGCTTATATGAATCACCCTAAAGGTCACGAGATTCAACCTCATCTACACAAGAAGAATATAAGAAAAATTTCTGGAACATCGGAGGTTTTAATTATTCTAAGCGGAAAAATTAAGATTAATTTTTTTAATAATAAGAAGATTTATCTTTTTAGTAAAATAGCAAATAAAAATGATATTGTTGTATTGTTAAGTGCCGGACATAGTTTTAAAATGTTGAAGGGCTGTAAGTTTATTGAAGTTAAGCAAGGACCATATTATCCTAAAAGAGATAAAAATAAATTTTAATGAAAAAAAAATTTATTCCAGTAAATGTTCCTAAAATTTTTAAAAATGAAAAAAAATTTTTAACTCAAGCCTTAAAATCAAATTGGATTTCCTCTGAAGGCCCTTTTGTAAGAAAGTTTGAAAAAGAATTTTCATATTTCAATAAAAAAAGATATGGAGTAGCAGTATCTAATGGCACTGCAGCGCTAGAGATAGCAATAAAATGTTTAGGTTTAAAAAAAGGCTCTGAAGTTTTAATTCCTGCCTTTTCTATAATTTCTACAACTAACGCAGTAATTAAGAATAATTTGAAACCAGTCCTAGTAGACTGTGATTTGGATACTTGGAATATGAATGTTAATGAAACTATTAAAAAGATTTCTAATAAAACAAAAGCGATAATTATAACTCATATTTACGGTTTGCCGGTTGATCTGAACAAAATTCTTAAAATTGCAAAAAAAAAAAAGATAATTATCATCGAAGACACAGCTGAAGTTATTGGGTTAAAATACAATAATAAAATTTGTGGTAGTTTTGGAGATATAAGCACTTTTAGTTTTTACGCAAATAAACATATTACTACCGGTGAAGGAGGTATGATTTGCACAAATATAAAAAAATATTTTGAAAGAAGTAAATCGTTCAGAAATTTATCTTTTTCTAAATCTTATTACGATCGATTCAATCACAGTGAAATTAGCTGGAATTATAGAATGTCAAATCTTCAAGCGGCAATGGGTTGTGGCCAATTAAAGA
This sequence comes from Pelagibacterales bacterium SAG-MED29, assembly GCA_014653815.1. Lineage (GTDB taxonomy): Bacteria > Pseudomonadota > Alphaproteobacteria > Pelagibacterales > Pelagibacteraceae > Pelagilacustribacter. The sequence continues at coordinate 13,378 of JACWDZ010000005.1, read as the reverse complement.
ATATTAAATGGATAATTAAAAGGAAAAGGGAAATTGGTAATTTATATTACAAAAGTCTTAAGATTAATAAAAATATTATATTACAGAAAAATAGTACAAAATATGCTCAAAATATTTATTGGGTTTTTGGTGTTCTCTTAAAAGATAACATTGCAATTAGTAAAAAAGAAATGATGAAAAAATTATTAAGAAAAAAAATTGGTACAAGGCCATTTTTTTTGTCTATGAATAAACAAAAAATATATAAGAAATTAGGACTATTTAAAAATATAAAAATGCCTAACTCAGAATATCTATCTAAAAATGGTTTTTATTTACCTTCAGGTATAGGAATAAAAAATCAGGAAATTAATTATATAATTAAAAATTTGTTAAAAATTCTATCTTAGTTGTTAGATAGAATTCCTATTTCACCTAACTCTTCTAAAGCTAATACAATACTATTATTTTCTAAAGAGAATTTCATATCTCTTATTCTGTTGCTTATATAAACTTTTTCAGTGGAGATTGTTTTTTTAAAATCTTGATCAAATCTAATAAAATAAAGACTTCTTCCATTTAAAGAAGAGGCTAAGTAATGATTTTCATAATAAATTGAGAATGTTTTTGGAAGATTAATTATTTCCGATATTCCAATGCTGGGTATAAAGCTAAATAAAGGGTCTATGAAATTATTTTTTTTATGATCTTTTTTATAAGTCAATAAATCATTTCCGTACTTAAAATCATATCTTTCACCAAGTGATACAACAGGCCATCCATAATTTTTTTTATAAAATATTCTATTAATTTCATCTCCTCCTCTTGGTCCATGTTCTGATGAAATAACTATATTATTATTTACATTTAGTCCTTGAATTACTCGATGTCCAATTGAATAAACTTCAAAATTTTTTTCTTTATCAAATGGAATAAATAAAATCTTTCCAAAAAGTGAATTAGGGTCCTGAGTGTTTAATCCTGGTTTATCGTGAATGCCTTCTGATGTACTTAATAAAATTCCTTCTTCTGCTCCTTTTTTAAAATATTGAATTTTTCCAGGTGATCCAGAGTTATTACAAATCTCAGGATTAAAAAAGTTCTTAAATTCTAACATCTTAAAATTAACTTCTGTATTACTAACATTTATAGTATTACATCCATCTTTTTCGCTAATGTATGAAACAAATAATTTATTTGAATATATAAACGCATCAAAAACTCTAGTAGCTTTAAAATCACTTTTTATATTTTTGGCTTTTAATTCTTTTTTGTTTGAAAATAATTCAGATTTATCTATATAATATATATTTCCAGAATGATCGGTTAATAAAAGTTTATCATCGAAAAAATCTATAAAAAAAGAGTTATATCTTTTATAAGCAATTGAATTATTTGAATGATTTGATTTTAAAATTAAATCATTTTCAAAGATAATTTTCTTTTTAATATAGCTTAATTTTTCGAACTGCGTGTATGGTAAAAATTTAACATTATAATCATTTTTAAAATGCTCTATTTTAGATCTTTTATTAAAAATATGTTTCCTTAACTCTATATTTGGAAAATTTTCGTAAATTTTAACTTTAAGATTTAAAAAATTAGCGTCGATTATTAAATAGAATATTAAAGCTAATACTAGAGATATTAAAGTTGATTGAGCTAATAAATTTAATATCTTTTTAAACATTTTTATTAAAAGATATTTTAAACATATCTAAATACAATTATGGCGTAGAAAATGCAAAAAATTGTTGCTAACCATAGAATGCTTCCTACAAGAGCTAACCAAAATAAATGTATGAAAGCACTTCCTAATAGTGAAATGAATAGTCTGTCTCCTCTTGTCGTGTCTAAACCTAAAATTCCTTTTCGTGGAGATCCACCTGGAACCTTTTTTTCCCAAATAAGCATCACGGTTATACATAATGCTATAAAAATGAAAAAAGCAGCAGTTTGCCAAGTCCAGGCCATCCAAGAAAATAAATCAAAATCAAAAAATCCTTTTTCTTTGGTTTCTCCAACTTTTTTCCACGCATCTGCATGTAAATTTGTAAATATCATACTCTTCCCATCGCAAATCCTTTAGCAATATAATCTTTAACAAAGTAAATCACAATTGCCCCAGGTATAATTGTTAAAGTTCCTGCTGCAGCTAACAAACCTAATTCATAACCTGAGGTGCTAGCAGTTCTTGTCATAGTTGCTGCTATAGGTTTTGCTTCTGTAGCTGTTAATGTTTTGGCTAACAATAACTCAACCCATGAAAACATAAAACAGAAAAACATTGTTATTCCTATTCCTGCAGCGATTGTTGGAACAAAAATTTTGAAAAAGAATCTTCCAAATGAATATCCATCTACATAGGCTGTTTCATCTAATTCTTTTGGAACAGCAGACATAAAACCTTCTAAAATCCAAACAGCTAATGGAATATTAAACAGGCAATGTGATAAGGCAACAGCAATGTGAGTATCAAATAAATTTACAGAAGAATAAAACTGAAAAAATGGTAACGCAAAAACTGCGGGCGGAGCCATTCTATTAGTTAACAACCAAAAGAATAAATGCTTGTCTCCCAAAAATTTATATCTAGAGAAAGCATAAGCAGCAGGTAAAGCAGCTGCAACCGAAATAACTGTATTAAATACGGTATAAGTAATCGAATTTACATAACCCATGTACCATGTGCTATCCGTAAAAATTTTAACATAATTTTCAGTAGTAAATTTCTGTGGCCACAAAGAGTATGTGTTTATAATCTCTGTAGTTGTCTTAAACGACATATTGATAAGCCAATAAATCGGAAGCATTAAAAAAATTATATATAATGTAGGTACTAACCACTTATATTTCTTCATGACTGCACCTCATTTTTCATCATCAAATTATAAAATACCCAACAAACTAATAGAACAATGAAAAAATAAATTAACGACATTGCTGCGGCTGGACCTAAATCAAATTGTCCTAAAGCCATTTTTACTAAGTCTATCGACAAGAAAGCTGTAGTATTACCTGGTCCGCCTCCGGTTAAAACAAAAGGCTCTGTATAAATCATAAAACTATCCATGAATCTCAATAAAATAGCCAACGTTAAAACTTTTTTCATTTTAGGTAGTTCTATATATCTAAAGATAGCCCATCTGCTTGCTCCATCGATTTCTGCAGCTTGATAATATGCAGGCTGAATAGAATTAAGCCCTGCATAAGATAAAAGTACTACTAAAGAAGTCCAGTGCCAAACATCCATTAATATTGTTGTAAACCAAGCATCTCCGGGTTGTTGAGTAAAATTATAATCAAAGCCCATTCCATTTAATGAATGACCAAGAAAACCAATGTCAGGTAAAGCAAAAATATTCCACATTGCACCAACAACATTCCAAGGAATTAAAAGTGGCATAGACATTAAAATTAAACAAACTGGAACTCCCCAACCCTTTTTTGGCATAGTTAAAGCAATACCAATGCCTAAAGGAATCTGAATTAAAAGAATAATAAAAGTGAATGCAAATTGTCTGCCAAGTGCTGCGTGGAATCTTTCTGATAATAAAATTTGTTTAAACCATCTAGTACCCTCCCATGCAAATACATTGTTTCCAAAAGTTTCTTGAAATGAGTAATTAACTACAGTCATTAAAGGAATAGCTGCATTAAATGCAACAAGAATAAATACAGGAACTACAAAAAACCAAGCTTTTTGATTAATAGTTTTATTCATTATTCTATGATCCAATTATCTTCATAAACATAAGTATATTTTTGATTGAAAGTTATATGAGCGCTTCCACTTGGGATTTCGGTAGAAGAATTTGATAATATTTTTATATTTCCTCCACTGCTTTCGGTATCAATAATTTTATGTCTTCCAGTATTGCTTACCCTTTTTATTTTAACTGGGATTCCGTTATTAGAAAAATTAATAAACTCTGGTCTTATACCTATTTGAGTTCTATTAAAGTTTGATTTTTTTATAGTCTTATGACTTGGAATTTTTTTTCCACTAAAATTAACCTCACCATTTTTTATTTCACATGGAAGAATATTCATTCCAGGTGACCCGATAAAATGTCCAACAAACGTGTGTTTGGGTTTTTCGAAAAGCTCAACTGGTGTACCAGTTTGAACAATTTGTCCTTCATGCATTACTACAACTTGATCAGCAAAAGTTAAGGCTTCTGTTTGATCGTGTGTTACATAAATCATCGTACGATTAATTTTTTGATGTAATTCTTTTAATTTTGATCTTAAAACCCATTTTAAATGTGGATCTATAACGGTCAATGGTTCATCAAACATAATTACATTTACATCTGATCTAACAAGTCCTCTGCCTAAGGAAATTTTTTGTTTACCATCAGCTGTTAAACCTGAAGCTCTATTATTCAAAGTTGATGTTAGCTCAAGCATTTCAGCAATCTCTTTTACTTTGGATGCTATTTCTGATTCTAAAAGACCTCTATTTTTTAATGGAAATGCTAAGTTGTCATAAACAGTCATAGTGTCATAAATAACTGGAAACTGAAATATTTGAGCAATATCTCTTTCAACAGGATTAAATGTTGTTATATCTTTATCATCGAACAACACGCTGCCTTTTGTAGGTTTTAACAAACCTGAAACAATATTTAATAAAGTTGTCTTTCCACAACCTGATGGACCTAAAAGCGCGTATGCTCCACCATCTTTCCAATCAATATTAACTTCTCTAAGAGCCCAGTCAGCATTACTATCTTGATTCTCTAAATAGCTATGGCTTAAGTCTTTTAAAGTAATTTTAGCCATTGTTTACCAGTCTGTTATTTTCATCAAAATATAAAAATTCATCTGTGTTCATATATAATTTTGTATCATCGCCAACATTTTTTTGTTGAATTCCATTCGATAAAGAAACCCAATTTAAATTACCATTTGTGAAATGAATTAAGCTTTCTGATCCACTTAATTCAGAAATCTGTACTTTCCCATTTATTTCAACTGAATTATTTCCTTCTTTATAAGTAGTAATATTATGTGGTCTTATACCGATCTTATAAGTTCCATCTTTAATTTTGGCAGATGATTTCCACTTAACATTGTTGTCAGTTACTTTGCAAGTATCTCCATTTTTTTTTACTTCTGCGATATTCATTGGTGGATCGCTAAAAACTTTAGCAGAGATTAAGTTTTCAGGTTTGTTGTAAACCTCTAAAGTTTTTCCGTATTGAACTACTTTACCTTCTAATAACGTTGCTGTATTGCCTCCTATCATTAAAGCATCTGATGGTTCTGTTGTTGCATAAACAACTATACAATCTCTATCTTCAAACAATTTTGGTAGTTCCTCTCTTAATTCTTCTCTTAATTTAAAATCTAAATTAGCTAAAGGTTCATCTAATAAAATTAAATCAGAGTCTTTGACTAAAGCTCTTGCTAAAGCTGTTCTTTGTTGTTGGCCACCTGATAGCTCATCAGGTTTTTTATTTAGCATTGTTGACAATTTTAAGAGTTCAGCAACTTTTCCTACTCTTTTTTTAATTTCATCAGAATTGACTCCTGTTATCACTAACGGTGAAGCAATATTTTCATATACTGTGTAATTTGGATAGTTAATAAACTGCTGGTAAACCATGGAACAATTTCTTTTTTGAACTTTCATTCCAGTTACATTCTTTTCATTAAACCATATTTCACCTGAGGTTGGTTTATCTAAACCAGCCATTATTTGCATTAATGTAGTTTTTCCAGCTAATGTGGAGCCTAACAGCACATTAATTGTATTTTTTTCTAATTTAAGACTTGTAGGATGTATATGAGTATCTATTCCAACTTTTTTTTCTATATTTTTTAATTCTAGACTCATAATTAATAATTTAGTTTTAAAAAAAGGGGGCAACTAGTGCCCCCTTTTCAATTTAGATTAACCTCTTGTTACTTCCAAGCTCTCGCGTATGGAACAGTTTTACCTTGAGGTTTCTCATCACGTTTAGCTTTTGGTGAACCTTTTTTATTTAACCAATAAGAAGCTTCTCTTGGTTTATTAAGTCTTGGTCCACATCCACCGTATGCTTTGCTAGCTTTATCAGCAGCTTCCATACGAGACATAACTAAGTCCATCTCTTCTGCAAGACGGTCCATAGCTTGTTGTGGAGTAAACGCACCTGAGTTTACATCTCCAATTTGTTGCCACCAGATCTGTGCAAGTTTCGGATAATCCGGAACATTTATACCTGTTGGTGACCAAATATTTCTATTGTTAGATCTGTAGAACTCAACAAGTCCACCTAAATCACCTGCTCTTTCAGTAAATGATTTATGATCGATGGAACTATCTCTAATAATAGTTAGACCAACGTGACTTTTCTTAAGATCTACTGTTTTTGATACAACGAATTGAGCGTACAACCATGCAGCTTTTCTATTTTTAACTGGTGTAGACTTAAATAAAGTCCATGATCCAGCATCTTGATATCCAAGCTTCATGCCTTCTTCCCAATAAGGTCCTTTTGGTGATGGACCCATTCTCCATAACGGCTTACCGTTAGCATCAACAACTTTATTGTTAGGATTTTTTCCTACTAATGAAGCTGTGAAAGCTGTGTACCAGAAAATTTGCTGAGCAACGTTTCCAGAAGATAGAGATGGTAGAGACTGATAGAAGTCCATAGCCGCAGCACCTGGAGGCGCATAGTTTCTTAACCATTCATCCCATTTTCTAATTGCGTATACAGCAGCAGGACCATTAGCAGCTCCACCTCTTGTTACTGAAGCTCCAACCGGATTACAAGAACCTTTCTCCATTCTTATTCCCCATTCGTCTACTGGTATTCCATTAGGTTTTCCTACATCACCTGCTCCAGCCATTGATAACCACGCGTCAGTCATTCTCCAACCTAAGTCAGGAGCTCTTTTACCGTAGTCCATATGACCATAAATTCTAACACCGTCAATATTTTTAACATCTTCTGAAAAATATTTAGCGATATCTTCATAAGCAGACCAATTTAAAGGCACACCTAAATCGTATCCGTATTTGGCTTTAAAACCTTTTTTGATTTCAGGTCTGTCGAACCAATCTTTTCTAAACCAATATAGGTTAGCAAATTGTTGGTCAGGCATTTGATATAAATCGCCATCCGGTCCTGTAGTAAACTGTTTACCAATGAAATCATCTAAGTCTAAAGTTGGTAAAGTTACATCTTTACCTTCTCCAGCCATCCATTTCGTCAAGTTAACAGCTTGTTGCATCCTAGCATGAGTACCAATCAAATCTGAGTCATTGATATAAGCATCGTATATACTTACGTTAGTTTGCATTTGTGTTTGTACAGCCATTACAACATCACCTTCACCTAATAACTGGTGATTAACTTTAATCCCAGTAATTTCCTCAAAAGCTTTTGTTAAAACTTTTGATTCATATTCATGTGTCGGAATAGTTTCAGACAATACTTTGATAGACATTCCTTTGAATGGCTTCGCAGCATCTTGGAACCATTTAAGTTCTTTAATTCTTTCTTTTTCAGAAAGTGTAGAAAGACTAAATTCTCCTTTTGCCCATTTGCTTATTGCGTCTGAATAAGCAGATGTTGAAACTAAAGTGAAAGCAACAGCAGCAGCTATTATAGTTTTCAATGTTTTAAACATTAATTCCCCCGTTGTTGTTTGTTATTTTCCTAATTGAAGCAAAATAGAACTTATTTGTACAGGGCTATTTCCTGTAAAAAATATACAACTTTAAATTGATTTAGTTAATCAGTGCTCTTTTTATTGCCTTTGACCAGCCTAATAGAAGTGATTTTCTAGTATGGTTTTTCATTTTTGGTTTAAATTTTTTTTCTAGACTCCAATTTTTTGAAATATCTCTTAAAGATTTATAAGCACCAATTTTTAGACCAGCCATAAAAGCAGCTCCTAAAGCCGTTGTTTCATGAACTTTTGGTCTATAAACTTTAACATTTACTATATCTGATAAAAATTGAGAGAACCAATTATTCATAACCATTCCTCCATCTACTTTAACCATCCTTGGTCGTAAACCATCATGTTTCATTGCTTCAAATAAATCGTAAGTTTGATAAGCAACAGACTCTACTGTAGCTCTAACAATTTCATTTGGTCCGGTGTCTCTTGTTAATCCACTCAAAACACCTCGGGAGTTTTGATTCCAATATGGAGCACCCATGCCTGTAAATGCTGGAACTAAATAAACATCTTTATTATCTTTTAAAGATTTTAGTATTTTTTCAGTCTCATATGCTTTTTTAAAAAACCTCATTCGATCTCTTAACCATTGAACTCCAGCTCCAGCTATAAAAATGGATCCCTCCATCGCATAAGTTGTTTTGCCTTTTATTCTATAAGCAATAGTCGTTAACAATCTATTTTTAGAGTATATTTTTTTATAGCCTGTGTTTAATAATACAAATGCGCCTGTTCCATAAGTACTTTTTAATGAACCCGGTTCAAAACAACATTGACCTATTGCAGCAGATTGTTGATCACCAACCACACCAGTAATTGGAATCGATTTGCCTGTAATTGAAGGATGTGTTGAACCGTAGTTATCAGCACAGTTTTTAACATCAGGAAGAATATGTTTTTTTATTTTTAATATCTTTAAAATTGTATCATCCCATTTATTTGTAGAAATATTATAAATCATAGTTCTACTTGCATTGGTAGAATCGGTTGCATGCATCTTACCTTTTGTTAATCTCCAGATTAAAAAACTATCTATAGTTCCAAACTTAAGTTGTCTTTTATTCATTAATTTTTTAGCTAATGGAACATTGTCTAATATCCATTTTATTTTAGTTCCAGAAAAGTATGAGTCGATTGGTAATCCAGTTTTATTAAAAATAAGAGTTTCTTTATTTTGATTTTTTAATTTTTTACAATAATCAGCTTGTCTTCTGTCTTGCCAAACAATAGCTCTATAAACAGTTTTACCAGTTTTTTTATCCCATAGAACTGTAGTCTCTCTTTGATTAGTAATTCCAATAGTTAATATTTTTCCTTTAAGTTTTTTTGCTTTTAAAATTACATCTTTTAAAACTTTTTTAGTAGTATTCCAAATTTCTTCCGGATTATGTTCTACCCAACCACTTTTTGGAAAAAATTGTGTGAATTCTTTTTGAGATGAAAAAATTGGTTTACCTTTTAAATCAAAAAGTATTGCTCTGTTAGAAGTTGTGCCAGCATCTATAGAAATAATAAATTTTCTCATTACCTAAAGGCTTCCCAGTTAAGTTCAAGTTTTTTATTATCTACTATTGTATTAATCATGGCTAACATTAAAGGCAATTTTTTTTCATCAAAATCTTCATTTACTTTTTTTCCAATTTCTTGTGCTAAATCTGCACCTTCAACAGTTACTTTTTCCATTTTCGTTTTTTTTGCTTCAGAAAATGTCAATCCTTCTCCAATATAAGATCCCATTTTAGCATTTCTTCCTCCTCCTGAGCTTACATATAAATCACCTAGACCTGCTAAACCCTTAACTGTTTCTTTTTTTCCTTTAAGGTGCTCAACGAATATTTCCATCTCATATACTGATTGTTTAATTAAAGCTGAAGCTGTGTTTAAATAATTTTTTTCTCGAATTTCATTTGAAGCGTTTTTGCTACTCATCCCTTTTGCAGCTCCTACAGCCATGGAAAAAATATTTTTTATAGCAGCCGATACTTCAACTCCATTAAGATCATCGGAGGACGACGTGTGATAATAATTAGTATTTATCATGTCAGCAATTTTTTTAGCTATTTTAATATCTTCATTCGCTATAATTACACTGCTATGAATTCTATTGGCTAAACCAGCTGCTAAGCAAGGTCCGCCTACTACTGAAATGTTAAGATTCGTTATCCCTTTTAATATAAGTAGTCTTTTTATTTTATCGACTAATAATTCATATTTATCTTCATGAACACTTAAACCCTTAGTTAACATTAAAATATTTGGTAATTTTTTATCTTTAGCAATTTTGCTTAGTTGTTCTGAAACCCATTCAATTCCTTTTGAACTAATTCCAAGAACTATCAAATCAACATTTGATTTAAATAATTCAGCAAATTTATCAAATTTTAAAAGTTTAACACCTTCTGGAATATGAACTCCAAGAGCGGGGTGTAAATTCTTATTATTCTTTAAATTATCGATAAATTCATTTTCTAAATGAGTACCAACAATAGTTGTATCATGTTGGTTGTCTAAACAAGGGAAAGTGAAAGCAGAGCCCATAGCACCAGCACCTATTATTACAATTTTGGACATATTAATCTTTAAAAAATATTTTTTTGATAATTAAAAAAAATGATATTAGCTCAATTTTTCCAATAATCATAAAGATAATCAAACTTAATTTTGAAGTTGTTAGTAAATTTGCAAAATCCATCTCTTCTATTCCAAACATGGCTGAAGTCGTTGTATTAGTAATTGTTAAAATAGATAATTTAAATGATTTTTCAAAGTCAATACTGTCAACTATTAAAATCCCTGAAAGAATAAATAAACTTATAAAAAATGAGATAAAAATTAGAAAAGAAATTTTTATATTCTCATTCGTAATTTTTTTTTCTGAATTAAATATATTTTTATTTGTTATGCTATTCGGGCTAATTAATTTAATAATTTCTGAAGAAGCTGTTCTTAAAAGAACATAAATTCTAGTAAATTTAATTCCTGAAGTGTTTGATATTAATGACCCTCCAATTGCAGAAATTAATATAAAGTATAAACTTAAATTATTATCAGAGCTTATTAATGATAATCCTGAATTGCTTAAGCTGCTTAAGACACTTATAATGATATTTAATCCACTATAATTATTCAAATATACAAGCAAAATAAAAAAAATAGATAACATAACTAAATAAAGATCTTCTTTATGTTCTCGAATAATAACTTTTTTTTGAAAAACATTTAAAAACAAGAAAAAATTTAACATTGAAATTAGTAAAGAAAATATAAAAACTAATTTCTGTGGATTTGATCGAATAATTGTTTCTAATGAATCCGTTGGGATAAAACCTCCTGCCGAAATCAAACTCATACTAAGATTTAGTGAATTAAACATTCTAATTCCTGAAATATTTAATAATAAAAAAATAATGAAACTTAATACAGAATATAGAATGAAAATTGTAGATAAAAGATTTTTAATGTTGCTTTCTGAGTTAGTTCTGCCATCTCCAGAATAAGTTAAGTTATTCATCTTATAGTTAAATTGTTTGTTTGAAAAAATAAGAATTAAAAAAAATAAAAAATATAATCCACCTATCCACTGTGAGGATGAACGCCACAACACCAAAGTTGGATCAAGATATTTGATATTCTTAAAAATAGAAAAACCTGTGCCGGTAATACCTGAAATTGCTTCAAACAAAGAATTTAAGAAAGTCACCTGATAATTGCTTAAATAAAAAGGCAAGGAAATAAAGAAAGAAATAAGTAGATAGACTAGAATTATTAATAACAGCTGTTCTATGAAATTGATTTTTTTTTCTGACTTTTTTCCTACAAATAAAAGGCTTGAACCGATTACAAAAGAAACAATTAATGTTGCAACATAAGAGTTAATGCTTAAAAAATAGTCAAAATAAGAAGAGTATAAAATATTTATAAATGCTAAAATGCTTATTGGAAAACAGAATAAACTTAAATAATAACTTATTCCTTTAAAATTCATTGCTAGATAGAGCTAACGCTAAAAATACTCTCAACTTCTTTCAGTTGTTCTCTTTTTGCAAGAAAAACTACAAGATCATCTTTCTCAAAAACAAAGCTTGATCTTGGTATAATAACTTGATCTTTTCTAACAATTGCTCCTATTCTAATATCCTCTGGTAAGTTTGAATCTCTAATCTTTTTATTTAATAACTCTGATTTTTCTAAAATCTTGGCTTCAATAAATTCATATTCTCCATCAAGAAGAGAATAAACTGTTCCGATTGTTCCTCGATGAACATGTTCCATAATTCTTGAAACAGTTGTCATTCTTGGATCAACTAGATCGTCAATATTTAATGAGTCCTGTAATAAATTATAATTTGTTTTATTAACTATAGCGATAGTTCTTTTTTTTAACCCTTTTTTTTCAGCTAATACACAAGCCATCATGTTGTTTTCGTCATCATTGGTTAGCGCTAGTACAGTTTCAGAGTCTTCTAAATTTGCTTCCTTAAGAATATCTTCATCTAAGGCATCGCCATTAATTACAATTGAAGACGATAATTCACTAGCTATTTCTTCAGCTCTTTTTTTATTTTTTTCAATGATTTTTACTCTTACATCTTCAAAATTAATTTCCAACATTTTAGCTAGATTTAGTCCAATATTACCTCCGCCAATGATTAAAATATTTTTAGCGACTTTTTCTTCATGACCAAATGCCTTGAGGATTACATTTAATTGATCACTACTTACAACGACATATACATTGTCACCATCTAACATTTTGTCTTCTTTTTTTAGATATATAAATTTTTCTTTTCTCACAGCTCCTAAGATATTTGCTTTAAAGTCAGGAAATTTTTTCGTTAAATCTCTTAAAGGTATATTTTTAATTGGACAGTTTTTTTCAATTGATATTTCTAGCATTTTTACTCTATCATTAGCAAAAGGTACATTATCTAAAGCTCCTGGTGCCTCTAGTCTTCTATATAAAGACTTTGCTACTTCAAGTTCCGGAGAAATAATTACATCTATTGGAATGTTTGATTTATTGTAAAGCTTACCCCACTTTCCCTCTAAAAAATCTTTAGTTCTTATACGTGCAATTTTTTTTGAAACGTTAAATAATGAACTGGCTAATTGACAAACAATCATGTTTGTTTCATCGTTTCTAGTAACAGCAATAACCATATCTGCTTTTTCAGCTCCTGCATTTTCAAGTACTGTTGGTAGTGTAGCTCGCCCAACAATTCCCTTAACGTCTTGGGTGTCGTTAATTTTCTTTATATCTTCGGAAGATTGATCAATAACAGTCACGGAATGACCTTGAGCTGATAATTGTTTACTTATTGAAAAGCCAACCTTGCCGGCTCCACATATAATTATATTCATTTTAGTTTATGCCTTTAATTCCTAAAGATTTTAACTTTCTATGAAGCGCAGATCTCTCCATGCCAATAAAATCTGCCGTTTTAGAGATATTGCCATGATTCTTTTTTAATTGTGTAGTTAAATATTCTTTTTCAAAATGTTCTCTTGCTTCTTTTAATGGTGAAGCAAAAGATTTTTCCAAGATATTCTTATTATTTTCTGTCGATGAAGAAGAAACCAAAACATCATTAATTAATTTGTTAATATTTTCTTTGGTTTCGTTAGCAGATAAAATAGTAATTCTTTCAACTAAATTTCTTAATTCTCTTACATTTCCTGGCCAATGATATGTATATAAATTATCATTTTTAAT
>JACWDZ010000046.1 GCA_014653815.1 Pelagibacterales bacterium SAG-MED29 | reverse complement strand
AGTTTGCTTCATAGCATCATCAAATTTTATTAATGAAGAATTAAAGGATCCTTTTTCAGCTAGATCAAATAATAATCTTTCAGAATTTTCTATAATATTTTGACCATTAGAGTCTAAATCATTTATTTTAGCATTATCGATTGTTTGTTCCGAAATTTTAATCAACTCACGTCTTACGAACATATCATAAATAATTTTTGAATATTCAATTGCTTGTCTGGAAGAAGTAGAAAATTTTGTGATTTTAACAAGATATTCTGGAACGTTTAAATCGTCTTTTTCATCTTCAAAATAATTTTTTAACGTAATAGGATTTGCAAGCATTCCTTTATAAATTAAACTTTCAACTGCATTATAAATTTTTTGATGCATAGGATCATAAAAATTGACATGGGAAATGATTGTACTAATTTCATCAAAAATTTCATTAGTAACTAGTATTGAACCTATTACAGATTTTTCAGCTTCAATATTATTTGGAAGTTCTTTAAACTTATCTTTGATGATATTGAGATTATTTTCCATAAAAAATAATCTACATGAAAATTATTTTTTAGAAATTTAAAAAAAATCTTGTGGATGAAATTGTATAATTATTGAATTGTTTCTGCAGATTGAACATCAATTGTAATTTCTGCATCAACTTCAGAGTGTAAAGAAATTTTTACTTTAAATTTTCCTAGTATTTTTATTTCTTGAACTGGTTGTATCATTGAAGGTTTAATTTCAATCTTATCAGTTTCTTCAATTAGTTTTGAAATTTCTGTTGGTTTAACAGACCCATATAACTCATTAGTTTCTGTGCTCAATTTTTTAACTATATATATTTTTTTATTAATTTTTTCTGAGACTTTTTTTGCTTCTTGTTTTTTTTCATTATCTTTCTTTGAAAGCTCAATCTTAATTTTTTCTACTTCTTTTATATTTTCTTTTGAAGCATATAGTGCTTTTTTATTTGCAATTAAAAAATTTCTAGCAAACCCTCTTTTAACATCAATCACTTCTCCTATTGACC
>JACWDZ010000045.1 GCA_014653815.1 Pelagibacterales bacterium SAG-MED29 | reverse complement strand
TGATCTATAATAACACCCATCAATTTTCTTTTTATTCCTTCTTTTCTTATTTTTTTAAGTTTTTCTTTTCCTAAAAAGTTAACTTCTGAATCAAGGTTTACAAACTTATCAAAATTTGCTTCAAAAGGGTTATCTCTATTATCAAAATCATTTCCATAAGATAATAATGCTGACTCTATTCTTTCAATTAAATTTGGACAACCCGCTCTAACATTAAATTCTTTTCCATATTCGAATAAATAATCATAAAGATCTTGGCCAGCTGAATTATCTTCAACATAAATCTCAAAACCTCCTTGTTTTGACCATCCTGATCTAGCTATAAAATATTTATTACCTTTAAATTCATAATAATTAAAATTAAAAAATTTTAACTGTCTTATTTGATTACCAAATAATTTTTCCATTAAGTCATCAGAGCGAGGTCCCTGAACAGCTAAAATATTCACATTTGGTTCTTTGATATCAACATCAAGTTTATTTCCTGCTGCAAGACCTTTTGCAAAAAATATCACATCAGAATCTGCGATAGAAAGCCACCATCTATCTTCTGCTAATTTATTAATAATTGGATCATTTACTAAATAACCTTGATCATCAATTAAAGGTGAATAATAACACTTGCCAACTTTTGATTTAGATAAATCTCTACATGTCATTAATTGAACAAGTTTTGCAGAATCTTTACCCTTAATTTCTACTTGTCTCTCTGCTGCTACATCCCATACTTGTACAAATTTTTTTAAATGTTCGTAATCAGACTCTAAAGATTTAAATGTTGCTGGTAGCAACATATGATTATAAACTGTATAGCTACTTACACCATGAGACTCTATCCTGTCAGTATAAGGAGTACTTCTTAATCTTCTCGATTTTACAATTGGAAAATTTTTCATTTTATTAAAAATTCTAAGACCTTTTCTCTCATTTCAAACGCATTTTCAATCATAATCATATGACCACATCCTTCAATTATATGTGTTGTCGAATTTTTAACTAAGTTTGCAAATTTTTTTCCAATCTCTAAATTTATCATTTTGTCT
>JACWDZ010000044.1 GCA_014653815.1 Pelagibacterales bacterium SAG-MED29 | reverse complement strand
ATTTACTTTCATTAAGTAAAATTGAATTAGAAGAACATATACAACCTCAAGATAAAGTAAACTTAAAAGAAGTTTTAAATAGTGTTGAAGATATACATCAAAAAAATTTAAAATTGTTTGAATTTAAAAATAATATAAAAGATGATTTCTTTATTAAAGGCGATCATGAAAAATTAATTGAAGTTTTTTCAAATATTATTGACAACAGTATAAAATATTCAGAAAAAAATAAAAAGATTGAAGTTAATTGCGGGCAAGGTAACGGAAAAGTAATAGGAGACTCTTACACAGTGTCCATTAAAGATAACGGTATTGGGATTCCAACTGAACAACTTCCGAGAATTACAGAAAGATTTTTTAGAGTTGATGCAGCTAAAAGTAAAAAAGTTGGTGGCACTGGATTGGGAATGGCGATCGTGAAGCACATTGTTAATCAGCATAGAGGTGAGTTAGAAATAAAAAGTGAGGCTCAAAGTGGCACCGAAATAAAGGTTCATTTTTCTAAATTTTAGCAAATATTAAAGTTTAATTATATTTTGTCTTGAGATAGACAGCCAAATAGGTAAAATTCTAGTATGACTAGAATAACAAATTATATAATTCTGGTTTTATTAACTTTAACTTTTACAACTGTTAAGGCAGATGTAAACTTAATTGAGAAAACTTTACGTTCTCAACCTCTTACTGTTTTTGATCTTGGACTTTTAAGACTAAAAAATGATCTTAAGCTCGCCAAAAACGATTTAGTTCTTGAAGTAGATAATAAAAATGTATCTACAATTTATACTGAAGCTTTATTTTCAAGAAGAGAAGATGGAATTCAATTAATTGTGTCAGCACCGATGAGCACTCATTTAAATGCTAACTCGTACATGGTGGACTCAATTAAATGTAGAAAAATTTTTGAAAAAGTTAAAAATAATCTTTTAAAAGGACAAAACGAGAGCAATATGATTCACTCACAAGCTGCATCTTATTTAACCCAAGTATTCACCGCTCCAACACAATGGAATGCTTGGAGATATGATAAAGGATTTACTCAAAAGTTAGTTAACTTTGTACAACTAGAAGTTACATTAAAGCCAA
>JACWDZ010000043.1 GCA_014653815.1 Pelagibacterales bacterium SAG-MED29 | reverse complement strand
CTGGTACTGCAGGAATATCATAAATTGGTTTATCAGGATAAAGTTCGATACATTGTCCACCAGCTTTGTTTAGATTATCAATAACGACAGCTTTAAGTCCTTTTATGCCTAGTTGATGAATTGCAAATAATCCTATTGGGCCAGCTCCAATAATAATTACGTCTGTTTTAACCATTAAGATTGTTTTTCCGGTGTTGTTATAACCAAACCATCAAGTTCATCAGTCACGATTATTTGACAACTAAGTCTGCTATTTTTTTTTGGTTGAAAAGACATATCTATCATATCTACTTCTCCTTCTTCCGCTTTGAGTAGCTTATCAAACCATTTTTCTTCGACATAAACATGGCAAGTCGCACATGCCATTGATCCTCCGCAATCAGCATCTATGCCGGGAATATCATTTTGTATAGCTCCTTCCATTACAGAGAGGCCTTTTTCGACTTCAATAGTTTTTGAATTTCCTTGATTGTCTTTATAAGTAATTTTGGGCATACAATTATATATCAATATAAGTATCTAAAAAAAAAGGGCAAGTATGTAAAACATACTCGCCCTTTTTAAAGTTTATAATCTATTATCTAGATGATAATCTTGTATTTTGCATTGCTGCTGCCCAGATAACTAGACCGAATGCGATCTTGTTAATAAAGTCAGCTAAGTTGTAAATAATGTTCAATGCATTTGCATCTACACCACCAGTTAAGTAACCGAATACATATCCTAAAGGATATATCGCCCAACCAATAGTTACGATTATTCTCATTGCACTGAAAGCAGTAGTCATTGCTCTGTTTCCAGTTTTTGCAGCCATTGTGCCTGCTTCACCAGAGAATATTTCAAACAAGATATAAATCCATCCCGCCATTCCGATTACGAAACCTACGAATGGTTGAATGTAACCAGCTTCACCTAAGTATCCACCGATTAACATTACTAATGAACCAATCAATAGTTTCCAGAATATTGAGCTTGGCACTTTTCTTACAGCTGCCAAGATTAGATAGAATTCTACCATTTGAAGTGGAACAGTAATTAACCAGTCAATATATCTGTATACTGTTGGTGTATCACCTGTTGTCACCCAAACTTCTCTCATATACATGTAGTGA
>JACWDZ010000042.1 GCA_014653815.1 Pelagibacterales bacterium SAG-MED29 | reverse complement strand
CAAAAAGAAACTTGATTACAAATTCTGCTGAATATTACAATTTAAGTTACGAATATACAAACGATTGCCTGAGAGCAGGCCTGGTATACAGAAGAGAATTTTACAATGACTCCGAGTTAGAGCCGGAAGACTCTTTGATGTTTAAAATTACATTAACTCCGTTTGGAAATATCAATTCACCTTCTTTCAATTAATGAAGCGTTTAATATTTTTTTTAATTATAATCATGCTAAAAGAAAATATTTCTTTTGCTTCAATTCAAAACAAAATTTTAGTAAACATTGGAAGTCAAATTATTACTTCTTATGAATTAAAAAATAGAGTAAAAACAATTTTAGTTTTAAATAATAAAGAATTAAATCAAGAAAATATAAACAATGTTAAAAGTGAAGCTTTAAATTTTTTAATAAACTTTAAATTAAAAAAAGAAGAGATCATTAAATATAAAATTATAGCTAATGACAAAGCGGTTTTAAAACATCTAGATAGTATCGCTTCGAATTATAATACTGATAAAAATGGTCTTGAAACATTGTTTAAAAACAATGGCTTAAGTTATGAACTTTTTTTAGATGGAATTAAAACTGAATTTGCTTGGCAAAATTTAATTTTTAGTTTGTACCAAGATAAAATAAAATTAAATGAGAAAGAAATAGATGAGGAGCTAAATCAAATACTTGCAAAACAAAAACAAACAGAAGAATACAATCTTGCAGAAATAGAGGTTATATTAGAAAATAATGTTAATGATAAAAAAAAAATTGAAGAAATTGTAGATCAAATAAATGAAATTGGCTTTAAAGATACTGCAATAAAATATAGTACATCTTTATCAGCGCTTGAAGGTGGAAAATTGGGTTGGATTTCTTCTCAAGCATTATCAAATATAGTTTTAAACAGGGTAAAAGAAATGAAGCCTGGAGATGTATCTAAGCCAATATTTCAATCAGAAACAGCAACATTTATTAAATTATTAGATAAAAGAAAAATAAGTTTTAATGATATAAATTTAAAAAAAATGAAAAGTCAGATAATTTCTCAAAAAAAAAATGAGCTTTTAAATTTATTCTCAAATAGTTATTTGTCAAAAATAAAAAACACTACTCTTATACAATACAATGAGTAATAAGATTATTATTATTGCCGGAGATCCTAATAGTATTAA
>JACWDZ010000041.1 GCA_014653815.1 Pelagibacterales bacterium SAG-MED29 | reverse complement strand
CAAAAATTCACCTAAAAAGCTCTATTATAGACTTCTAAGTGAATTTATGTTGCAACAAACTCAAGTTAAAACCGTTATTCCATATTTCAAAAAATTTACCAAAAAATACAAAACTTTGAAGTCATTTTCGAAATCCAGTGAAAAAAAAACCTTAAAGTTATGGGAAGGACTTGGTTATTATAGAAGAGCAAGAAATCTTTTGGCGGCTTCAAAAATATTAGTTATTAAATACAATTCAAAATTACCGAGGTCATTTAAAGAAATTAAAAATCTTCCCGGCGTTGGAGATTATACAGCTAATGCATTATTAGGGCTGGTTCAAAATAAACCTGTTATTGCTATAGATGGAAATGTAAAAAGAGTGTTTTCTAGAATAATTAATATAAAAGAAAATAAAATCAATTTTGATCAATTTATAGAGATAAACAAAAAAAAACTTTTTAATTCAAAAAGAAATTCAGACTTTGTTGAGGCTTTAATGGAGTTTGGTGCATTAGTGTGTAAGCCCAAAGACCCAATATGCGGTATTTGTAATTTGAATAAAAATTGTAAATATTTTAACTCTTCAAGAAAAATTAAAGTTACTAAATATAAAATGATTAAAAATAAATATTATGATGTTTTTTGCTATGTAAATAAAAAAAAGCAAATAGCCCTTACAAAAAAAAATAATCTTGGTTTTTTAAATCAATTTAGTTTACCTGAGATTCGTGAAGCAAAAAATAATATAAGAAATAGAGATTGGAAATTTTTAAAAAGATATAAGAACTCTATTTCAAACAAAAAATTAAATATTAATTTGTATTATAAGTTTTCAAATAAAATACCCCCATCTTTTATTTGGCATTCAATGGAGAAAAACAAGGAGTTTATTCCAGCTTTTACAAAAAAATATTTAAACAAGTTGCAACTTTATTTTAATGAAAAAAAAAATAGCGATTATTGGAGCAGGAATTGCAGGATTGACTTTAGCGAATTTAATTAAAAAAAATTCTGATTTTGAATTCACAGTTTATGAAAAGGAAGAAAGCTTACCCTTAGACGATGGTTTTGGGATTCAGTTAGCTACGAATAGTGTCTCAATTTTAAATAAAATTGATTTTCAGAAAGTAAATCCAAAAGATATTTTTCATCCTAAAGCTATAGATTTTTTCACTATTAAGAATGAAAAGATATGTGATTTAGAAATTAGTAAATTTAATTCTGAATATTCAAAATACACTACTTTAA
>JACWDZ010000040.1 GCA_014653815.1 Pelagibacterales bacterium SAG-MED29 | reverse complement strand
GAAGAAGCGGCAGGTATCTCCGGCATTCATGCAAGAAGACAAGAGGCAGAAACTAGGCTTAACGCAGCAGAAAATAATCTTAAAAGAGCTGATGAACTTAAAAAACAACAGCAAAAACAATTAGATAATTTAAAAAAACAAGCTGAAGAAGCAACAAGATATAAAGAAATATCTAAAGAAATAAAAAAAATTGAAGCAGGATTATATTATTTAAAAATTCAAGAAATAGAAAAAGATAAAAAACAAATAATAGAAAAACTTAGTGAATTAGATGACGAAATAAGTGCAATAAATATAGACTTTAATCATAATAATACATTATTGGAAGAAGAAAACAAAAAGCTTGCCCCATTAAGAGATAAAAAAATGGAAAGTGCTGCAAAAATTCAAAAGATAAACTTAGACATGACTAGTCTTGATGAAGAAGAGTCTAGAGTGAAATCATTACAAATAAAGCTTGAAAAATCCATTAAAACAATTGAGTCAGACTTAGAACGTGAACGTAGCATTTCTTTAGACTCCGATTTGAATGAAAAAAGAATTTCACAAGAAAAAGATGCATTGTTAAAAACTGAAAATGAACTGATTGAAGTAGAGTCAGAGTCTTCCAAAGAGCTTAGTAAATCAAAAACAAGCTTGAATGATTTGCAAAGTCAACTTGACGAACTATTAAACAAAATAGAAAGCTATATAGATCAAGAAAAAAAACTAACGAAAAATGTTTTTCAAGAATTAAAAAAATTAGTAAAAAAGATAACTTTATCTCAAGAAGAGTATGCAGAAAAATATGGTAAAAACAAATCAATACAAAGCGACTCCATAAAAAGAAAAGAAAGAATTAAAAATATTGATATTGAACTTGAAAATTGGAGAAGTTTAAAATCAAATTCAAAAAAAATGATTTTAGAACTAAATGAAAGAAAAGATAAAATTCGCACAGAACAAGATGAAAACCAAAAAAATCCTGAGAGAATAGCAACTTCAAAAGGGCAAAATTTACAAAATCTAGAAAACACTAAAAAAAGAAATGAAGAAATTGAATATGAGCTAGTTGAATCAGAGAAAAAATTTAATTTAATAAACCAAAATTTAAAAGAAACACAATTAAAATTATCAAGTTTAAAAGAAAGCAAGGCTAGATATGAAGCTACAACTGAAGGAATTGACAATAGAAAAAAAGATTTATTGTATTCAGTTAAGAATGAATTAAATATTGAAAATGAAGCATCATTGTTAGCTCAATCAGATTTAAACAGTTTATCTATTCAAGATTTTCCAAACATAGAAGATCAATCGCAAAAAGTTGAAAAAATAAAAAA
>JACWDZ010000004.1 GCA_014653815.1 Pelagibacterales bacterium SAG-MED29 | reverse complement strand
AAATAAGTTTATCAATCTATTTAAATGGATTTTCTAAAACACAAGCTACTAAATGAACTCTCGATTGTTCACCACCATTGAAAAAATTATGATACTTAGTGTTATTTGTTATTGTTACATTGCCATCAGCAGGTAAATGTTTTGCAACGTTTTCAATAACCATTGAACAACCTAAGTTAGTTATAATTGGTATGTGAAGTCTAGGCTCAGGATCTTTATGCCAACTTAAAGTTGATCTTGGTTCTTTAAGTAGCAGCCTAACTCTTCCTAATTTAAATTTTTTAATTAAAATTTTATAAACTTCGCTAAAATAAGTGTTTTCAAATTCTGGAACAAGCTCAGTGTATTTCGACTCATCAATTGGAATATCTCTAGTTACTTCTTTTCCTGATTCATCTGCTATAGTCCAATAAACTCCCCTAATATTATTTCCTTTAACTGAATCTTTATCGTTTGGAATCTGATTTAATGGAATTGCTCCAAAGTTAGAAACTCCTTTTGGTGAAGCAAAGCCTTTTTTTTTCAAAATAACATCTAAATCTTTTCTTAATTTTGTTATATCAAAATTAAGTTCAGGTACTTGGTAGAAATCTGAATAGTTGAGTTGAGCCATAAATCCTTTTTAAATTACAATAAGATTAAATATAATATAATATTTGTCGCATCAAACAAAATTTAATAATCTATATACTTATATTTATGAGGATAGCAGGCAAATTTCCCAACGTCAGATTGCGAAGAGTTCGCAACTCAGAATGGATACGAAGACTAGTATCAGAAAACAATTTGAGTATTAATGATTTAATATTACCAATCTTTGTTAGAGATGGTAGTGGCATAGTAGAATCCATAAAATCTATGCCTGGTATTAATAGATATTCTGTAGATAAATTAAATCTTATTATGAATAAAGCTAAAAAATATAAGATTCCAATGGTAGCGCTTTTTCCTTACACGCCAAAAAATAAAAAAGATAAATTTGGAACTGAAGCACTCAATAAAAATAATTTGATTTGCAAATCCTTAAAATTTATCAAGAAAAGATATGCTGGAATAGGAGTCATGTGTGATGTTGCATTAGATCCTTACACATCTCATGGTCATGATGGCGTAATAGTTAATAAAAAAATTGATAATGATAAAACAATTAACATTCTTGTTAAACAAGCTTTATTACAAGCGGAAATGGGATGCGACGTAATCGCTCCTTCGGACATGATGGATGGAAGAGTCGGTGCAATTAGAAAAGCTTTGGATAAAAGAAATTTTAAAAATGTCAGTATATTATCTTACGCAGCAAAATATGCTTCAAGTTTTTATGGTCCATTTAGAGATGCTGTTGGGTCTAAAAAAAATTTAAAATCAGATAAAAAAACTTATCAAATGGATTTTAGAAATTTAAATGAAGCATTTAGAGAAATTAGCTTAGACATTAAAGAGGGAGCTGATATGGTTATGGTCAAGCCTGGTCTACCCTATTTAGATATAATTAAAAGTATAAAAGATAATTTTAAAATTCCAGTTTTTGCTTATCAAGTATCTGGTGAATATAGTTTAATAAAAAATGGAATTAAAAATAAATTGATAAATGATGAAGCTATATTAGAAAGCTTGATGGCTTTTAAAAGAGCTGGGGCATCAGCCATTGTTACTTATTTTGCCTTAGAAATAGCAAGTAAAATTAAAAAAAATACTAATTAAAATAATTTTCTAAAATAACTCTTGATTTAGGGAAGATCAAATTATTTGGAATAAAAAATTTATTTAATAAAACACTTCTAGTAAAAATCAAAGATTTTTTAATTAATAATTTTGTAATTTCATTTGGAATCTGTTGTTTTATCAAAAAATATGGAACTTCATAATTATATGAGTCTATTTTTATTTTTTTAAAACTGTAATTATCGTCTGAAGAGTTATTAAATATACTTAAATTAGTATCATAACCAAGTTCTTTTATAAGATTAATTTCAAAAAAAATGTATAGAATAATCCAGTTATCTAAATTTAAAGCACTAATAAATTTTTCAAAAGATTTGTAAATATTTTTATAAGGCTGGGACTCAGGTAAAAGAGAATTTAATAATGAACATAAAGAAATTAATGCAGAAGTTCTCTCTTTATCATTGAAATAATGAGGCGATATAGCTTTAATCAATTCAGTTTTAAAATAACCAATTTTATTATCATTTTTTGAATTATTGAAAACAAAAAGTTTGTTAGAGACTTGCAAATAGTTTCTAATTTTTCTAGAATTTCCACCGTAAACAATGCCAGCGATCTTTCCTTTTTCTGGTGTAAAAACATTTATTATATTGGCGTTCTCTCTAAATTTTCTTTTCGATAAAAGATAACATTCATCTTCCCAGTTCATAAAATTTTGAGATAATTTAGTAATTTACTTGCTGCATTTTGTTGTGCATCTTTTTTTGAAGTACCTGTTCCGACAACTTTTTTAGAATTTGGTATTTGGACATCTGTTTTAAATATAGGTTTATGTTGAGGTCCAGTTCTTTTGTAAAATGTATATTTTGGTAATTCTTTAAATTTTTTTAAACTATGTTCTTGTAATTGAGTCTTAGCATCAATTAAAGGTAAAGTTGAATTGTCTAAATATTGTTTCCAAAAATTCAAAACAAATTTTTCTGCAGATTTTAGTCCGCCATCTAGATAAATAGCTCCAATTAAAGCTTCTAAACAATCTCCCAATACTTTATCAGTAGATTTTTCTAAAGATTTATATGAGGGACCCAAAAACATAAATTTTTTGATATTTAATTTATTTGCTATACTGGAGCAGGTTTTTTTATTTACAAGATTTGCAAATTTCTTATCAGTTATACCTTCACTTTCTTCTGGATATGTTTCTATTAATTTTTTTGATATTATCAATCCAAGCACTCTATCACCTAAAAATTCTAGTTTTTCATTATTCTTTAAATTATCAAAACTTTTATGAGTCAAAGATGTTTTAAGCAAATCATAATTTTTAAAATTATAATCTAAAATTATTTCTAAATCTTTTATTGAATTTTTCATTTTATTGATTTAAATGTTCTATCCAATCTAAAAGAGTTTTTTAAATTCCAAAATTTAAATAAGCTTCCTTTAACCGTATCATTAGAGAAAAAAATAATTCTAGCTTTACCGACTAAATTAACAAAACTTACATTCCCCAAAAATCTGCTATCTTTAGAACAGTCCCGATTATCTCCTAATAAAAAAAAATGATTTTCTGGTACTTTAAACTTTTTTGTATTTTTTAATGTTCCTGATTCATTATAAACAGCAATATGTCTTTTTCCATTAGGAAGAATTTCTTCATAAGCATCTACTTGAAATGAAAATTTTCCACATCTTACAAAGTTTTTTGTATTAATTTTCTTTCTAATAATTTTCTTGTCATTAATAAAAATATCTCCTTCTATAAACTGTATCTCATCTCCTGGTAAGCCAATTAATCGTTTAATATAATCGGTGCGATTATCTGCCGGTGTCTTAAAAACTACAAGATCTCCTTGGTCAGGCCTTTTATAAAAAATTCTTTCATTAAATATGCTAGGACTAAAGGGAAAAGAATGTTTGCTATAACCATACGTGTATTTCGATACAAAAATTCGATCTCCAATTAATAATGTTGGTTCCATTGATGACGAAGGTATATAAAACGGTTGAAAAATAAGTGATCTTATAATGAGGGCAATAATTAAAGCACCTATTATTGTTTTAATATTATCTAAAATCGAATTTATTAAATTTTTTTTATTCATATAGAAATAACAACTGTAGCTACAGCAAATGGTTTATCATCAGATAATGATAAAAAAATATTAATTTTTTTTTTATTTAGAATTTTGTTAACTATTTTCTTCGTATTTCCCAATAGTTTAATGCCAGGCTTTCCAGATTTGATATTATATACAGTAATTTCATCAAAATTTATTCCTCTAGAAATTCCAATTCCAATAGCTTTTGAAAAAGCTTCTTTAGCAGCAAATCTTTTGGCATAACAATTTGCTTTATTAATTTGACCGTTACACTTCCTAATTTCATTATTGTTAAATAATCTACTTATAAAATCTTTATTTCTTATTGATTTCTTAATTCTATTAATATTTACTACATCTGTTCCAATTCCATAGATTTTCATTATTTAATAATTTTTTTAAATTGTTTGATAGTATTAGGTAGACCCACAAATATTGACTCTCCTACTAGAAAATGACCAATATTAAACTCTTTTATTCCTTTTGTTGTAGACAATATCTTTGCAGATTTATAAGTCAAACCATGACCCGCATGTACTTCTAAACCAATATTATTACCAAATGCCACTGCTCTTTTTATTTTATTTAATTCATTTTTATAATTTTTTTTTTCATCAACTAAACGACAAAATTTACCGGTGTGAATTTCGATACAATCAACATTTAGCAATTTAGCTTTTTTTATATCCAATTGATTTGCCTCTATAAACAAACTTACTCTAGATTTATTTTTTTTTAATTTATAAATAATTTTTCTTAAAAATTCTTTTTTAAAATTTAAATTTAGACCACCTTCTGTGGTTATTTCTTTTCTTTTTTCAGGAACAATGCAAATGAAAGGTGGTTTGCATTTTAAGGCAATTTTCAACATTTCATTTGTTGCAGCTATTTCTAAATTTAATGGAATTTTTAACTTAGAGTTAATTAATTTAAGATCAGAATCATTAATATGACGTCTGTCTTCTCTTAAGTGTATTGTTATAGAGTCAGCCCCAGATTTTTGTGCTAAAATTGCTGCTCTTAATGGGCTTGGATATTTTTCTCCACGAGCATTTCTAACAGTTGCAACGTGATCTATATTTACACCCAATCTAATTTTTTTCATTAAAGGTTTCTACTACCTGGTTTAACAGCCTTAATTGAAGAGAGATTTTCTGGTAAATTATCTTTTGTATATGTTGGTATGTCTAACTTAATTTGAGATACGATTTTATCTTTTATAACAGACTCTCCTTTAGATCTATCTATGATGCAAGCATAACCAACTATTTTTGCGCCAGCTGAACTAACTAATTTTGAACATTCTAAACTAGATTTGCCTGTAGTTATCACATCTTCAATGATAAGCACTTTGTTGTTCTTCTGTATTAAAAAATCTCGTCTTAATTTAAACTCCCCATTTACTCTTTCTGAAAATATGGTCTCTTTATTTAATATTCTTCCAATATCATATCCTATAATAACTCCTCCCATTGCTGGTGATAAAATTAGATCAAAATCTTTAAATGATGATTTTATTTTTTCAGCAAGAGAATTACATATTAGGGAAGCTTTTTCAGGCTTACAAAGTAATTGTGCGCATTGAACATATTTCGAGCTATGTAAGCCAGAAGACAATATAAAATGTCCATCAATTAAAGCCTTAGTCTCTTTTAAAATTTTTAAAGATTCTTCGTATGAAAGCATTTTTTTTCTGTTTATGGCGAACTATTTTAAAATTAAAATTACTCTGCTTTATTTGACTTATCAAGTTTGTAAAGTTTTTTAAATCTTTAATTTGTATATCAAAGGAAAATTGTAAATGATCTTTTTTTTTTTCTACCATTTCTACATTTAATATATTGCCTTTATTAATACCTATAAGAGAGCTTATATCCCCAAGGGCACCAGGTTTATGAGGCAAATCAACAACGATAGTACTTGTGTAACTTTTTTCTTTAGGTTTTGAGCTTTCTAGAGACTTATCTTGCCAATATCGTCTAATTGATGCTCTTGCTTTTCCAGTTTTAGATGATGATAGCCAGTGAAGAGAAGGTGAAGCATTTTTTGAAGTTATAATTTCAACCATGTCACCGTTCTTCAAATCAGTTTGTAGTGAAGATTCTCTACCATTTATATTGCATCCAATTGCGCTTTCTCCTATCTTTGTATGAACAGCATAAGCAAAATCTATAGGTGTAGCATTTTTTGGTAATTTAATTACCGCGCCTTCTGGCGTAAAACAAAAAACATTATCTTGAAACATTTGAAGCTTTGTAAATTCATAATAATGTTCAGGACTATTTCCAGCTTCAATAATTTCTACTAAATCTCTTAGCCAATCATACTCTTTCCAAGATAGTTCTGAGAATTTTTCTGAAGACTTATATTTCCAATGTGAAGCGATTCCTCTTTCAGCGAATTCATTCATTTCATTAGTTCTTATTTGGATTTCAATTCTATTTTTTTTAGGTCCTATTATTGAAGTATGAATTGATTTATATTTATTTATTTTTGGTGTTGAAATATAGTCTTTAAATTTTCCTGGAATCGCTGAAAATTTGCTATGAAAAATACCTAATGCTTTATAACAGTCATCAATATTACTAACTAAAATTCTGAATCCAATGATATCAGTAAGTTGTTCTAGAGATATTTTTCTCTTTTGAATCTTTCTCCATATCGAAAAAGGTGTTTTTTCTCTTCCTGTGATTTTTGCATGAATTCCATTAGCTTTTAATAATTCGATTAATTCTGCAGCAATTACTTTAAAGGTGTCTTCTCTGTTGCTTCTTATAAACTTTAACCTATCTAATATTAAATCTCTAGCTGGTTTGTTTAAAACAGAAAATGAAAGATCTTCTAACTCATCTCTTATTCTATTCATCCCCATACGATCAGCTAATGGAGCATAAATTTCCATTGTTTCTTTTGCTTTTCTTATAATTTTTTCCTTATCTTTTACAAAATGAATTGTTCTCATGTTATGAAGTCTATCTGCTAATTTAACAAGCAAAACTCTAATATCTTTAGATGTAGCTAATATTAATTTTCTAAAATTTTCTGCTTTTGAATTATCTGACACTTTATCTTCCAGTGCTGATAATTTTGTAACTCCATCGACTAAGTTTGCAACTTCTTCTCCAAATTCTTTTTTTACTGTTTCATAAGTTACATTCGTGTCTTCAATAGTGTCGTGCAATAAACCTGTTGTAATAGTAGCGCTATCAAGTTTTAGCTCTGTTAAAATGCTGGCTACAGCAACAGGATGAATGATATATGGAACACCCTCTTCTCTCTTTTGGTTTTGATGGGCATCTAGAGCAAAATTGTAAGCTTTGTTCAAAGACTCCGAATTTAAAAACTTGTTATATGATTTAATTTTATTAATTAGTTCACTGTTATTAATCATGTTTAGATAATAACACTTTTACGCAATCTTGTAATCTCAATCCTTGAATTTTGACTTAATTGATTAATTAAAAAATCAACATTTTTCTTAAAAAAAGGATGGATCCATTTAGGATCTATTTCTTTAATTGGATAAAGCACAAAATTACGAATGTGAGATCTAGGATGAGGTAATTTTAATAATTTATCTTTTTTTATCAGACCATTAAAATCAATTATATCGATATCACAAACTCTGGGGTCATTTCTCATTGATTTAACTCTGCCAATTTTTTTTTCAATCAATGAAATTTCTTTTATTAATTTAGTATGATCTAAATAATATTCTGCTAACAAACCAATATTAGCAAATTTAGGCAGTTTTTTATTTGGATAAGAGGGCGTTTCATAAAAATTTGAGATTTTTTTTATCTTTAATTTTGCATCAATCAATAGATTAATTGCAATAGAAATGTTTTTAAATTTTGTTCCATGTTTTGAATTTAAATTAGAACCAATATTAATATGTATCATTTATTGTTTCTGCTAAGTAATCTTGCTTTTTCACGATTCCAATCTCTTGTTTTTTTAACTTGTCTTTTGTCATAAAGTTTTTTTCCTTTAGCTACAGCTATTTGAACTTTAACTTTTCCTTTTATAAAATATAGTTTTGTAGGAACTATAGTTAATCCTTCTTGATTTATTCTTCCTATAAGTTTGTTTATTTCTTTCTTTTTTAGGAGCAATTTTCTCTCTCCTTTTGGATTATGATTGTTATATGAAGACTGTCTGTATAAAGGAATATGTGAATTAATCAAAAATAATTCGCCAGCTTTATCTAAAGCATAAGAGTCTGCTATGCTTCCTTTGCCATCTCTCAAAGATTTTACTTCAGAACCTTTAAGGGCAATTCCAGCTTCTAATAATTCAATAAAAAAATAATTAAAACTAGCTTTTCTATTTAAGCAAATAATCTTTTGGCCAGAAACTGTTTTATTTTTCATTAAAGTATTTTAGCTACTTTAAGAGCATCAGATATTTTTTTCTTAGTTTCTTCTTTAACTTGAACTAAAGGTAATCTAACATCTGGATCGCACATGCCCAAAAGTGAAGCTGCGTATTTTACTGGCGATGGATTACTTTCTATAAACATTGCTGTATGAACTGGTTGTAAAATTTTATTTAATTTTTCAGAATCTATATAATTATTAACGCAAGAATTTTGAAAATCAGAACATAATTTAGCTGCTATATTTGCTGTTACACTTATAGCTCCTATTCCGCCTCTCTTATTAAACTCGAGAGCATTATCATCGTTCCCAGTTAATTGTATAAATTCTTTTCCCATTGCTTTTAGCTGTTGATCAACTCTATTTAGATCTCCTGTCGCATCCTTAACACCCACTATATTTTTTAATTCATATAGTTTTGACATTGTTTCTACGGACATGTCGATAACAGATCGAGAAGGAATGTTATAAATAATAATAGGTATACCTACACTATCATTAATTTTTTTATAATGTTGATACAAACCTTCTTGGGTAGGTTTATTATAATAAGGAGTGACAACGAGCAAAGCGTCTGATCCTGCTTTTTCAGCATATTTAGATAACTCAATTGCTTCTGATGTGGAGTTTGAACCCGTACCAGCGATTACAGGAATTTTTCCATTACATTCTTGAACTGCTATCTCAATAATTTTTTTGTGCTCTTCGTGGGATAATGTTGGCGACTCACCTGTTGTGCCTCCAGGAACAACCCCTTTTGTTCCATTTTTTATATGATAATGAATCAATTTGCGATAAACATCCTCATTTAGAATGTCTTTTTTGAATGGGGTAATTAAGGCTACAATTGATCCTTTAAGCATAAAACAATATAAGGTAATTAATTTTAACTTATGCCTTATAAATTAATTAGTCTAGTATTTTTATTATTTTTTCTAATTATTAACAAAGCCTATACTGCAGATGAATTCATTTTACCTGTAAAAAAACCGTCAATTTTTAAAAAAATTGAAAAAAATATTACTTCAAAAAAAACAACTAATTTACCTCAGAAGAAACCAATCTTGCAGCCAACTACTTCTAAAGAAAATATTGTAGAAGAAAAGAAGGAAGTAAAAAAAAAAATAACAGAAAAAAAAGATACTTCAAAAAAGAAAATAGTAGAAATTAATACAGGTTTTATATATCCAAAAAAGAAACCTGCAACTTACAAAGTCTCATCTAAAGAAGCAGAAAAATCAACAATTTTAAATTCAAAAGATTTTGCTAGAGCTAAAGAAACAATGAGATTTATTAAATCAAAAAAGTGGAATAGCGCTATGAAAAGTGCTGAAAAAGTTAAAGATAGAGACTTTAGAACTTTAGTTGAGTGGATGTATTTAAAAACAACTGGTAATGGAGCTACATTTAATGATTATAAAAAATTTATAGAAAGAAATTCAGATTACCCAAGAATAAATAGAATAAAATACCTAGCAGAACAAAAAATTTATTTAAAAAACAGCTCGCCAACATCCATAATTAAATGGTTTGAAAAAAACCCACCGTTAGGGGGTCTTGGAAAAATTAAATTAGCTGAAGCGTTGTTAGAACAAGGCAAAACAGCAGAAGTAGAGAAATTAATTAAAGATGCTTGGGAAACGGCTGAAATAAGAAAAAATGATTTGGGTTATTATAGAGCAAAATTTAAAAAATTTTTAACTTCGGAGGATCATTTAAAAAGAGCAGACTATTTGGCTTGGGAAAGAAAATATTGGGATTTAAAAAGAATGTTAAAATATTTACCTAAAGATGAAAGAGCTCTTTACAATGCAAGGCAAATATTAATGAGTAATTCTTATGGTGTAGATAATGCAATAGCAAAAGTACCCGCTCACCTTAAAAAAGATCCGGGATTAGAATATGATAGGCTTAGATGGAGGAATAGAAGAGGCAGATTAGAAGGTTCTCTCGAAATTTTATATAAAAATGCGAATAGAACAGAGAGACAAATGATACGCCCAGACTTGTGGTGGGAGCAAAGAAAAAGTGTGGCAAGGTCTTTAATTTATAAAAAAAGATATAAAACAGCTTATAAAATCTCTAGCGAACATTCTTTGTCAGCTGGACCATCTTTTGCAGAAGCCGAATGGCTTTCTGGTTGGATAGCTTTATCTTTTTTAAATTCAGCTGAATATGCAATAAATCATTTTGAAAATTTTTATAATAATGTTGGTTATCCAATTAGTTTGGCTCGAGGTGCTTATTGGTTAGGGGCTGCTTATAAAGAATTAGGAAACAATGAAACAGCTAAAAAATATTTTACAGAAGGCGCTAAATTTCCAATGACATATTATGGTCAATTATCATTTAATGAAATAAAACCAGGTGAAAACTTTGAATTATTTGATCAGTCAAATTTTGATAAAGAATATGAAAAAGAATTCAAAAAGAATAGACTAATAAAACATGTGGTGCTTCTTAAAGAATTAGATTCAACTAAATATGCAAAAGATATTCTAAAGCATTTAGCTACTTTAAATATAGATAAAGGAAGCGAAGTTTTAGCAGCTAAATTATCAACGGACGTTGGAAGGTATGATTTTGCAATTCAAATATCAAAACAAGCTTCTTATGAAAAAAGATTTTATAATAAATTCAATTACCCAATAATAGCTACTCCCAAACAAATTAATAATAAAACAATGCCGAATTCAGAAGTTGTTTTAGCTATCATAAGACAAGAGAGTGAATTTGACGCCAGAGCTAATAGTTGGGCTGGAGCAAGAGGAATGATGCAATTAATGAAGTACACTGCTAAAATAGTTGCTAAACAAGCAAAGCTACCTTACAGCATTAGTAGATTAACTAGAGATCCAGAATATAATATTAAATTAGGCTCTTACTACTTTAATTCATTAATCGAAGATTATAATGGTGTCTATCCATTTGCTATAGCGGCTTACAACGCGGGACCTAATAGAGTTAAAACTTGGCGAAGAGTTAATGGAGATCCATCAAAAGGAAAATTGTCATATGTTAATTGGATTGAATTAATTAGATTTAAAGAAACAAGAAACTATGTTCAAAGAGTGTTAGAAAATATCAACGTCTATAAATATATGCTAAGCAAAGAACCCGTTAAGATTGATAGTTTCTTTAATTAACTTTGGCGGAAGAGGAGAGATTCGAACTCTCGGTACGATATTACTCGTACGGTTAGTTAGCAACCAACTGGTTTCAACCACTCACCCACTCTTCCAAATAACCAAGTTTATTTAGTACTAATTATTAAATAATTAACTTATAAATCAATCAAAAAAATGGTCAAATGAAGAAAAAATTATTACAGGGGTCTTTATTTACTGTGGGAGCATCCCTTTGGTGGGGTGTTATAGGTGTATTTTATTTTAAATTTGTATCTTTTGCATCACCCTTAGAATTAACAATTCATAGAACAGTCTGGACAGCATTGCTTTTAATAATAACCACTAATTATTATTCAAAATGGGCAGAATTTTATAGATTAATAGGACAGCCTAAAAATTTAATAATACTTCTGATAACGGGTTTATTGATATCAATTAATTGGTTTACTTGGCTTTATGCAGTTAGCACAAATAATCTTTTAGACGGTAGTCTAGGTTATTATATTTTTCCAATTTTAAGTGTTTTTTTTGGAGTCATTTTCTTAAATGAACCTTATAATAGGAATAAAATTATATCTGTATTACTAGTTATCATCTCTCTTTTTTATCTTTTATATCATTTAAAAAGTATACCTTGGATAGGTATAACAGTAGCAGTCACTTTTAGTTTATACGGACTGATAAGAAAAAAAATTAATGTTTCTTCAGATATTGGTCTTTTAATAGAAACTTTACTAATGACACCGATAGCTTTTATATTGTTTTACTACTTAGCAATTAACAGTCTAAATATTTTTTCTATAAATGAACCTGATTTATCTATTTATTTGTTTTTTGCAGGTTTTATGACTTTAATCCCTTTGTTTTGGTATATGAAAGGATTTAATTTAATTGGGATAGGACCAGCCAGTATGTTTTTTTTTTTAACTCCTACAGCTCAATTTTTTATTGGAATTCTCTATTATGATGAACCTTTAAATTTACATAAATTAATTAGTTTTATCTTTATATGGTTAGCTGTAATTATTTATTTAAATGAACTACGTAAAGAATAAATCGTTATCATTAAAAAGGGTATAAATAGCGATACAAGAAAAGAAATAAACAGTAAGTTTGTTTTAATAAAAACAGAAAAATTATCAATAGAAATCAAATTTCCGACTAAGATGCTACCTTGAAAGTCTTGACTAGGGAAAAATAACAGTCCAAATATAAGACCACAAAATATAGAAGAAATTGCAAGTTTTGAATTAATCTTCTTATTAAAAAAACCATAAAATATTGTGATTACCGCAGCGGAACAAAGTAAATCTGCTAATAAAAATAGATATAAAATGCTATAACCTTTAGATGCTAAAATAAAAACTAGTATACTTAATAATAAAATTATTAAATTTGCTTTTTTTTTTATTTCTTTGCCTTTTAATGATTTGTTAATTTGTTCTCCATTAACTATTATTAAGCTTGATATTGCATTAATAAGAGTATCAATAGTACTTAGAGTTAAAGAAAGAGCTAAAACTAATACACCAATAATAATAAGAGAGCTTCTATCTTTTAATATTAAATCAAAAAAACCTAAATCTGGTTTAAGTTCTGGGTTCAATGAATAAGCAATTAAACCTGAATAACCCATCCAAAAAACTATAAAAAATACCAATATAGATGAATAAATTAAACTAGATTTTAAAATTGAATTATTTTTAGCAGAAAAAACTCTTTGCCAATTGCCTTGGTGAAATAAATTAGTAGCTGCAACAGCGATGAAAAAAGTTAACCCAGCTGTATAATTTGGCAAATAATTTTTATCAATTAAAAGAGGTGAATTTTTTTTTATCAATTCAAAACTCGATAATTCAATATTTCCTATAATCGAAAAGACAGAAATAAAAATCATTAAAGTAATAAATATAAATTGATATTTGTCAGTAATAATAGAAAGTTTAAAACCCCCTCTAAGAACATAAAGTAAACATATGATTAAAGTGATAGCTGATGTTACCCATAAAGGCACTTGGGATATATAATTTAATAAATAAGCTATAGCTGTAACTTCAGCTATTAAAAATATTGTCATATAAAAAAATATTAAAAATAAACTTATTTTAAGTATTCTTAATCCAAATCTTCTTCTAATAAATTCCGTTAAAGTTAAGCCATTAGGAAATTCTTTTCTAATCTTAGGACCAAAATTGAATAAAAGTAACATTGGTGCTGCTGTTCCTAATGCATACCCTATCACAGCTCCTATTCCGCCCCACGTAGCCGCAGATGCTGGTCCAAATAAAATCCAAGCTCCAAGAGCAGATGCTGTTAAACTTGTTGTGAGAGAAAAAGTATCTTCATTTCTATCTCCAACTATATAATTTTTGTTATTTGGGATTTTTTTTGAATTTATATATCCTAATCCAATAAAGAAAGATCCTACTAACAAGGTTACAGCCATTGATGATTGTAATGATAACAATGTATTTTGCATATTTCCCTTACTGAATTACCGGTCAGGTTCTTAGGGTTTAATCTCAGTCTTAATAGACACCCCTTATAGATCTTAATTTCGTAGTTCGTTGTATAGAAAATTAGCTATAGAGTCCATTCCTTTTTCTTTGCTTTTTTCTTCTGCAATCGGATTATAATTAGTATTTGTATTTATATCATAAGTATAATGACTTTCATCTTTTCCCGTTATGTATTCTATCCCAGCAATTTCAATTCCATTTGACTTTAAAAGATTTTCATACTTTTTGATCTCTTTATTCTTATAATCTTTAATAATCATAAATTTATTTCCGTCAGGATTTGTTGGGCAAAATTTCTCTTCGATGTTACATGAGTCCGCTGGGCACAGTTCAAATCCATCAGATGCATCGACTTGAACAGCGTATAGAAATTTTCCATTAACGAATTCAACTCTTGTTATTACTTGAGGATCTGACGAAATATATTCTTGTAATAAAGTTATACCATCAATTGAATCTTCAAAATTATTATTTATATATTTTTCAAGAACAAAGGCGTTTTCAAAGTATTTAACTCCTAGACCTTTACCTCCTCTGTTATGTTTTGTGATAAATGGCTTGTTAAAATTTTTTGATTTTTCAATAATTTCTTTTTTATTATTCGCGTAATAAGTTATTGGAAATTTTATATCAAACTTTTTTAATTCTTTATATTGTTCTTTCTTACTAATTTCTAGTTCTAAAGCCCTTGAATTATTAATAATTCTTTTCTTCTTTTCTTCTAACCAGGATAATAAATTTTTTGTATTTTCTGGAGCATATCGGTGTCCTCTTGAATGAGAACTTGCGCTCATACGATTATAAAAGATACCTTCTGGTGGTGTTTTTTTATAATCGAATTTTACTTTATTCATATGCCATTCTTCATATGGCGCATTAATCTTTTTAAAACTTTTCCTTAATGGAATTAACCATTCATCGTTTTCATGTATTACGTATATTTTTTTCATATTTAGAACTATTGTTCTTTTAAAATTTAACCTTCGATTTTATTATTTTTTGTAGAAGGTTTGGATTATCTTCTACAATTACAGTCTTCACAAGAACAGCTTCCCATACAGCTACCCTGACAATTACATTCACAGTTACAATTGTTTATTTTCTTAAACATGTCTAAAATTTATTAAAATGAGCTTTTTTTTCAATATTTTATTTCGACGCACGTTTATGTTGTAAAAACCCTAGGTAAATAAGCAAAAGAAGCGGTATCTATTTTAGATGAATGTTCTTTTTTCATTTTCCAACTTTTATTAATTCCTGCTTGAGCTATGCTAATAGAGTTTCTTCCATATTTAGCATTCGTAAAATCTATTGCTTTCATTAATGTTTGTGACTTATTTTCCATAATTGGTGCTAATAGATTTAATTCATTTTCACTTGATTCTCTTAATTTAGATAAAATAACACCAGCTTTTTGATAAAAATACCCATATCTATATATCTTTTTTAACCCATTGATTGCTGTTTTTACTAATTCCAGACTATTGCTGGTAGAAACTGGTAAATCTATAGTAATGGAGTTTGAATAATATTTTTTATTTTTATCAAAAGGGCTTGTCCTAATATAAATAGTTATTGATCTTGTTGTTTGCTTATCACTTCTAATTTTTTCAGCTGCATTTAAACAATGTGTAGTAATAGACTCTTGTAATTTCTCTAAACTTTCAACCTTTTTTCCAAATGATCTTGAAACGCAACAGCTTTTTCTTTTTGTTTCTTGTGTTTCTAAATTTATACAAGATACTCCTCTAAGCTCCATTACTGTCTTGGCACCTAAAACATTTGTGCTTTTTTTAACCCAGCTATTTGAAATATTTTTTAATTTGTAGGCTGTATCTATTCCATTTTTTATATATAATTTAGATAATTGCTTTCCAACACCCCAAATATCTGAAATGTGAAAATTTTTTAGACTTTTATTAATATTTTCATTTAAATAAATGACTCCTGTCTTATTTTTTTTAGCTATATGATTAGCAACTTTACTCAGAGTTTTTGTGTTAGAAATACCTACACTTGTTGGTATCCCTGTCCATTTTAGAATTCTTTTTCTTATTTCTTTTCCATAATTTTCTACTTCTTTTTCTGCTATATGTGATAAATCAACAAAAGCTTCATCTATTGAATAGATTTCAATTTTATCTGAAAAAGATCTTAAAGTTTTCATGACTCTTCGAGAAATATCGCCGTATAGGCTATAATTAGATGAAAAAATATAAACATTATTTTTTTTTATAAGCTCTTTAACCTTGAAATATGGTTCTCCCATTTTAATTCCAATCTTCTTTGCTTCGGTAGATCTCGAAATAACACACCCATCATTATTAGAAAGAACTACAACAGGTTTATTGTTTATCTTTGGATTAAATAATCTTTCGCACGAAACATAAAATGAATTACAATCTATCAGAGCAACTTTGTTTTTTTTACTACTGTTTGTGTATGACATAGGTTACTACTCCCCAAACTACTATTTCTGGATTTTCTGTAAGATTGATTTTATCTAATATATTTTTTGATCCTGAGGTTAGGTAGCTAACCCCTTTTTCTTTTACCAATGTTTTTACAACGAGTTCTTCATTTACATTTGCTATTACAGTTGAAAAATTTCTTGAGTCTATGCTTTTATCTACTATTAATAAATCTCCATCGTAAATTCCAACATTCATCATGGACTTGCCTTGCACTCTTATTATGAAAGTTGCAGGAGCATTTGTTATAAGATATGAATTTAAATCAATATCATCCTCGATGTAGTCTGTGGCTGGAGACGGAAAACCAGCTCCTACTTTGTGTAAATAAAATGGTATTGTTAGTTTCATTATGTTCTTGTTTTGTTCTTTATAATCTATTAAACTATCACAAGTCAAGTCATTAATTGGGTCAATATGCGTTTAGATTTAATAAAAAAAAATAAGTAGAAAGAAATAATGAAAAAATTTTTAGCAATAATAAGTTTGTTAATTATATCAACTGCAGCTAATGCAGAATCTAAATTACAATCAATAAAAAAAAATGGTGAATTAAGAGTTGGGACAACAGGTGACTGGGATCCAATGTCAATGAAAGATCCTGCTACGAATAAATATAAAGGATTTGATATTGATGTAATGAAAGAACTAGCAAAAGACTTAGGGGTAAAAGTAAAGTTTGTTCCAACTGAATGGAAAACAATTGTTGCTGGAATTACTGCAGATAGATACGATATTTCTACAAGTGTAACTAAAACGCCAAAAAGAGCAGAAGTAGCTGGTTTTACAACAACTTATTATAAATACGGCACAGTTCCATTAGTGCTGAAAAAAAATTTAAAAAAGTTTTCAACTTGGAACTCGTTAAATAATAAAGATGTTACAATAGCAACAACTTTAGGAACATCCCAAGAGGAAAAAGCAAAAGAATTTTTTCCTAAATCTAAGCTTAAATCAGTAGAAGCCCCTGCTAGAGATTTTCAAGAAGTGCTTGCTGGAAGAGCGGATGGAAATATAACAAGTTCGACAGAAGCAAACAAATTAGTAATTAAATACCCTCAGCTAGCAATAGTACCTGATGGTGAAAAAAATCCAGCATTTTTAGCTATGATGGTTCCAAAAAATGATAAAACTTGGAATAATTATGTTAGTAAATGGATAGAAGATAAAAAATCCTCAGGTTTTTTCAAGACTTTACTAGCTAAATACAATCTTAAAAGCTTGTAATTTAAGTTTAATTAACTTCAGCAAACAAATATAACAATCAAGTGAAGTTTATAAAATATCTTATTTTTTTTTTAATACTACAAAGTTGTAGCAGCAACTACGAATGGGGTTGGTATATTTTAAGCCCAAATAATATAGAGGGATTAACTAATCTTAAATTCTTAATTAGTGGAATAACTACTACAATTTATATTTCTGTAGTTTCAATAATCTTAGCTATGATTATTGGGTTGATAGTTGCCCTACCTTCTCTATCAAATAACAAATTTTTAACTTATTTTAATATAGGATATGTGGAAATTGTAAGAGCTATTCCTTTACTAGTTTTAATACTTTGGATCTATTACGGATTGCCAATAATGCTGGGTATCAGTTTTTCCCCATTTGTTTCAGGAATAATTGCGCTAACAATAAGCGAGAGTGCTTTTCAAGCTGAGATTTTTAGAGCAGGGATTAATTCAATCAATAAAGGTCAGCATGAGGTAGCTGGATCACTTGGAATGGATTTTTGGAAAAAGATGCGATTTGTAATTCTCCCTCAAGCTATAAAAGTGGTTTTGCCAGCTTTATGCAATCAATTTGTCTATGTTCTGAAGATGTCATCGCTAGTATCAATTATTGGAATAGGCGATCTAACTAGAAAAGCTAATGAGCTTGTTACTACTACTTACCGACCTTTAGAAATTTATACTTTTTTAATTTTGGAATATCTTCTTTTAATATTAGTAGTTTCTTATTTTGTGAGAAAGTTAGAGAATAAACTAGAATACAAATAATCTTTTAAAAGAAATCTTAAATACCCTTTTTAAAAAGAAAGGTACAAATGTTAGGACTACTAGCCCCATCATCCAATTTGTAATCATTATTGTATAAAAAATATCTTGGTATTCTCCATTTTTTATATTTATCACGTACCACAAAGACAAAAATGGTATTAATGTAAGTCTGAGAATAGTCATATACAGACTATACGTAGGTCTTTTGAGGGCTTGAAATAAAGCCGATGTTATAAAAAAGACTGGATATACAGGACCTATTAAAGCTGCTACTTGTAAATAAAGAGCACCACTTTGAATTACTAAAGGGTCGCTAGTAAAAAAAGATATTATCAATTCAGAGGTTAAATAAATAAAAATACCAGCTAATATCATAAAACCTGAACCAAACATCAATGCTTTTCCATACACTTCTTTTACTCTTAAATGTAATTTAGCTCCGTAATTTTGTCCTGCTATTGATAAAACAGCTGTATTTAATCCTATTACTGGTAGCAATAAAACTTGCTCTATTCTAACCGCTGTTCCATAGCCCGCCGTTGCTAACTCACCAAATTGTCCAACGAAATAGAAGATATTAAACACACCAAACATAATCATTAACATTGTGAACATAATTGGAACTGATTGCTTAAAAAGAGTGCTTATGTAATCAATCTTTGGTTTATAACATTCTAAATATAAATATTTTTTTAATTTACAACAATAAACTTTGTTAGCTAAATAAATTAAACCTATAAATTGAGAAATAAGAGTAGCTATCGCTAATCCAGCGATTCCAAAAGCGGGTATAAAACCGTAACCAAAAATAAAAAGTGGATTTAGAAAAATATTCAAAAAAAAAGTAAAAATTAAAACATTTCTATAACTTTTAGTATCTCCTTGCGCATTTAGGGTTCCGTTTAATGACAATTGTACTAATACTATAATTGCTCCATAAAAAATTATATCCAGATATTCCCGTGTTAAAACAATACTTTGATCGCTAGAACCCATAATTCTTAATAGTTCATCTGAAAAATTTAAACCAAATATTGTAACAAAAATTGAAATACCAATTGCAAAAACAATTGACTGAGCAACATACATAGAGGCTTTTTTGTCTTCCTTAGCTCCAATTGAATTGCTTATAAGAGCTGTTGTCCCAGCTCCAATTCCAACTGCTACAGCTATAGCTATGAAATATATAGGCCATGACTTTGCAATAGCCGCAAGAGCCTCTGGTGAAATTCTTCCTGCGAAATATGTATCTACAAGATTATAAAAAGTTTGAAAAAGTGAGCCAGTGCTTGCTGGGATAGTTACTTTTCTTAGCAACTGCCAAATAGAGTCTTTGGTTAAATTCATAAATATTAAAATTCCTTTTGGAACTTATGCTTTTTTCCAACTCGTTTAGCAAGGTTAATCTGCTTTTGTCTCATTCTAAATCTTGTTTTCTGAGTATTAGTAAGTGTGTCATAACATCTAAAACACGAAACACCTTCCTCATATTTTTTAGACTTCTTATCTTTTGGAGAAATTGGATTTCTACAACCGCTGCAAATGAAATATGAACCTACAGCTAAATTATGTTTAACAGAAACTCTATTATCAAAAACAAAACATTCTCCTTTCCACATGCTTTCTTTTTTTTTTATCTTTTTTAGATAATTTAAAATTCCACCCTTCAACTGAAAGACATTTTGAAATCCTTTTTGATTTAAATAAACTGAGGCCTTTTCACAGCGAATTCCACCAGTACAAAACATTGCAACTGGATTTCTTTTATCTAATTTATTAAGATATTTAGGAAACTCTCTGAAATGATTAACTTTAGGATTAACAGCTTTCTTAAAGCTACCTAGTTCATACTCAAATGGTTTTCTTGCGTCTAGGATAAAAGTATTTTTTTCTTTAATAAGATTATTCCATTTTAAAGGATCAATATGATTATTTTTTTTATTTTTAGTTGATATATTTAAACCCATTGGCACAACTTCCTTTTTTATTTTAATCTTAGGTCTATGAAATGGTTGAAATTCACTTTTTGATAAATTTTCACTATCAAAACTTCTAATTCGAAATAAAATTCTAATCTTTTTGCTTATTAATGAAATGCTTTTAGATTTACCAGATATACTTCCGTTAAGTCCTTCTTTTGAAATAATAAGAGTCCCTCTAATTTTATTTTGTATAAACAGTTTTTGAAGAATAACTTTATTTTTTTTTAATGACTTTAAATTTTTGAATTTATAAAAACCTAAAATAATAAACATTATAATTTATTACAAATTGTAAAACCATCTCCAATAGGGAGAATTATTTGTTCAGTTCTTTTGTCTCTTCTAACATAGTTATTAAAATCTCTAATAATTTTTGTAAATTTTTCATTATTATCTTCATCAGCTACTTCTCCATGCCATAAAACATTATCAATTATAATTAAACCATTTTTCTTTATTAATTGAAGAGCATAGTCATAATATTTTTCGTAGTTTTCTTTATCAGCATCTATAAAAACTAAATCAAAAATCTCATTATTGTCTTTTAATTCTCTTAATGTCTCTAAAGCAGGTTTTATAATAGTTTTAATTTTATTTGCTTGACCAGCTTTTTTAAAAAAATTAACCGCTGCTTGATTTGTTTTGCTATCTTTATCTAAAGCAACAATTTTTCCATTCTTGGGCAAACCTAAAGCCATTGATAATGTGCTTAAACCGGTAAATGTACCAACTTCAAGAATATTTTTAAAGTTTGCGACTTTTGTAATTAGTTCTAAAAAATAGCATTGATATACAGAAATCTGCATCTTTTTAATTTCACCTAAGCTTTCGTTATAAGAAATAATTTCTTTTTGAACTGGGTGTAATGATTGACTATGTTCTTCTATATATTTTTCAATACTCTCAGTAATTTTAAGATTGGAGCCCATTTAGGTTTATTTAAGTTTTTTCTTAAGAATCTCATTAACCAATTGAGGGTTAGCCTTACCGCCAGATTCTTTCATTACTTGACCTACAAAAAATCCAAATAATTTATCTTTACCAGATTTATACTGT
This sequence comes from Pelagibacterales bacterium SAG-MED29, assembly GCA_014653815.1. Classification (GTDB taxonomy): domain Bacteria; phylum Pseudomonadota; class Alphaproteobacteria; order Pelagibacterales; family Pelagibacteraceae; genus Pelagilacustribacter. Next base: position 53,300 of record JACWDZ010000004.1, on the reverse strand, counting down.
TCAGCTTTATCCTTATTATCTGATAAAATTTTATCTATAATTTTCTCCAATTCTTTAGGATCACTCTTTTGTTGGAGACCTTTGCTTTCAATAATTTTTTTTGGATCTTCGCCTGTTTCTTTCATAATCTCAAAAACTTCTTTGGCTGTTCTCCCAGAAATAACACCCGAACTTATTGAGTCTATTAATTCTGCCATTTTTTTTGCTGTTACTGGCGATTCTGATATAGAAATATTTTTTTCATTTAAAGAAGCAAAAAGATCTCCCATGATCCAATTTTTCGTTAGTTTTTTATCAGAACTTTTAATCACTTCTTCAAAATAATTTGATATTTCTTTTTCAGAAACTAGTACATTCGCCTCGTATGGTGTTAATGAGTGTTCTTTGATAAATCTTTCTTTCTTTTCATCTGGTAGCTCAGGTAAATCTTTTCTTATTTTTTCAATTAATTTTTTGTCTAAGTTTAAAGGCAATAAGTCTGGATCTGGAAAATATCTATAATCATGAGCGTCTTCCTTAGATCTCATGGATCTAGTTTCGTTTTTCTTTATATCAAATAACCTTGTTTCTTGATCAATTGATTTACCAGACTCTAAAAGTTCAACCTGTCTTTTAGATTCATAAATAATTGCCATTTGCATAAATTTTATTGAATTTACATTTTTTATCTCACACCTAGTTCCAAGTTTTGTATCACCTTCTTTTCTAACAGAAACATTTACATCGGCTCTTAAAGATCCTTCTTGCATATTTCCATCACAAGTACCTAAGTATCTCATAATAGATCTTAATTTTTTAACATATGCATTCACTTCATCTGGTGATCGTAAATCGGGTTTGCTCACTATCTCCATAAGAGCAACTCCAGATCTGTTTAGATCAACAAATGTGTTGCTCGGATCAAGATCGTGAATACTTTTCCCTGCATCTTGTTCTAAATGAAGTCTTTCTATTCCAACTTTTTTACTTCCATTAGGTAAATCTAAAGTAATTTCACCTTCACCTACTATGGGATTTTTATATTGTGAAATTTGATAACCTTGAGGTAAGTCAGCATAAAAATAGTTTTTTCTATCAAAAACTGAGTAAGGATTTATTTTAGCATTTAAACCTAATCCTGTTTTAACTGCTTGTTGGACACAATATTCATTAATCACAGGTAGCATCCCTGGAAAAGCAGAATCGACTAAGCTTACTTGAGTATTAGGTTCTGCTCCAAATGTTGTGGAGGAACCAGAGAAAAGTTTTGAATTTGAGGTCACTTGAGCATGAACTTCAAGACCTATTACTACTTCCCACTTATCTTTTTCTCCATTTATCAAATATTTTTCAGATCTATCACTCATTAATCTATTTTTCCCACCATCTATTAAGAATTTGTTTAAAATTAATTTTCTTTTCGACTGCAAAAGCAGTGTTTAAAAGTTTCTGTTCGTCTAAAGGTTTTCCAATTAATTGAAGGCCAAGTGGAAATTTATTATTATCGTGGCCCGCAGGTATTGAGATCGCAGGTATACCTGCTAAATTAACTGGAACAGTAAAAATATCATTTAAATACATTGATATTGGGTCATCTTTTTTTTCACCGATTTTAAAGGCAGAACTTGGGGTGGATGGTGTTAAGATAGTATCAACTTTTTTAAATGCTTGGTCAAAATCATTTTTAATTAATTGTCTTACTTTTTGAGCTTTTAAATAATAGGCATCGTAATATCCTGATGAAAGAACGTAAGTGCCAATTAAAATTCTTCTCTTAACTTCGTCTCCAAATCCTTCTGATCTAGTGTTTTCATACATTTCTATTAAATTATTTCCTTTGCTCGATCTAAAACCATATTTAACTCCATCATATCTTGCTAAATTTGAAGAGGCTTCGGCAGGGGCAACTATATAATAAGCCGGTAAAGCATATTTTGTATTAGGCAATGAAATGTCAACGATTTCAGCACCGGAGTCTTTTAATATTTTTTTTCCATTTTCCCAAAGTTTTTCTATTTCTTTGGACATACCTTCTACTCTGTATTCTTTGGGTATACCTATTTTTAATCCTTTAATCTTATCGGTTAAATTTTTTGAATAATTTTCCTTTTTTTTATTTATGGATGTAGAGTCTCTCTCATCAAAACTTGCCATTGCTTCTAACATTAAAGCGCAATCTTCTACGTTTCTTGTCATTGGGCCAGCTTGATCTAGTGAAGATGCAAACGCAACAATGCCCCATCTAGAGCAAAGTCCATAAGTTGGTTTTAAACCAACTGTCCCTGTAAATGAAGCTGGTTGTCTAATGGAGCCACCGGTATCAGTTCCAATTGTTGCAGGAGTTAGATCTGCTGCTAAAGCACTTGCCGAGCCGCCAGATGATCCTCCAGGAACAGTGTTTTCAGCAATTGGATTCATTACGTTTCCAAAATAGCTTGTTTCATTTGAAGATCCCATTGCATATTCGTCACAATTTAATTTTCCTAATAAGAATGCTCCCTCATTCCATAAATTATTTGTTATAGTCGACTCATAGTTTGGAATAAAATTCTCTAACATTTTACTACCAGCTGTAGTTTTTACTCCGCTTGTGCAAAAAAGATCTTTAACAGCTATAGGAATTCCAGGTAAAAGAGTATCTAATTTTGGTTTTTTATCAAAATCTTTAGCTTTCTTTAAAGCTGATTCAGAACATTTTGTAACTAAAGAGTTCAATTTTTTATCTTTCTCAATATTTTTTATAAAAGATTTAGTTAGTTCTTCAGATTTAATTTCTTTTTTTTTAATTAAATTCGCTATCTCAGTTAAGCTTTTTTTTGTTAATTCAGACATTATTCAATAACTTTTGGTACAACAAAAAATTCTTCATTTTTTTGAGGCGAATTTTCTAATATTTTTTCTCTAATTTTTCCATCATTAACAACGTCTTTTCTAGATCTTAATGGTTCGTTCAAAATTGAAGATAATGGTTCTGTTTTATCGGTATTTAATTCATTTAATTGTTCAATAAATTTAAAAATTGAAGATAAATCTTTAGTCAAACTGTCTGTTTTTTTTGCATCTAATGAGATTCTAGCTAATTTACTGATATGCTTAATTTTATCTTTATCTATAGACATTTGTGAATTATGTTAATTATACAGGAAATTAATATCATAAAACATAACATAAACATGCTGGATATTGAAGATTTTAAGAAGAAACTGGATAAAAAATCTAGAATAATGGGTATTGACCCTGGTGGAAAACGTATTGGTATAGCGATTTCTGATGAGAATAAAATAGTCGCGACTCCTTATACCACTATCATTAAGAATAATTATACTGATTTTATTAAAGAAATAAAAAAAATTATTAACGAATATCAAATTAAGGGAATTATAATTGGGAATCCAATCAATATGGATGGATCTACAAGTCAATCATCTCAGTCTGCTAAAGACTTGGCTATTAGCTTATCAAAAGATGTTACTGAAAATATCACATTATGGGATGAGAGGCTTTCAAGCCAAGGAGCTTTTAATCTATCACGTGATTTATCAATAAATACCAGTAAAAAAGTAAAAAAATTAGATGAAAATTCTGCTCAATTTATCCTGCAAGGAGCCTTGGATTATCTAACAAAAGAAAATACTTGATCTAATATCATAAAAGGCCTATAGAGTTGATTTTAATGGCAGTAAGAAAAAAAACTTCAGCTATTAAAAACCCTCCAAAACATCTTCTGGGTATACAAAATCTATCAGTTCAAGAAGCCAAACAAATTTTAAAGGAAGCAAAAGAATTTATAAGCTTAAACAGAAGTAGTTCAAAGAAATTAGATGTATTAAGAGGAAAAACTCAAATTAATTTATTTTTTGAGCCATCTACTAGAACACAAAGCTCATTTGATTTAGCTGGAAAAAGATTAGGCGCTGATGTCATGACTATGAATATGAATAACTCAGCTCTTAAAAAAGGTGAAACTCTTATTGATACAGCGATGACATTAAACGCTATGCATCCTGATCTTATTGTTATTAGACATCAAGACTCTGGGGCTCCAAATTTATTATCTCAGAAAGTAAATTGTGCAGTAATTAATGCTGGTGATGGTAGACGAGAACATCCTACGCAAGCATTGCTAGATGCTTTAACAATTATAAACAGAAAAGGTAAAATTGAAGGACTTAAGATAACAATATGTGGAGACATACTTCACTCAAGAGTAGCAAGATCAAATATCTACTTGATGAATATGTTGGGTGCAGAAGTAAATGTTATAGCTCCAAAAACTTTAATGCCAAAATCAATTGAAAGATTAGGCGCAAAACCTTTTACTGATATGAAAAAAGGATTAGATGGTAGTGATATAGTTATGATGTTAAGATTACAAAATGAAAGGATGCAAGGATCTTTTCTTCCGTCTAAAAGAGAGTATTACGAATTCTTTGGTTTAACTCCAGAAAAATTAAAGTACGCAAATAAAGATGCGCTGATCATGCACCCAGGTCCAATGAATAGAGGTGTAGAAATAGACACTAAATTAGCAGATGACATAAATGTAAGTTTAGTAAAAGAACAAGTTGAATTAGGAGTTGCCGTTAGGATGGCTTGCTTAAAAATATATTGTAAATAAATGAAAGAAAAAATTTTTATAAATGCTCGCATTATAGATCCTTCACAAAAGATGGATGAAAAAGGCTCTTTAATTTTAGACAAAAACGGTAAAGTAAAGGCAATTGGTAAAAATGTTAAAAAATCAGATGGTGAGTCTTCAGCTGAAATATTCGATATTAAAGGAAATGTGCTAATACCGGGGATAGTAGACATGAAAGCTTTTGTCGGTGAACCAGGATACGAATATAAAGAGAATTTTAGAACCTTAAGTCAGGCCGCTTTAGCTGGAGGCGTTACTTCAATTGTAACAATGCCAAATACCAAACCAATTATAGATAATGTCTCAATGGTAGACTTTATAATAAGAAGAGGAAGGGATAAAGCTGCTGTTAACCTTTTCCCGTGTGCATCTATCACAAAACAAACCGAAGGAAAATTAATGACTGAGTTTGGTTTACTATCTTTGAGAGGAATAGTTGGATTTAGTGATGTAAATAAAACTGTGCAAAATACAGAATTGATGGCAAGAATTATGGATTACGCTTCAGATATTGGAGTTTTAATTATGCAACACGCTGAAGATTATGAGTTATCAAAAAATTCTTGTATTAATGACGGAGAAATAGCTACGAGGTTAGGCCTTGAAGGTGTTTCCCAAATAGCAGAAAAAATTATTATTGAAAGAGATCTTTCTTTATTAAGTGAATACCCCTGCAGGTATCATATAAATCAAATCTCATCTAAGAAATCATTGGAGGTTATTAAGAAAAATAAAAGTAATGGAAAAAAATTTAGCGTTGGTGTTTCAATTAATAATCTTTCATTAAATGAAAATGATATCGGTGAATTTAAAACTTTTTTGAAGTTATCCCCTCCTTTAAGATTGGAAGAAGACAGATTATCACTTGTTCAAGGAATAAAAGAAAATTTAATCGATGTGATAGTGTCGGATCATATTCCTGAAGATGAAGAAAGCAAAAGATTACCGTTTTCACAAGCAGCAACAGGAGCTATTGGAATTGAAACTTTGCTACCACTTGCTTTAGAGATGCATCACAATGAATCGCTTCCATTAAATAAAATCATTGAAACATTAACCATTAATCCTGCAAAAATTTTACAGATTAATAAAGGAACTTTAGCAAAAGGTTCGGATGGAGATATTTGTGTCCTTGATCTTGATGCTCCTTGGCTGGTCAAAGCTGAAAAATTAAAATCGAAATCTAAAAATACAGCAATTGAAGGAAGAAAATTACAAGGTAAAATTTTAATGACTTTCTTAAATGGCGAGCTGGTGTTTAATCAATAATGAATTTAGAAATAATCATAGTTTTGTTTTACTCTTATTTTCTGGGATCAATACCATTTGGCTTAATAATAACTAAATTTTTTTTAAATCAAGACATTAGAAATGTTGGCTCTGGCAACATAGGTACTACTAATGTTTTACGAACAGGGAAAAAATCTTTAGCGATTACTACACTTATATTCGATATTTTGAAAGGATATGTCTCTGTTGTAATTACTTTAAAATATTTTAATGATTTAATTTATTTTTCAGCATTGATTTGTTTTATCGGTCACATATTTCCTGTCTGGTTAAAATTTAAAGGTGGAAAAGGTGTAGCTACTTATTTAGGAATCATATTGGCTTTATCTTTTAAATTTGGAATCATTTTTGGAATAACTTGGTTGATAATATCATTTATTTTTAAATATTCTTCATTAGCATCAATGATTAGTGCTTTAATAGTTTTTGCTTACTCAACAATTTTAGATAACACTACGCTCAGTGTTTTTTTATTTATAATTTTTATAATAATTCTTTACACACATAGAGAAAATATTGTTAGATTGAAAGATTCTAAAGAGACTAAGATCAAGTTATAACTCGTGTCTTTACTAACTTTTTAATATAAAATTTGACAAATTCAATTTTATTTGAAAGTAAAATAAAATAATGAATTTAGTAATAGTTGAAAGTCCTGCAAAAGCTAAAACGATTAATAAATATTTAGGAAAAGATTATTTAGTTTTAGCTAGCTATGGACATATAAGAGATTTACCTTCCAAGAATGGATCTGTTGATCCTGAAAATAAATTTGAAATGCAATGGGAAATTGACTCTTTTTCAAAAAAATATCTCAAAGAAATAACTAATGCTGCTGAAGACTCTGATAAAATAATCTTAGCTACTGACCCAGATCGTGAAGGAGAAGCAATTGCTTGGCACGTAAAAAAAGTTTTGGAATCAAAAAAATTACTTAAAGGTAAAGATTTAGAGAGAGTGGTGTTTAATGAAATAACTAAAAAAGCAATATTGGAAGCAATTAAAAATCCTAGAGAAATACATTTGCCATTAGTAGAAGCTTATTTAGCGAGAAGAGCCTTGGATTATCTTGTTGGTTTTAATATATCTCCAATACTTTGGACCAAATTACCAGGATCAAAATCAGCAGGAAGAGTTCAGTCTGTCGCATTAAAATTAATAACAGAAAGAGAAAAAGAAATTGAATTATTTAAACCAGAAGAATATTGGACTTTAACTTCAGATTTTACAAATAAAGATAATAAAAATATTTTATCTAAATTAAGTTTATATGATGGAAAAAAAATAGAACGATTTACATTTAAAAATAAAAATGAAATCGATCAAGCTATAAATATAATTAATAAATCAAAATTTATCATAAAAGATGTCAATACAAAAGTATTTAAGAGAAACCCATTAGCGCCATTCACTACTTCGACATTACAGCAGACAGCTTCTGGGAAATTTGGTTTTGGAGCGTCTAGAACTATGCAGATAGCTCAAAGATTATATCAAGGAATTGATATTGAGGGAGAGACTACAGGATTAATTACCTACATGAGAACTGATGGAACAAACATTTCTCAAGAAGCTATAGATGAGATTAGAAATTTAATTAAAAAAGATTTTGGAAATAAATTTTTACCTGATCAGCCTAATAGCTACACTGGAAAAAAAGCAAAAAACGCACAAGAAGCTCATGAAGCTATAAGACCGACCGATGTTAAAAGAAAACCAAGTGACATAAAAAAATATGTTAACGCAGATCAATACAAACTTTATGAATTAATATGGAGCAGAGCTCTTTCTTCTCAAATGAATCCTGCAGAATTTGATAGAAATACTATTCTTATATCATCTAAAGATAACAATATAAATTTCAGAGCAAGCGGATCTATAATTAAATTTGAAGGATTTTTAAAAGTTTATCAAGTTCAAGAAACAGATGAAGATGCTAAAAATATATTGCCTGAAGTTAAGGCTGGTGAAGAAATAAGCATACTTAAATTAAACGATGAACAACATTTTACGGATCCGCCGCCTAGATACTCAGAAGCAAGCTTAGTGAAAAAGATGGAAGAATTGGGTATTGGAAGACCTTCAACTTATGCAAGTATTATATCAGTATTATCAACTAGAAATTATGTAGAACAAATAAATAAACGATTTCATCCCACAGATAGAGGAAAATTGATATCAGCTTTTCTTGAAAAATTGTTTTCTAGGTATGTTGATTATAATTTTACAGCAGATCTAGAAAATCAACTAGATGAAATAACCAGTGGAAAAATTGAATGGGTGGAAGTTTTGAATAATTTTTGGAAAGATTTCTATGAAAACGTTGGAAAAGTAAAAGAAAAAAGAACACGTGAAGTATTGGATCTATTAAATGAAAGTCTAGGAGCGCTCATATTTGATAGGGATTCCAATGATTCCATAGATAGGAAATGCAAATTATGCTCTAACGGTGAATTAAGCCTTAAAAATAGTTTTAGAGGAGGAGCGTTTATTGGTTGCTCTAATTATCCTGAATGTAAATTTACAAGACCTCTATCAAAAGCAAAAGCTGCTGCTCAATATAATTTAGCTGAACCAAAATTATTAGGACAAAATGATTATGGTAAAGATATATATTTAAAAAATGGAAGATTTGGTCCTTATTTACAATACGAAAAAGAATTAGAAAATGTTGAAGAGACTCCAAAAAAAGGTAAAAAAAAGAAAAAAAAAGAAAATGATCATCTTCGAAATGTCTCAATCCCTAAAGGAATTGAAGTTGATAGTGTTAATTTAGAGCAAGCAAAATTTCTTTGTTCACTTCCAAAAGTTTTAGGACAAAATCCAGATACAGGAAAAGATATAACTTTAAATTCTGGAAGATTTGGTCCTTACTTAAAATGTGAAAATAAATCTGCAAGATTAGAAAATGTTGAAGAAATTTTTACGATTGGTATTAATCGAGCCATTACAATGATCGCAGAAGCAAAACCTGGGCGAATATCTTCTTCAATGATAAAAGATCTTGGTGAACATCCAGAAGATAAAAAACCTGTTAGAGTAATGAAAGGACAGTTTGGACCTTATATTAAATACAAATCATTAAACGCAACTATTCCTGAAGAAAAAGATCCCAATGAACTAACAATGGAAGATGCTTTAATTTTAATTGAGAAAAGAAGAGAATACGATAAAAGTAAGAAAAAAGGACGAAAAAAATAAATGTCTATTGAAGAAAATTTAAAGAAAAATAACATTAAGTTACCAGACCCAAAGGATCCTGTAGGAGCGTACGTTGCGAGTAAAATAATTGGAAAGTTACTCTTTATATCAGGTCAAATTTCAACTGATGAAAAAGGTAATCTTATAAAAGGAAAAATTGGTAAAGATTTAGATACAAATCAAGGTTATGAGGCTGCAAAGAGATGTGGCTTAGCTATAATTTCACAAGTTAAAAAAGCATGTGATAACGATCTCTCAAAAGTAAAATCTTGTATAAAATTGACAGGATATGTCAACTCCACCGATAATTTTATAGATCAACCAAAAGTTATAAATGGAGCATCTGAAATTATTGCAAAAATTTTTGATAATAAAGGTTTGCACACAAGAGCTGCTATCAGTTCTAATAGTTTACCATTAGGTGTAGCTGTTGAAGTTGATGCAATATTTGAAATTAATTAATATCAGGCCTTCCTACAGAATAATATTTCATATTTTTTTCTTTCATTTGATCTAAATTATATAAATTTCTCAGATCATAAATTTTCAAGTTTTTGTTTTTATTAATCTTTTTAAAATCTATTGTTTTAAATTCGTCCCACTCGGTGAGTAAAATAATTAAATCTGCATTTTTACAGTTATTTTTTATATCATTTTCATATTTACAATTTTTAATGTTTGAAAACACTTTTTTCTTACCTGAAGGATCATAATAGGAAACTTTTGCTCCCTTTTTGCAAAGATAAGGTATCATTTTTAGACTTGTCGAGTCCCTCATATCGTCTGTATTTGGTTTAAATGTGACTCCTAAAAAAGCTATCTTTTTATTTCTGACTTTAGAACCAATTATTTTATGAATTCTTTTAGTATGTAAATTTACTCTGTTTTGATTAGACTTAATAACTGATTTAACAATTGAAAGATTTATCTTATTTTTATCAGCAATTGAAACTAAACCTTTTGTATCTTTTGGAAAACAGGATCCTCCGTACGCAGGACCTGCTCTTAAAAATCTACTTCCTATTCTATTGTCAGAGCCAATACCTAAAGATATATCTTCAACATTAACTCCTGTCTTTTCACATAAATTTGATATTTCATTGATAAATGTAATTTTTGTAGCAAGAAAAGCGTTTGATGCATACTTGATTAATTCAGCTCCCCTTCTAGATGTTGTAAAAAACTTTGCACCCTTACTTATTAGGGGGGTATAGAGAGTTTTCATTTTTTTAAATATCTTTTTATTATTTGAACCAATAACTATTCTATCAGGATATCTAAAATCTCTAATCGCTTCACCTTCTCTTAAAAATTCAGGGTTAGAAATTACTTCAAAATTTTTCTTTTTTAGTTTCTTAATTATTTTCTCAATTTCGTCACCTGTTCCAATAGGAACAGTTGATTTTGTTACAATAATTTTCTTATTTTTTGTTGAAGAAATGATTTCTTTAATCGATTTATATACATAAGATAAATCTACTTTAAGAGAACCTTTTTTGGTTGGTGTACCAACACAAATAAAAATTATATCCGAAAAATTAATAGCTTTTTTTAAGTCTGTTGTAAAAAACAATCTTTTGGCTATATAATTTTTTTTTATTAACTCATTTAAACCAGGTTCATAAATGGGTGAGGTTCCTAAATTTAATTTATTTATCTTTGAAACATCTTTGTCAACGCAATATACTTGATTTCCTATATCAGCAAAACACGTTCCACTGACCAAACCAACATATCCTGTTCCTATCATACATAATTTCATAATATTATTATAATTTTGAAATTATTAAGTTTGACTTGATGTAACTCTCAAGTGTTCCCGAGTCCAAATATTTTCCTCTAAAAATATTTCCATAAAATTTTTCTCCCCTTTCGATTAAGGTTTTGATTGCGTCTGTGATATGTATCTCTCCGCCTTTTCCTTTTTTTTGATTTTTTAAAACAGAAAGAATTTTTTTAGGTAAAATATATCTTCCAATTATGGCATAATTTGATGGTGCATCTTTCAATTTAGGCTTTTCAATTACTTCATTAATTGAGAATGAATGTTTTTTTTTTTCTTTAACCCCTAAAATTCCCCATCTTGAAACTGTTCTTCTTTCTACTTTTCTAGTTGCTATTATAGATCCCTTTGTTTTTTTATGTAAAGAAATCATTTCTTTTGAACAATTTTTTTTAATTATTAAATCATCCGCAAGAAGCATCAAGAAATGTTTATCTTTTAAATATTTTTTACATTTCAAAACTGCGGCTCCTGTTCCATCAGGTTTATTTTGATATACAAACTTTATCATCTTTTGATACCTCTTAATCCTTTTGAATATTTCTTTTAATTTCTTATCTTTTTTTTTCTTCTTGATTAATCTTTTATAAAATACATCATTAAAAAAATAATTTCTTATTGTAGGTCTATTTTTAGGAACTATCAAAATGAACTGCTTGATTCCAGCTTCGACGCATTCTTCCATTATGTACTCTAAATTTGGCTTACCATTTAGTGGTAATAATTCTTTTTGAATTACACTAGTTAATGGTAACAACCTTGTTCCTAAACCTGCTAGTGGAATAATTGCTTGTTTTATCATATGATTCTCATAATACTTATTATCACTACAATAAATAAATGAAAATATTTAAAAGTAAACATAAATTAAAAGAAGAGATTTCGAATATCAAAAATATATCTTTTGTACCTACAATGGGTGGTTTACATAAAGGTCATATATCTTTAATTAAAAAATCACAAAATTATAAAGGTAAAACATTGGTTTCAATCTTTGTTAATCCAAAGCAATTTAATGAAAAAAAAGATTTTATTAATTATCCACGTAATCTGAAAAAAGATTTAAAAATATTAAAGCATTTAAAGGTTGATTTGATTTATCTTCCAAGCTTTAAAGATGTTTTTTCATTTCAAGTAAAAAATAAGATTTTTTTAGATAAATTTTCAAAAAAACTTTGTGGTAGATCAAGGAAAGATCATTTTAAAGGGGTTCTAAATATTGTTAATAGATTTTTAGAGTTAATAAAACCTAAATATATTTTTTTAGGAATTAAAGACTTTCAACAATCGTATCTAATTAGTAAGCATATATTAAAAAGAAAAATTAATACAAAAGTAATTAATTGTAACACGATAAGAGAAAAAAATGGTGTAGCCTGCTCTACTAGAAATAATAATTTGAATAAAAATCAATTTAAAATTGCCTCAAATGTTATTAAATATTTAAAAAATAAAAAAAGACTGATTAAAAAAGAATTTTTTAATTCTAAATCTATTACCATCAAAAAAGATTTAATAAATTTAGGAGTAACGAAAATTGACTATATTGAATTTTATAATTCAAAGACTCTAAGGCAACCTAAAAGTAAAAGAGAAAAATTTAAAATTTTTATTGCTTTTTATCTTAACAAAACTAGATTAATCGATAATATCTAATTAAGAAAATAATAAGACCCTAAACCTAGAAAAGATAGAAAACCAATCACATCTGTTATAGTGGTTACAAACACACTTGAAGCTAATGCTGGATCAATATTCATCTTCTTTAAAGAAACGGGAACTAATATTCCAAATAAACCAGCTACAATCATATTCAAAATCATTGAAACACCTATCAATAAAGATAAATTTATTTCTTTAAACCAAAGATGAACGATAATTGCTGTAATAATTGCAAAAATAACTCCATTTAAAATTCCTATAATAAATTCCTTTCCTACTACTCGATTAAAATTACTCGTTGATAATTCTTTTTTTGCTATAGCTCTGATGGTTACTGCTAAAGTTTGCATGCCTGCATTTCCACCCATGGAAGCAACAATTGGCATTAAAAAGGCTAAGGCAACCATTTGTTCTATGGAAGCACCAAAGTTACTTATTACCCAGGTAGCAAGTAATGCTGTAAATAAATTCAATAGTAACCAATTAAATCTTCTTTTAGTTTTAACGATAACACTATCTGTTATTTCTTCGTCACCAACACCTGCTAATCTTAATGCATCTTCTTCAGCTTCTTCCTGGACTACTGTAACCACATCATCTGCTGTAATCATTCCTACTAATTTATTATCTTTATTTACTACTCCGGCAGAAACTAAATTATAACTTTCAAAAGTATGTCCTACTTCCTCTTTATCCATATTAACTGAAATTAAAACTGGCATCTCAGACATTATAGAATTCATTTTCGAATCTCTAGAAGTTCTCAATACTCTTGAAGAAGGAACTGTTCCTATAGGTTTAAATTCATTATCTACAATAAAAATTTCTAAAAATTCTTTAGGAAGATCTTTATTTTCTCTTAAATAATCTATGGTTTGACCTACACTCCAATTACTTGGAACTGCTGTAAATTCTCTTTGCATAATTCTAGCTGCGGAGTCTTCTGGATAACTTAAACCTTCTTCTAAGAGAAATTTATCTTTAGGTGGTAATTTTTCTAAAACTGATTCTTTTTTACTTTTTTCTAAATTCTCTAATATTTTGATTGAGTCATCAGACTCAAGTCTTTTAATAATATTAATTATTGACTCTGTTGATAGAAGTTGAAGGACTTCGCTTTGTATTGACTCATTAAGTTCAATAAAAATGTCAGGATCAATATTAAACTCTTCTAATTCGATAAGCTTGACTCTTGTTTCGTTAGATAGATTTTCTATTAAATTTGCTATATCAGCCTCATGCAAATCTTTAAGAGTTTGGTTAATAAATTTTATATCAGAAGATTGAATTTTTTCAGAAAATGTATTGACAAATTCCTTATTAAAATCGAGATTGACCTTTTTATTTCCTGTTGATTTAACTAAAGTCATAAATATCTCTGATTGTTTTTTTGAGACTAATAGTCGATAAAATGATAAATTTCAAACTAAATGAGCATGGAAGTAAAAATAAGTAAAAGACGTATTTCCTATAAAACTGCTGTAAAAATTCTTTATAAACGTGTTGAAGAACTTAAAGCAAACAAGGGTAAAGAATTATTATGGATTTTAGAGCATCCGCTTACCTATACTGCAGGTATTAGATCTGATGACAAAGAGATATTGGATGATAAAATTAAAGTCATTAAGACAAATAGAGGGGGAAAAATCACGTTGCATAATCCGGGGCAGAAAATCATCTATTTTGTTTTAAATTTAAACAATAGAAAGAAAGACATTAGAAAACTAATAGGTTTAATTGAAAAAAGTATTATTGAATTTTTGATGATATATAAAATTAAAGGAAAAAAAGATAAAAAAAATATTGGTATTTGGGTAAATGAGAAAAAAATAGCTGCTATTGGTTTAAAAATTTCAAAATGGGTTGCTTATCACGGATGTTCTATAAATATAAACAACAATCTTGATGATTATCTAAAAATTGTTCCTTGTGGACTTAATAATCAAAAAATAACATCTGTATATAATGAAAAAGGTATAATAATTAAAAATATAGAAGAAAAACTAAAAAAAATATTTATAAAAAATATAAGCAAAATTTAAAGATTTTTTTTTAAAAATTCTTCAAAATCATTATTATATCTGGCTTTAAAATTATACTGGATATTATTTATCATAAATTTAATTTTATAAGCATGCAACATTAGATTTTTGCTTTTTATCTTTTTTTTATTAGCTTTTCTATTTATAAAATATTTATCATCTCCGACAATAGGATTTCCAATATTATATAGCTGTTTTCTTAATTGATGCTTTCTTCCAGTTATTGGATTTAACTCAACATAAGAGTAATCATTTGAAGACTTTAAAACTTTTAAATGAGAAATTGCCTTTTGTATTATCTTTTTATTATTATCGTAAAAAACTAGATCATCTTTCAATATATCCTTAGATTTAGAAACTTTTCCATAAGTCAAAGCAACATATGTTTTATGCATTTTTCTGATTCTAAAAAGTGAAGTAAATAATTGAGCATATTCTCTTGTTTTGGCTACAATCAAAACACCAGAAGTTTCTTTATCTAATCGATGAACAATGTATGGTTTATGATTTTCAAAATACCTTGTGTTTTTTAATAAATCAATAATATTCTTAAATGATTTTGTTCCAGATTGGACTGCAATTCCAGCCGGTTTATTTATAACTACAAAATTTTCATTATTTTCTATTACGTAGTCGTCATATACATTAATTTCTTTTCTAGATGGCTTATATTTTAATGCTCTAGTCCTATCATTTATTTTAAATTTTGAAATATCGTAAACTTCTACAACATCTCCAGATTGGACTCTATAGGATGATTTTGCTCTTTTTCTGTTAATTTTTACTTTATTTAATCTAATAATTTTTTCGATTAATGACTGGGGAATATTTATTATTTTTGCTTTAAACCATCTATCAAAACGTGAGTTTTGATAATCTTTTTCAACAGTATAGGTTTTTGGCATGTAGAGCTGAAACTATTTGCTTGCTACTTTTTGATCTGTCTTTTTTTCGTTTTCTGTTTTTTCAACTTTTTTTGGTTTATCAACTTTTCTAGCTTCTGGATTTCTATCTACTAACTCAATAACAGCCATAGGAGCATCATCGCCAGTTCTAAATCCAGCTTTTAATACTCTTGAATATCCACCTTTTCTTGAACTATATCTTTTTGATAATTCATCAAATACTTTTGTAACTGATTTTTTGTCTTGTAGTTTAGAAAAAAGTCTTTTTTTGTTGCTTAATATATTTTTCTTTCCAATTGTAATAACTTTATCTATTTGAGGTTTTAGCTCTTTAGCTTTAGGTAAAGTAGTAATTATTTGCTCATATTTAATTAAAGAATTGAGCATATTTTTAAATAAAGCTTTTCTATGCTCACCAGTTTTATTTAATTTTCTGTAACCAATCCCATGTCTCATTAATAGTTATTATCCTCAAGTTTTTTAGATAATTCTGCAATATTATCTGGTGGCCAATTTGGTATCTCCATGCCCAAATATAAAGACATTGTATTTAAAACTTCTTTAATTTCATTAAGAGATTTTCTACCAAAATTTGGTGTTCTTAACATTTCTGGTTCTGTTTTTTGAACTAAATCACCTATATAAATTATATTATCATTTTTTAGACAGTTCATTGATCTTACAGACAATTCAAGTTCTTCAACTCTTTTTAATAAATTTCTATTAAATTCTGGTTCTGTAGATTTAACTTCTTTCACTATTTCTTTAGGATCTTCAAAATTAACAAACATTGATAATTGATCCTGAAATATTCTAGCTGAATAGGCAATTGCATCCTCTGCGTCAACCGTACCATTTGTTTCAACGGTCATTACCAATTTGTCATAATCAAGTGCGCTACCTGCTCTCGTATTTTCTATTGCAAAAGAAACTTTTTTAACTGGGCTAAATAAAGAATCTATTGAAATTAATCCTAAAGGACTATCTTCATTTTTATTTTTTGGAGCAGCAACATAACCTTTGCCTGTACTAATCATTAATTCCATATGAAAACTAGTTTTTTCATCCAAGTTACAAATGGTTTGTTCAGGATTTAGAATTTCTATTTCTGAAACAAGAGTAATATCTTTTGCTTTAACTTCTTTAGGACCTTTAATATCCAAAATAATCTTTTTAGTACTTGCAGAAGATGATCTAATCGCTAAGTTTTTTACATTTAATACAATGTCAGTAACATCTTCTCTCACACCTTTTATTGATGAAAATTCATGAAGAACACCATCTATTTGAATAGCTGAAACTGCAGCTCCTTGAATCGATGATAATAAAATTCTTCTTAATGAGTTACCAATAGTTTGTCCAAATCCTTTTTCTAAAGGTTCGGCAACGACTGTTGCAATTGTTTTATCTTCATTACTTTTAATTTCTAATTTATTTGGTTTAATTAAAGCTTTCCAATTTTTATCTATAACATTTGACGTAGATGGCATTACACTCTCCTTCTTTTTGGTGGTCTTGCGCCGTTGTGTGGCATTGGTGTTGTGTCTTTTATTGATAATATTTTAAAACCTCTAGATTGTAATGATCTTAAAGCTGTTTCTCGACCAGATCCTGGGCCTTTTACTTGAACAGTTAATGTTCTTAATCCTTGTTCATAAGCTTTTGAGCCAGCATCATCTGCGGCCACTTGTGCGGCATATGGAGTAGATTTTCTAGATCCTTTGAAACCTTTTGAACCTGCAGACGACCATGAAATAACATTTCCACCTTCATCAGCTATAGAGATAATTGTATTATTAAAAGTCGAATAAACATAAGCAATTCCTGATGTTATATTTTTTTTAATTTTTTTCTTTTTCTTAAAAGTGCTCTCTTTTTTAACTAATTCAGATTTTTTTTCTTCAGTTTTTTTTTCTATTTTTTCAACTTTTTTATTCATTAGTAATTATAAATTTATTTTTTAAGTGGTGTTAATTTTTTTCCTGCAATTGCAATAGCTTTACCTTTTCTTGTTCTTGCATTGCATTGAGTTCTTTGACCACGTACAGGTAATTTTTTTTTGTGTCTTGTGCCTCTATAACAAGCTAAGTCTACTAATCGCTTAATGTTTACAGAAACTTCTCTTCTTAAGTCTCCTTCAACCTTATGATTTGCGTCTATAAATTCTCTAATCTTTAATACCTGTTCTTCAGTCAATTCATTAACTCTTTTTGACGAGGGAATATCTAATTTTTCACAAATTTTTTTAGAAGAAAATGGTCCAATCCCATGAATATAGGTTAATGCTATGCTTACAACTTTATTTTGTGGAATGTTTATTCCTGCTATACGGGCCATATTATAATGAGTTAAGTTCCAAATGCGTATTTATATTGCCTAATTACTTAAAGTCAACTCTATATAAGGCTAATAATATCGCTAATTTCTTTATTTATTTGATCAATTGACCTCTCTCCATCGATCACCTTTAATAAATTCAATTTTTTATAATATTCAATTACAGGTTCTGTAGATTTTTCATAAGTTTTATATCTTTTAATGGCTATTTCTTCGCTATCATCAGATCTTTTTTCTAGGGTTCGTCTTTCTAAAATTCTTTTTTTAATTATATCTAATGACACTGATAGTTTTAAAACAAGATCAATTTTTTGGTTATGTTGTCTAAGTAATTCATTTAGAGTTTTGGCTTGAATTAAGTTTCTGGGATAACCATCAAAAATTAACCTATCTTTATATTTTTCATTAGAAATAAAAATCTCAACTAATTTCTTAACTATATCGTCTGAAACTAAAGATCCTCCATTTATTGCTGAAGAAATTTTAATACCCAATTCTGTTTTATTTTTAATTTCACTTCTAAGAAGTTCACCTGTTGATAATTGAAATAGATTATATTTTTTAACAATAAAATCTGCTTGTGTTCCTTTTCCAGCTCCTGGAGGGCCAAATATAATTAGATTCATAAAACTAATTATCTTCCAAATTTAGTTTTTCTTATTAATGACTCATACTGAGAGCTCATCAACCTTGTCTGAACTTGCGTTACAGTATCCATGGCAACAACTACAACAATTAAAATCGAGGTGCCGCCTAAATAAAAAGGAATTGGATATTTAGCAATTAAAAATTCTGGCATTAAACAAACGAATGTAAGATATAAAGATCCAACAGTTGTTAACCTAATTAAAATACTTTCAATATATTCAGCGGTTCGTTCTCCTGGTCTAATTCCAGGAATGTATCCTCCGTATTTTCTCAAATTTTCTGCAGTTTCTTTAGGATTAAAAACAATGGATGTATAGAAAAATGCAAAAAATATAATACCCGATGCATATAACAACATGTACAAAGGTTGTCCCTGTGTAAACATAGATGAAATTTTAATAGAAAGATCTGATTCAGCGAATCCAAAATTTGTAAGTGTGATTGGCAATAATAATAAAGCAGAAGCAAATATCGCTGGGATAACTCCAGCTGTATTAATTTTTAATGGTAGATAAGAAGAATCACCTCCATATATCTTATTACCAACTTGTCTTTTAGGATAGTTTACTAAAATTTTTCTCATGGCTCTTTCAAAAAATACAATAAATAAAACTGTAAATATCACTAATATAAATATTCCTACTATCATTAAAGCTGACAAAGCTCCGGTTCTACCTAATTCAAAAGTTGAGGCTAAAGCTCTTGGTATCTCAGCTACTATTCCAGAAAAAATTATTAGCGAAATACCATTTCCAACTCCCCTTAAGGTTATTTGTTCACCTAACCACATAAGAAATGTTGTTCCTGCAACTAATGAAATTGTAGTTATGATTCTAAATCCCATTCCTGGATCAATTACTAAATTTCCAGCATTTTCTAAACCAACTGAAACACCGTAACCTTGCAAGCAAGCTATTAAAACTGTTCCATATCTTGTAATTTGAGTTATTTTTTTTCTTCCAGTTTCGCCTTGCTCTTTTAAACTCTTAAAGTAATCAGACACGCCGGTTAATAATTGAACTATGATTGATGAAGAAATATAAGGCATAATTCCAAGAGCAAATATCGCCATTCTAGTTACTGCGCCTCCTGAAAACATATTAAACATACCTAATAATCCCTTTTGACTATTTGCCATTATTTCTTTCAAAGCCAGGGGATCAATTCCTGAAATTGGAACATAAGTTCCCAACCTGTAAACAATCAAAAGCAAAATAGTAAATAAAATTCTATTTTTAAGATCTTTTGCCTGACTAAATGCACCTGATGTATTTAAGGTTTCGCTAGACATATTGGATTATTTTTTTAAAATATTTAATTTTCCACCTGCTTTTTCAATTTTTTCTTTTGCTTGTTTTGATGCATGATGAGCCGTAATATCTATCTTAATTTTTAATTCACCTGTTCCTAAAATTTTTAATTTTAAATATTTTTTATTTATAAATTTTTTATCCTTTAAAGACTTCAAATCTAATGAACTATTTAATTTATCTTTATTTTTTTCATAAATACTTTGAATTTTAGATAGATTTAATATTGCAGTATTTTTCTTACTTAATGATTTAAACCCTCTTTTTGGTAAACGCCTATATAAGGGCATTTGACCGCCTTCAAAACTTTTTATAGCTACACCAGATCGAGATTTTTGACCTTTGTGTCCTCTCGTAGAAGTTTTTCCTTTACCAGAACCAATGCCTCTGCCTACTCTTGTTTTCTTTTTATTATTTTTTACTAAATTATTTAATTCCATTATTTAGCCTCTCTTTTTAAAACAATTTCGGATATTTTTTTTCCTCTAATTGCAGATAATATTTTTGGCGAATTTTGAGATTTTAATCCATTAACACAAGCTTTTAAAACGTTATGTGGATTTGCAGATCCAAGAGATTTAGCTACAACATCCTGTATTCCTAAAACTTCACAAACAGATCTAATTGGTCCACCAGCAATTATTCCTGTTCCAGCTGGAGCTGATCTCATAAATACTTTCCCCGATCCATTTTTGCCTTTAACATCATGATGTAAAGTTCTTCCATCCTTTAAAGGAATTTGAACAAGACTT
The DNA here is from genome assembly GCA_014653815.1 of Pelagibacterales bacterium SAG-MED29. Taxonomy (GTDB): domain Bacteria; phylum Pseudomonadota; class Alphaproteobacteria; order Pelagibacterales; family Pelagibacteraceae; genus Pelagilacustribacter. The sequence continues at coordinate 32,752 of JACWDZ010000004.1, read as the reverse complement.
TTTTTAGCAACTTCAGTAGCTTTTTTGATTGCGTCAGGAACTTGTTTAGACTTACCTTGACCAATGCCGACGGAGCCCTTTTGATTACCAACAACTACTAATGCAGCAAAACCAAATCTACGACCTCCTTTAACTACTTTAGTAATCCTATTTATAGCAACCAGTTTTTCTTTTATATCGCTTTCTATTTTTTTATTTTCAACCATATTAAAATTTTAATCCATTTTTTCTTAATATTTCTGCAAAGGCTTTTATTCTTCCGTGGTATTTATATTCACCTCTATCTAAATATACATTGCTTATATTTTTTTCTTTGGCCCTCTTAGCTAAAATTTCTCCTATTAAATTTGATTTTTCTATTTTTTTTACTTTATTCTTCTTAATCTCTTTTTCAATTGAAGAGGCAGAAACTAAAGTTTTTCTATTTTTGTCATCTATTATTTGAGCAAAAAGATTATTTAAGGATTTAGATACAGAAATTCTATATCTGTTGTTATTAACTTCTCTAAGTTTTTTTCTATTTCTTAATTTTCTTTTAATTTTACCTCTAATCTTTTTCATTATTTTTTCTTTCCTTCTTTTCTTAGTACAAATTGACCTTTTTCTTTAATACCTTTGGCTTTGTAAGGTTCTACAGGTTTAAGACTCTTAATATCTGCAGCTACCTTCGCAACTAAATCTTTGTCTACACCGTTAATTTTAATTGTCGTTTGTTTTTCAACAGTAATTTTAGTATCTTTTGGAATTTTAAAATTTACATCATGGCTAAAACCTATTTGTAAATTTAAATTTTCTCCTTTTATATTTGCTCTAAATCCAACTCCATTTAATTCTAAAATTTTTTCATGTCCTTTAGAAACGCCTGTAATTGCATTATTGATTAAGCTTCTATAGGTTCCCCACATTACACTTGTCTTTTTATCCGTTTTTTTATTTAAAGGTAAAATTTGGAACTCATTTTTTTCATTAAGTTTTGATGAAAAAATCTTATCATTAATAGTCAATGTTTTAGATCCTTTAGGGCCAGTAATGGTTAAATTTGCACCTTCAATTTTTATTGAAGACTCTTTTGGTATCAATATATTTTTTTTTCCAATTTTTGACATTAAAATACCCTACAAATTATTTCTCCACCAACATTATTTTTTCTTGCTTCTGAATCACTCATTACACCTTTCGGCGTTGAAAGAATTGCTAATCCTAATCCATTCATAACTCTAGGAATACTATTTGCTCTTGAATAAACTCTTCTTCCTGGTTTCGAAATTCTTTTAATTTCTTTAATCACAGGATCTCCTTCATAATATTTAAGATTTATTTTTAAATTAGCCTTATTGTTTTTTGATTTTTCAATATAATAATCTTTGATATAGCCTTCATTTTTTAAAATTTTTAAAATATTTTCTCTAAAATTAGATGAAGGTATATCTACAGAATTCAATGATCTCATTTGACCGTTTCTAATTCTTGAAAACATATCTCCAATTGGATCTGTTAATGTCATATTTCTCCTACCAGCTTGATTTAGTTATTCCCGGAATTTTACCAGATGAAGCCATGTCTCTTAGTGCAATTCTCGATATTTTAAGTTTTCTATAAACCCCATGAGGCCTACCTGATACTTCGCAACGATTTCTTATTCTTATTTTTGCTGAATTTTTTGGCAATTTATTCAATTTTAATTGAGCGGCAAATCTCTCTGACAATTCTAATTTTTTATTTTTAATTATCTTTTTTAATGCAGCTCTTTTCTTTTCATATTTTTTCACAAGTTTTATTCTCTTTAAATTTTTTTGTATTGCGCTTGTTTTAGCCATTTTTACCTCAATTCTTTTTATTATCTAATGGAAAATTAAATCCTCTAAGTAATTCCAAAGTTCCTTCTTTGGTTTTACTTGTCATAACAATAGTAATGTCTAAACCTCTTATTTTGTCAACTTTGTCAAAATTAACTTCTGGAAAAATAATATGTTCTTTAATTCCAAAAGAGTAATTGTAAGAACTATCTATTCCTTTAGAAGTTAAACCTCTAAAATCTTTTACTCTAGGTAAGGCAATATTTACCAATCTGTCAATAAATTCATACATTTTATTTGATCTTAAAGTAACTTTAACTCCAGCATTAAATCCTTTTCTTGTTTTAAAATTAGATATAGATTTTTTAAATTTTGTAATTACAGGTTTTTGGCCTGCTATTAATGACATGTCTTCCATGCAGGATTTTAGTTTTTTTCCATCAGAGGCATCTTCACCTAAGCCCATGTTTAATATTATCTTATCAATTTTAGGAACTTCGTGTTTATTTTTAAAATTTAGTTTGCTCATTAACTTGCTAATAATTTCTTTCTCATAGGCTATTTTTAATCTTGGATTCATTTCTTACCTGCTATTTTTTTTTCTTTTTTATTTTGATCTAAATTTTTTACATTTGATTGGTGTATAAAACTTTCTTTTGAAACTATTCCACCCTTATTTTCTTTAGTTGGTTTTAAATGTTTTTTAATCATGCCAATAGATTTAATCTTTAATTTATTTAATTTTTTATTTATTTCTAAAATTTCTCCTGTCTTACCTTTATCTTTACCATATATAATTTTAACTTGTGTCCCTTTTTTTAAAATCATTTTAAAGTACCTCCGGCGCAAGAGAAATAATTTTTGTATGTCCTCTTGTTCTCAATTCACGTGTAACTGGTCCAAATATTCTAGTGCCTATTGGTTCACCTTTTTCATCTGTTAAGACTACAGCATTTGTATCAAATTGAACTTTAGAACCATCATCTCTATAGATTTCTTTTCTAGTTCTAACTACTACCGCTTTATGAACCGCACCTTTTTTTACTTTCCCTTTAGGTATAGCGTCTTTAACGCTTATTACTATAAGGTCCCCAACTGAGGCATATCTTCTTTTTGAGCCACCTAATACCTTGATACACTCTACTCTTTTAGCACCTGTGTTATCTGCTACCATTAATTCTGTTTGTACTTGAATCATTATTTCATTACCTGCCAAGTTTTTCTTTTTGAAATTGGTTTACATTCTTCAATTGAAACCTTTTCTCCTTCTTTAAATTTATTAGCTTCATCATGAGCATGATATTTTTTTGTTCTTTTAATTATTTTCTCATAAAAAGGATGTTTAAATTTTCTAGTTACTTCAACAACAATAGTTTTGTTATTTTTTGCACTAGTGACTATTCCTTTTAAAATTTTTTTTGTCATCTTGTATTTTTAATTGTTGTAAATAATCTTGCTATATCTTTTTTAATTTCATTATATTGAGCAGAATTTTCTATTTGATTATTTATTTTCTTAAATCTAATATTAAATAAATCTTTTTTTAAAATTTGTATCTTTTTTTCTGCCTGATCTTTTGTTAATTTCTTGTCTTCTTTTTTTTTAGCCATAAAATTATCTTCTAATAAATTTTGTTTTAATTGGTAATTTTGCAGATGCTTTGTATAGAGCAATCTTTGCAACTTCTTCCGTGACACCATCTACTTCAAATATTATTCTTCCAGGTTTTACTCTACACGCATAATATTCTGGTGATCCCTTGCCCTTACCCATTCTTACTTCTGTTGGTTTTTTTGAAACTGGAATATTTGGAAATATTCTAGTCCATACTTTTCCAGTTCTTTTCATATACCTTGTTAAAGCAACTCTAGCTGCTTCTATCTGTTTACCAATAATTCTCTCAGGTTCCATTGCTTTGAGTCCAAATTGTCCATAATTTAATTCTACAGCTCTCGAAGCTTTTCCATGAATTCTTCCTTTGAATGCTTTCCTATATTTAGTTCTTACTGGTTGCAGCATTTTTAACCCTTTCTTTTTTTTCTTTTTCTACATCTTTTGCCATTAACTCGCCTTTATAAATCCAAACCTTAACACCAATTATTCCGTATGTTGTTAAAGCTTCGGCAAAGCCATAATCGATGTCGGCTCTTAAGGTGTGAGAAGGTATGCTTCCTTCCCTTAACCATTCTGTTCTAGCTATTTCATTTCCTGCCAATCTTCCGCTTAACATAACTTTAATTCCTTTTGCATTTAATCTCATTGCTGATTGCATAGCTCTTTTCATGGCTCTCCTATAAGCTATTCTTTTAACTAGTTGTTGAGCGATGTTTTCTGCAACCAAATTTGAGTTAAGTTCTGGTTTTTTAATTTCTTTAATATTTACATTAACGTCACCATCAGTGATTTTCATAATATTTTTTTTAATTTTTTCTATATCAGCACCTTTTTTTCCAATAACAAATCCTGGCCTAGAAGTGTGAATTGAAACTTTGCATTTTTTTGAGGATCTCTCTATTATGATCTCTGAAACACCCGAGTTAGTTATATTTTTTTTAATATAATTTCTTATTTTAAAATCTTCTATTAAATATCTTCCAAAATCTTTTTTCTTAGCAAACCAAGTAGAATCCCAACCCCTGTTGATTCCTAATCTTAAGCCTATTGGATTAATTTTTTGTCCCATTACTTAGTTTCCTTTTTTTCTTTTTTTTCTTCAAGTATGATTGTGATTCTGCTGAATGGTTTTTTAATTGGGCTAGCTCTTCCTTTTGCTCTTGGTCTAAATCGTCTCATTACAAGTGATTTGCCAACATAAGCTTCTTTAACAAATAAATTATCAATATCGTATTGATGGTTGTTTTCTGCATTTGAAATTGCTGATTTAACAGTTTTGCTTACGTCTAGAGCTATTCTTTTTCTCGTAAATTCCAAATCTCTTAAAGCTAAATCTGCTTTTTTTCCTTTAATATAATTTAATACTAAAGCCAATTTTCTAGGGCTTGACCTCACATTTTTGTTTATTGCTTTAACCGTTGTATTATTTTTTTGCATCGCCACCTCCTACCTTGGCTGGTTCAGAAGCAACAGCGGCCGCTTTTTTGTCTGCTGGCGTATGTCCTTTAAATGTTCTAGTTGGAGCAAATTCACCAAGTTTATGTCCAACCATTTCCTCAGAAATAGTTATTGGTATAAAGGACTTTCCATTATGAATCATAAAACTATGTCCCACAAATTCAGGAATAATTGTAGAATGTCTTGACCAAGTTTTAATTGGTTTTTTATTTGGAGTATCTTTAAGTTTATCAATTTTTTTTAATAAACTTGGATGTACAAAAGGTCCTTTCCAAACAGATCTAGTCATTATCTTCTTTTCTTTCTTCTTGTTATAATTAATTTGTCGCTTCTTTTTGGTCTTCTTGTTTTTAATCCTTTTGCAGATTGACCCCATGGTGATACAGGGCTTCTTCCGCCAGATGTTTTACCTTCTCCCCCTCCATGTGGGTGGTCAACAGGGTTCATAGCAACACCTCTTGTTTGAGGTCTCTTCCCTTTCCATCTATTTCTTCCTGCTTTACCTATTTTAATATTTTTCTGATCTGGATTTGAAACAACTCCAATAGTAGCTGTGCAAGAGCTATTAACTTTTCTTGTTTCACCAGATGATAATCTTAATATTGCGTAATCGCCGTCATAACCTGATAATGTTATTGAAGAGCCTGCGGATCTAGCAAGTTTGCCTCCATTTCCTGGTATTAATTCAACATTATGTATAGAAGTTCCAGGAGGAATATCTTTTAATTCTAGAGAATTTCCTATTTTGATTTCAACATTCTTGCCGGATTCAATTTTGTCACCTTGTTTTAATCCTTGAGGACAAATAATATATGATTTTTCTTTATCTTCATAAGTTATTAAAGCTATATAAGCAGTTCTATTTGGATCATATTCAATTCTATCAACTGTTGCAGAAATATTTTTCTTTTTTCTAAAAAAATCAATAATTCTAAATTTGTGTTTAGATCCACCGCCTATATGTCTAGATGTTATACGACCATAATTATTTCTTCCGCCTGTAAAATTTTGACCACGTGTTAGTGGTTTGTAAGGAGAACCTTTCCATAAAACACTTTTATCCACGACTACGGTGCCTCTAGTTGATTTTGTATAAGGTTTAAAAGTTTTTAAAGCCATATTTAGATACCGGTTGATAGATCAATGCTTTGACCTTTTTTTAGAGTTACGATCGCTTTTTTGTAACCACTTCTGTATGATTTTTTTCCCTGTTTTATTTTAAGTTTTGCTTTTCTGTTAATAATATTTACTTTAACAACGCTAACTTTAAATAATTTTTCAATATTTTTTTTAATAGTTTTTTTATTAGCTTTATTATGAACCTTAAAAACAGTTTTATTTTGTTCAGATAAAATAGTAGCTTTTTCTGTAATAATTGGACTTCTGATTGAATCTGTATGGTTAATTTTTCTCACTTAGAATCCTATCTTGTATTTTTTTAACTGATGAAGAGGTCATTATGACATTTTTATATTTAAATAAATCATAAATATTAGTTCCCTCTTGTTTTATTAATTTTATATTTTTAATGTTTCTTGCTGATTTATTGATATTTTTTAAAGAATCTTCATCTGAAATAATTAATGCGTTAGCTAAATTATTTTTTTCTAGAAATTTATTAAATTCTTTAGTTTTTTTAATTTCTTTCTTAACATCTGCTAAAATATATAAATTTTTATCTGAATTTTTTTTAGACAGTGTTTGTGCTAAAGCCAATCTTCTGACTTTTTTATTAATTTTTTTAACTTTATAAACTTTTCCTTTTGGACCATGAGCAATACCACCGCCAACAAATAATGGAGCCTTTCTACTGGCATGACGTGCGCCTCCACTACCTTTTTGTGCAACAATTTTTACTGTTGATCCTTTAATTTCATTTCTTTGTTTTGTTTTAGCGGTTCTTGGTTTTGCATGATTTAATTGCCAATCAATCACAAATTTAATCAATTTGTGATTTACTTTAAGCTTAACTATCTTGTCTGACACTTCAATTGACGTCGATTTAGTTCCATCAATATTTAATAAAGGAAATTTCATAGTTATTTTTTACCTTTTTTTGATTCAGCTTTTTTTATTCTAGCTTCATGTTTTTCAGTAACTGTTTTTCTAGTAATATTTTTTACTGACTCCCTTAAAAAAACTGTTGTATTTTTTGATCCGGGTATTGAACCTCTTAAATAAATCAAATTATTCTCTACATCTGATTTTATAATCTCTAAATTTAGCATTGTTCTCATTTTATCTCCCATATGACCAGCCATTTTTTTCCCTTTGAAAACCTTGCCAGGATCTTGGTTTTGTCCTGTTGAACCGTGAGCTCTATGAGAAACTGAAACACCATGAGAAGCTCTTAAGCCCGAAAAATTCCATCTTTTCATACCTCCTGCAAATCCTTTACCTATTGTTTTTGATCTAACATCTAAAAATTTTTTATCATTAAATATTTCTAATCCAAATTCATTTCCTTCTTTAAATTGATCATTTTTTTCAATTCTAAATTCTTTCAATATTTTTTTGGGTTCTGTTTTTTTTTTCGTAAAATAACCCTTCATTTGCTTAGTAAGTTTTGAATTTTTAATTTTACAAAATCCGACTTTTACTGCGTTGTAACCTCTTTTATCTTTAGTAATTACATCTAAAACTCTACCTTTTTCTATTTTAATTACAGTTACAGGAACGGATTGGCCGCTTTTCATAAACTCTCGAGTCATTCCTATTTTTGTTCCTAATAATCCTATGCTCATTTTATATCTTTATTTCTATATCTACTCCTGAAGCTAAATCTAATTTCATTAAAGCTTCTACTGTTTGAGGAGTTGGTTCAATTATGTCTATTAATCTTTTGTGTGTTCTTGACTCAAATTGTTCTCTACTTTTTTTATCAATATGAGGTGATCTTAAAACTGTATATTTTTCTATTCTTGTTGGTAGTGGTATTGGTCCTTTTACTTGAGCACCTGTTCTTTTAGCAGTATTAACTATTTCCTCTGTTGAAAGATCAAGGATTTTATTGTCATATGCTTTTAAATGTATTCTTATATTTTGGTTTTCCATAATTAAGCTAGCTTCTTGGTTACTTCATCTTGCACATTTTGAGGAACTTTATCGTAATGACTAAATTGCATTGTATACTGCGCTCTTCCTTGCGTGGATGATCTTAAGTTATTAATATATCCAAACATATTTGCTAATGGCACTGTAGCATTAATAGCTGTTGCATTACCTCTAGGCTCTGTTGAAGCTACTTGTCCTCTTCTGCTATTTAAATCTCCAATCACATCCCCCATAAAATCTTCTGGTGTTACAACTTCAACTTTCATCATTGGTTCAAGAAGTTTTAATGTTGCTTTCGTACAAGCTTCTCTAAAACACATTCTTGAAGCTATTTCAAAAGCCAAAACACTTGAGTCAACATCATGATGTAAGCCATCTAAAATTGTGACTTTATAATCTATTACAGGGAAACCAGCTAATATTCCGCTTTCGGCTACACTTAAAACACCTTTTTCTACACCTGGAATAAATTCTTTTGGTATAGACCCACCTTTAATTTTGTTTTCTACTTCTCTTCCTTTTCCTGGTTCTAAAGGTTCAACGCTAAGAGTAACTTTTGCGAATTGCCCTGATCCACCACTTTGTTTTTTGTGTATATAAGTAACTTCAGTTGATCCTAAAATTGTTTCTCTGTAAGCAACTTGTGGGGCACCGATATTAGCTTCAACTTTAAATTCTCTCTTCATTCTATCCACAATAATATCTAAATGTAATTCACCCATTCCTTTAATAATTGTTTGACCCGATTCCTCATCTGAAGTAACTCTAAAAGAAGGATCTTCTTTTGCTAGCCTACCTAAAGCTTCTCCCATTTTTTCTTGGTCAGCTTTTGTTTTAGGCTCTACAGCTATCTCAATAACAGGATCCGGAAATTCCATAGGTTCTAATAAAATCGGTTTATTTTCTTCACAAAGAGTATGCCCAGTAATTGTGTATTTTAGTCCTGCTAAAGCAACAATATCACCAGCTGTTGCTTCTTTAATGTCTTCTCTGCTATTTGCGTGCATAAGAAGCATTCTTCCGACTCTTTCAGTTTTTTCTTTTGAAGAGTTATAAATTGATGTTCCTGCTTTAATAGTTCCTGAATAAATTCTAATAAAAGTTAAAGATCCCACAAATGGATCATTAGCTACTTTAAATGCTAATGCAGAAAAAGGTTCGTTATCTGCAAATTTCATTTGCACTTTATCTTCCGACCCTAGTTTAGTTCCTTCAATCGAACCAAGATCTTTTGGACTAGGGAGATAATCAATTACTGCGTCTAATAATGGTTGAACGCCTTTATTTTTAAAAGCTGACCCTGTGGTAATTGGAACAAAACTAAAACTTAAAGTTCCCTTTCTTATGCATTTGATTAGATCAGATTCAGATGGTTCATTACCTTCTAAATAAGCTTCCATTAATTTTTCATCTTGTTCAACGGCTGACTCGACTAAATCTTTTCTGTATTGGTTGGCTTTTTCTTTAAGATCGGCTGGAATATCTACATAATCAAATTTTGCTCCTAAATCCTCATTTTGCCATACAACACCTTTCATTTTAACTAAATCAACCACACCTTTTAGGTCTGCTTCTGAACCTATTGGCAACTGAAGGACCAATGGTTTACAACCCAATCTATCTTTGATCATTTCCACACATCTATAAAAATCAGCACCCGTTCTATCAAGTTTGTTTACGAAACAAATTCTAGGAACTTTATATTTATCAGCTTGACGCCAAACAGTTTCTGATTGAGGCTCTACTCCTGCCACTCCATCAAATACACACACAGCACCATCTAAAACTTTTAAGGATCTTTCAACTTCAATAGTAAAATCTACGTGTCCTGGTGTGTCGATAATATTAATTCTATGATCTCTCCAAAAACATGTTGTTGCAGCAGAAGTAATTGTAATACCTCTTTCTTGTTCTTGCTCCATCCAATCCATGGTTGCAGCACCATCATGGACTTCACCTATTTTGTGACTTTTACCGGTGTAATACAAAACTCTTTCAGTTGTAGTTGTTTTGCCAGCATCAATATGCGCCATGATACCAATGTTTCTATATTTATCTAATGAGTATTTGGCTGCCATAATATTTTACCATCTGAAATGTGCAAAAGCTTTATTCGCTTCTGCCATTTTATGTGTGTCTTCTCTTTTTTTAATTGCTGATCCCTTATTTTGTGATGCATCTAAAATCTCTGCATATAATTTATCAGCCATTGTTTTATTTTTTCTTTTTCTTGTAGCATCCATTAACCATCTTAATGCTAAAGCTTGAGCTCTTTTTGATTTTACTTCGACAGGAACTTGATAAGTTGCGCCTCCAACTCGTCTAGATCTGCATTCTAAATTAGGCCTTACATTGCTGATCGCTGTATTAAAAATTTTTAATGGGTCTTCATTGTTTTTAGATTTAATTTTTTCTAATGCATCATATAAAATTTTTTCAGCGGTTGATCTTTTGCCATCATACATAATAGAATTAATAAATTTAGAAACTATTTCTGAATGAAACTTGGGGTCTGGATAAACTTTTCTAACTGGTGCTTTTCTTTTTCGAGACATAATATTATTTTGGTTTTTTTGCTCCGTACAAAGATCTTCTCTGTTTACGATTTGCTACACCTTGAGTATCTAGATTACCTCTTAAGATATGATATCTAACACCTGGCAAATCTTTAACTCTTCCTCCTCTTAATAAAACTACTGAGTGTTCCTGTAAATTGTGTCCTTCACCTGGAATATAAGCTGTAACTTCAAATCCATTTGACAGCCTTACTCTTGCAACTTTTCTTAATGCTGAATTTGGTTTTTTAGGTGTTGTCGTATAAACTTTTACACAAACTCCACGTTTTAGTGGTTGACGTTCTAAAGCTGGAACTTTATTTCGAACTATTGGTTTAACTCTGCTTTTTTTAATCAACTGATTAATTGTTGGCATAATAATATTTTGAAGTGGAAGTAAGGATAGCCTGGTCGTGTTTTTTGTTAGTGTTTAAGGCTATAAAATGCCTTACTTCTAACATTCAAAATGTGCCGTAAACTAACATCGAAATGATAAAAGTCAATATTTATTAGATGTTCTATTGTAATTTAAGTTGTTTGCTCTGGCGCTGGTGAAGCTTTTAACGCTTGTTTTTGTAATTCTTCTAATCTCTTCTTGTCTTGATCTCTAGCTTGTTTGTCCCAATCAATCTTGGTTAAACCTGTTCCAGCAGGCACTAATCGTCCAACAATAACATTTTCTTTTAAACCTTCCAATGTATCAATTTTACCTTTAATGGAAGCATCAGTTAATACTCTTGTAGTCTCTTGAAAAGATGCTGCAGATATAAATGAATTTGTTTGCAAAGAAGCTTTTGTTATACCAAGTAAAATTCTTTCATAAATAGCTGGTTTCTTTTTATCTTTTCTTAATTCTTCGTTAATTTTACTAATATCAAGCAAATCTATTACTTCACCAGTTAATAATCCTGAATCACCCGGATTTTTAATTTCAACTCTTTTTAGCATTTGTCTAACAATAGTTTCAATATGTTTATCGTTAATTACAACGCCTTGAAGTCTATAAACTTCTTGGACTTCTGTTACAAAATATTCTGTTAGTTTCTCAACACCTAGGACTCTTAATATATCGTGTGGCAATGGAGCTCCGTCAAGTAAATATTCCCCTTTTTTAATCTTCTCTCCTTGATTAAAATTAACATGCTTTCCTTTTGGAATTAAATAATTTGAAGTTTCACCACTTGAAGCAACAATAGAAATTTTTTGTTTACCTCTTACCTCTTTTCCAAATTCTATAACTCCATCATTCTCAGCTATAATTGCGCTATCTTTTGGTTTTCTTGCCTCAAATAGTTCAGCAACTCGTGGTAAACCACCTGTAATATCTTTTGTTTTAGATGTCTCTTTAGGAAGTCTGGCCAATACATCGCCAGCTGAAATTTTTTGACCATCCTTTACAGACAAAATAGTATCTGGAACTAAATAATATCTTGCTTCATTTCCATCTGCTTTTTTAATAATTTCACCTTTATCATCTCTTAAAGTAATACGAGGTTTTAATTCGGAGTTTTTAGATAATGATTTCCAATCTGTAACTGATTTAGACGATAAACCTGTGGCATCATCTAAAGTTTCTGTTAATGAACTTCCTTCAGTTAAATCCATGTAATTAACAATGCCACCAGTTTCTGCAATTACTGGCAAAGTATAAGGATCCCATTCAGCTATTTTTTTTCCTTTTTCAATCATATCGCCATCTTTAAAAAACAATCTTGATCCGTAATTAACTTTATAAATTGCTAGTTGTCTTCCGCTTTCATCTTCGATACTTAATTGAGTATTTCTACCCATTACAATTATATTTTTCTTAGAGTCTTCAATAAGATTTTTATTTATTATATTTAATTTACCTTTTGTTTGAGAAACTATTTGTGACTCTTCTTTAATCTGTGCTGTTCCACCAACGTGAAAAGTTCTCATTGTTAATTGTGTTCCTGGTTCACCTATAGACTGAGCTGCAATCATTCCTACAGCTTCACCAATATTTACTAATTTACCTCTAGCTAAATCTCTACCATAGCAAACTTGGCAGACACCCTTAGTGGAAGCACAAGTAATTACAGAATATACATTTAGTGATTTTACTCCAGCAGAGTCAATTTTTTCACAATCAAACTCATCAATTAATTTATCTTTTTTAATAATAACTTCTCCTGTTACTGGATTTTTAATATTCTCAGCCACTACTCTGCCAAGAACTCTTTCAGATAAACTTACTAGAATATTTCCACCTTCTATTATTTCTGAAATTGTTACTGATGATCTTTTTTTAGGATCACACTCTGATTTTGTAATTTGCACATCTTGTGCCACATCGCATAATCTTCTTGTAAGATAACCTGAGTTTGCAGTTTTTAAAGCTGTATCGGCTAATCCTTTTCTTGCTCCGTGTGTTGAGTTAAAATACTCCAAAACAGACAATCCTTCTTTAAAATTTGAAATAATAGGTGTCTCAATAATTTCTCCAGATGGTTTGGCTATCAAACCTCTCATTCCTGCTAATTGTTTCATTTGAGCTTGTGATCCTCTAGCGCCAGAATCTGCCATCATATATACAGAATTTGTCTCAATTCTATCGTCTTCATAAATTTTTTCTGCTGAAGAAATTTCTTTCATCATTTCGTTTGCAACAATGTCTGTGCACTTAGACCATACGTCTACAACTTTGTTATATTTTTCACCTCTTGTAATTAAACCGTCTGAGTATTGCTTCTCATATTCTTCTATTTGTTTCTTGGTGTTATTTATTAAACCTTCCTTAGTTTTAGGAATTAATAAATCATCTTTTCCAAAAGAAATACCTGCTTTAAATGCATGTTTAAAGCCAAGTGTTTTGATTTTATCACAAAAAATAACTGTTTCTTTCTGTCCGCAATATCTGAAAATTACATCTATAACTTCGGATACATGCTTCTTAGTCAACAATCTATTTACTAAACTAAATTTAATATTTTTGTTTTTAGGCAATACATTTGCTAATAAAAATCTCCCTGCTGTGCTAGTATATTTTTCAAGTTTACTTGATCCATCTTCATTATTTGTTCTAAAAGTTGATATTATTTTTGAATGTAAGCTTATTGATTTATTTTCTAATGCTTGTTCAATTTCTTCTACGCTAGAAAAAATACCTTTTGGTTTTTTATCATTTTCGTCTCCTTGTGATAAATAATATATTCCTAAGACTATATCTTGACTCGGCACTATTATAGGTTTTCCATTTGAAGGGCTTAGTATATTGTTAGTTGACATCATTAAAACTCTAGCTTCTAATTGAGCTTCTAAGCTTAAAGGTATATGAACTGCCATTTGATCTCCGTCAAAATCAGCATTAAATGCAGCACAAACAAGTGGGTGTAATTCAATAGCATTGCCCTCGATAAGTTTAGCCTCAAATGCTTGAACACCAAGTCTATGTAATGTTGGTGCTCGATTCAAAAGCACAGGATGTTCTCTAATAATATGTTCTAAAGAGTCCCATACTTCACTTCTTTCTTTTTCAACTAATTTTTTTGCTTGTTTAATTGTTGTTGCTAATCCTAATTTATCTAATCTTGCATATAAAAATGGTTTAAATAATTCCAAAGCCATTTTTTTTGGTAAGCCACATTGGTGTAATTTAAGTTCTGGTCCAACAACTATTACTGACCTACCTGAATAATCAACTCTTTTTCCTAAAAGATTTTGTCTAAATCTTCCCTGCTTTCCTTTCAGCATTTCAGCCAGAGACTTAAGAGGTCTCTTACCAGTACCTGTTATTACTCTTCCTCTTCTGCCGTTATCAAACAATGCATCGACTGACTCTTGAAGCATTCTCTTTTCGTTTCGAACAATTATATCAGGTGCTTTTAGATCCAATAATCTTTTTAAACGATTGTTTCTATTAATAACTCTTCTATACAAATCATTAAGATCTGATGTTGCGAATCTACCTCCATCTAAAGGAACTAAAGGTCTTAACTCTGGTGGTATCACTGGAACAGAGGTTAGAATCATCCATTCAGGTTTGTTTCCTGAAGAAATAAAAGACTCGATTAATTTTAACCTTTTTATAGTTCTTTCTTCAGTTACTTTAGATTTAATGCTAGACAATGAGTCTCTTAATCTCTTTTGTTCATTTTTTAAATCTAGATTAATTAATATTTCTCTTACAGCCTCCGCACCAATTCCTGCGGTGAACGCATCTTCTCCGAATTCATCTTGTGCTTTAATCAAGGCTTCTTCTGATAATAACTGGCATTTTTTTAAGGTAGTTAAGCCTGGTTCTACTACTATAAAGCTTTCAAAGTATAAAACTTTTTCTACCTCCTTAAGCTTCATGTCTACAGCTAAAGATATTCTGCTTGGTAATGATTTTAAAAACCAAATATGAGCTACAGGGCAAGCAAGATCGATATGTCCCATTCTTTCTCTTCTAACATTTGATTTCGTCACTTCTACGCCACACTTTTCACAAATTATACCTCTGAATTTCATACGTTTATATTTTCCACACAAACATTCGTAATCTTTTACAGGACCAAATATTCTTGAGCAGAATAATCCGTCTTTTTCAGGTCTAAAAGTTCTATAATTAATTGTTTCTGGTTTTTTTATTTCACCGTAAGACCATGATTTAATTTTTTCAGGGCTTGCTAATGTAATTTTAATGCTATCAAAATTATTTTCTGGAACTAAATTTTGATTATCAAAATTTTTTGTTAAATTTTTTTCCATATTAATTTAATTCTATATTTAAACCTAATGCTCTAATTTCCTTAATTAAAACGTTAAATGACTCAGGAACTCCAGATTCAAAATTATTGTTTCCTTTTACAATTGTTTCATAAACTTTAGTTCTTCCAGCCACATCATCCGATTTAACAGTAAGAATTTCTTGTAATGTATAAGATGCTCCGTATGCTTCTAAGGCCCATACTTCCATTTCACCAAATCTCTGGCCTCCAAGTTGTGCCTTTCCACCAAGAGGTTGTTGTGTAACTAAACTATAAGGACCTGTTGATCTGGCATGTATTTTGTCTTCTACTAAATGATTTAATTTTAACATATAAATGATTCCTACAGTTACTGGTCGATCAAAAATCTCTCCAGTTTGACCATTCCATAAATTTGTCTGCCCTGAATTGGGTAACTTCGCTATATTTAACATGTCAGTGATATCCTTTGTGCTCGCACCATCAAATACAGGTGTTGAGATTGGTACACCATTTGAAATATTGTTTACTAATTCAGCAATTTCTTTTTTTGATAATTTAGAAATAACATCTTCATAAAATTCTTTTCCATAAATTTCTTTTAACTTTTCTTTTATTTTTTCAATTTGTTCGTCGAAATTTTTTACGTAAGCTTTGATTTGCTCTCCGAGCTCTGAACAAGACCAGCCTAAATGTGTTTCAAGAATCTGTCCTACGTTCATACGGCTGGGTACACCAAGAGGATTTAAAACAATATCAACTGGTTTACCATTTTTCATGTATGGCATATCTTCAACTGGAACAATTTTACTAACAACACCTTTATTCCCATGTCTGCCTGCCATTTTGTCTCCTGGCATTAATCTTCTTTTTACAGCAACAAAAACTTTTACAACTTTCATTACTGTCGGTAATAAATCATCACCTTGTTGAATTTTGGCAACCTTATCTTCAAATCTCAACTTTATATCTTCTGAGGCATTATCAAATTGATTTTTTAATTTTTCTAAGTCACTATTTAACTCTTGCTTTTGAAAACTAAGTTTCCACAAATCTTTCAGAGTTAAATTCTCAAAATCATTATTATTTAATGTGGTTTCTGCTTTGAGTGTTTTATATTGTTTATTAATTTTTTGATTATTCAACAAATCAATTGCTCTTAGTTTTATATTTCTATTTAAAATCTCTTCCTCAACTTTTTTATCTTCTTGAACTACTTCAATTTCAGCTCTCTCTATTGCAATTGATCTTTCATCTTTTTCAATTCCATGTCTGTTGAATACTCTTACATCAATTACAACACCCGTACTTCCAGATGGCAATTTTAGTGAGGAATCTCTCACGTCTGTGGCTTTTTCACCAAAAATTGATCTCAATAATTTTTCTTCGGGGCTAGATGAAGTTTCGCTTTTTGGTGTAACTTTTCCAACTAGTATGTCAGCTGGTTTAACCTCTGCTCCAACATATACAATTCCAGACTCATCTAGATTTCTTAAACTTTCCTCACTAACATTAGGAATGTCTCTTGTGATTTCTTCTGCTCCTAATTTAGTGTCACGAGCCATTGACTCGTATTCTTCAATATGAACAGAAGTAAAAACATCGTCTGTTACACATCTTTCGGAAATTAATATTGAATCTTCAAAATTATATCCCTGCCAAGGCATAAATGCTACAGTAACATTTTTTCCTAATGCTAATTCGCCAAGTTTAGTCGCTGGTCCATCTGCAATTATATCACCTTTCTTAATTTGATCTCCAATTTTAACTAATGGTTTCTGATTTATGCAAGTATTTTGATTAGATCTTTGAAATTTAGATAAATTATAAATATCTACAGCAGACTGAGATAAATCGGTAACATCGGTAACTTTTACAACAATTCGTTTTCCGTCAATCTTATCTACTATTCCATTTCTTTTTGCAACAATAGTAACACCAGAGTCCAATGCAACATCTGACTCGATTCCTGTGCCTACTAATGGAGATTCTGGTTTCAGTAATGGCACGGCTTGTCTCATCATATTTGATCCCATTAAAGCTCTATTTGCATCATCATTTTCTAAAAATGGAATTAATGCTGCGGCAACCGAAACTAATTGTTTTGGTGAAACATCGATAAAATCTATATTTTCTCTATTTGCTAATTCAAAGTTAAGATTCTTCCTGCAAGCAACTAATTCTTCCTCAAAAGATCCATCTTTTTTAATTGGAGAGTTAGCTTGAGCTATAGTAAATTTTTCTTCTTCTATTGCTGATAAATATTCAATTTCAGAAGTAACTTTTCCATTTACAATTTTTTTATAAGGACTTTCTATATATCCAAATTTATTAACTCTACAGTAAGTAGCTAAGCTATTAATCAATCCAATATTAGGACCTTCTGGCGTTTCAATAGGACAAATTCTGCCGTAATGTGTTGGATGAACATCTCTTACTTCAAATCCAGCTCTTTCTCTGGTTAAGCCTCCTGGTCCCAATGCAGAAACTCTTCTTTTGTGAGTTATCTCTGATAATGGATTGGTTTGATCCATGAATTGTGAAAGCTGTGAAGTAGCAAAAAAATCTTTTAATGATGTTGTGATAGGTTTTGCGTTTATCAAATCTTGTGGCATCGCTGACTCAATCTCAAGAAATGTGGACATTTTTTCTTTAACAGTTCTTTCCATTCTCAACAGACCGATTCTAAATTGATTTTCCACAAGCTCACCAACAGATCTAACTCTTCGGTTTCCAAGATGATCTATATCATCTACATCTCCTCTACCATCTCTTAAATCTAGCATAAATTGGATAATAGCAACAATATCATCGACGGTTAGTATTGTTTTCTTGTTGCTAATTTTTAAATTCAATTTAGAGTTCAACTTTACTCTTCCAACTTCAGAGAGATCATAACGTTCTTTTGTAAAATAAAGATTATTAAATATTTCTTCGGCAATTTCTAATGATGGTGCTTCACCGGGTCTTAAAACTTTATAGATATCATTTAAAGCATCTGCTTTGTTAACATTTTTGTCAATTTTAAGCGTTTCTAATAAATATGGACCTTTATTAATTGGATCAATGTTAACTAAATCTATAGATTTTTCACCTTGATTAATAATTTTTTCTAGTTGCTCTTCAGTAATATCGAATCCATTTCCTATTAAAATCTCACCATTTTTATCTTTAATGTCATTTGCAATATATTTTCCTACGATCTGTTCATTCGAAGTTAAAATGGATTTCAAACCTTTTTCTTGAAGTTTCTTAGCTATTATAAAATTAAGTTTTTCACCTTTGGATAAAATTTTTTTACTATTTTTAGAGTCTATTAAATCATAGGAGAGCTTTATAGGTCTTTTATAGTTTTCAGGATTAAAATCTGTAAGCCACATTTTTTTTTCAGAATCAAATGTATATTTGTTAGTTGAATAAAATGTATTAATAATTTTTTGTTTAGAAAATCCTAAAGCAAATAAAATTGAAGTGATTGGTAATTTTTTCTTTCTGTCTACTCTAAAATATAAAATATCTTTGGGATCAAATTCAAAATCTAACCAAGATCCTCTTCCAGGAATAATTCTACAATTAAATAATAACTTCCCACTTGAATGAGTTTTTCCCTTATCATGATCAAAAAAAACACCTGGACTTCTATGCATTTGATTTACAACCACTCTTTCAACTCCATTGGTTATGAAAGTTGCGCTCGGGGTCATAAGTGGTAATTCTCCAATAAAAACTTCTTGTTCTTTTGCAGAAAGAATTTGTTTAGTGTTATTTTCAGGATCAATATCATAAACAACTAATCTCAAAATAGCTTTAAGCGCGGCCGAATATGAAAGGCTTCTTTGTTTGCATTCTATTACATCAAATTTAGGTTTTTCTAATTTATAAGAAATATATTCAAGGGTAGATTTATCTGAACCATCTTCTATTGGAAAAATATTTTTAAAAACTTTATCAATACCTTTTGACAAATCACTCATTTGTTCTTCTAGTGTTTTTGACTCTAAAAACTCATTATAAGAATTTTTCTGTACTTCTATAAGATTAGGAATTGACAAGCCTTCGACGAGCTTTCCGAAATTTTTTCTAATATTTTTCTTTTGAGTGAAAGATAGCTGCATTAATAATAAAAAATTTTACTGCAATTTTTTATAATACAGTAAAATTTAGTCTTAAATTTTGTTTACTTTAATTCTACTTTAGCTCCAGCTGCTTCAAGCTTCTTCTTGAATTCTTCAGCTTCTTTTTTGGCTACACCAGCTTTAATTTCTTTTGGTGCTCCTTCAACTAAATCTTTTGCTTCTTTTAATCCTAATCCTGTTATTACTCTTACTTCTTTAATAACATTAATTTTTTTATCTCCTGCTGATGATAAAAAAAGTGAAAATTCTGATTTTTCTTCGGCTGCTGGCGCTGCTGCTCCTGCAGCTGCTGCTGCAACTGGTGCTGCCGCTGTTACTCCCCATTTTTCTTCTAATTGTTTAGAAAGTTCAGCTGCTTCAACAACTGTTAAAGTTGATAGTTCATCTATAATTTTATTTAAGTCTGCCATGTTGGATCCTATGAATTAATTTTTTAAACTCTTTGCGCGCGCTAAATTAGCAATTTTTGAGCCAGGTGCAAGCAAAATACTTACTAATTTTTGAGCTGGAGATGCTAAAATTCCAACGATTTTGGCCCTTGCTTCTTCAAGTGAAGGTAGTGTGGCGATTATAGCCACTTCCTTTTGGTCTAAAACCTTACCATCCATAAATCCAGCTACAATTTTTAGCTTATCGTGAGATTTGGCAAACTTAGTTAAAATTTTTGCTGTTGAAATTGGATCTGAAGAAATAGCCGCTGCAGTAGGTCCAGTAAAATATTTTTCTAAATCTTTCACTGGAGTTTCTTTAATTGCAATTTTTGTGATTCTATTTTTTGTTATTTTAAAGAGAATGCCTTTTTCTCGAAGCTCTTTTCTTAATTCATCTAATTCATTAACATTTAATCCTTGATATTGAGCTATCATGACTGACTCATTAGATGAAAAATTCTTTTTCATCTCTTCTACATAATGTTTCTTAGCGTCTTTATTCATCATAATTATTTACCTCTAACTCTATAAGAAATACCCATTGTAGAAGTTATAAAAATATTTTTTATAAATTCACCTTTAATTGTAGAGGGTTTTTCTTTTTTTATTGAATCGATAAAATGCTTATAATTCTCTAAAAGTTTTTCACTTGAAAAACTTTTTCGTCCAATTGTAGATGCTAAATTTCCATCTTTATCATTTCTAATTTCAACTAAACCAGTCTTAATATCTTTAACAGCCTTTACAATATCATTTGTAACAGTTCCTAATTTAGGGTTTGGCATTAATCCTTTTGGTCCTAATACTTTCCCATGTTTTCCAATTTTACCCATCATAGCGGGTGTACATATTAATTTTGTAAAATCAAATTTACCTTGACTAATTTTTTCAATTAAATCATCTGAGCCAACCACTTCTGCACCACTTTTTTTTGCTTCTTCAATTTTGTCTGTTTCGCACAATACAGCAATTTTATTTTTTTTGCCAGATCCATTAGGTAGTTTTACAACAGTTCTTAAACTTAAATCACCGCCTTTGGATTGTTTTAAATTTATTCTTAAAGATACGTCGATAGACTCATCAAATTTTGTTGTTGAATTTTTTTTAACTAAATCAATTATTTCATTTAATTCTATTTTTTTATCCTTAACAATCGATTTAAGAAGTTCTTTATATCTTTTAGAGTGTCTTTTCATTATTATTCTTTCACCTCAATACCCATTGATCTTGCTGAACCACAAATTATCTTTGTTGCTTCTTTAATATCAAACGCATTTAAATCTTTCATTTTTTCTTTAGCGATTGACTCTGCTTGTTTCATTGTGATTGAACCTGCAACAACTCTCCCTGGTTCACTAGAACCACTTTTTAATTTAGCTGCTTCTCTAATAAAATGTGAAGCCGGTGGAGATTTAATTATAAAATCAAATTTTTTATCTTTATAAACTGTAATTACAACAGGCACTGGTTTACCCATAAAAGCTTTAGTCTTTTCATTAAAAGCCTTGCAAAATTCCATTATATTGATTCCTCTTTGTCCTAAAGCTGGACCAACAGGAGGAGCTGGGTTTGCTTGACCGCCTTTAATTTGTAATTTTACGTAACCTGATATTTCTTTTTGTTTTGCCATTTAATTTTTCTCCACTTGGTTAAATTCCAAATCTACTGGAGTTGCTCTACCAAATATAGAAACTGAAACTTTAAGTCTAGATTTTTCTTCATCAATTTCTTCAATTAATCCATTAAATGAGGCAAATGGCCCATCACACACTTTAACTTTTTCACCAATTTCAAAACTTATACCGGTTTTTTGATTAACAGCACTTTCAGATACTTGTCCAAGTATACGTTTAATCTCATCATCTGAGATTGGAGTGGGTTTTTCTGCTGAGCCTAAAAATCCACTTACTTTTTGAAGATTTTTAATTAAATGATAAATTTGTTTTGTTAATTCGACTTTAACTAATACATAGCCAGGAAAATATTTTTTTTCTTTTTTAGTTCTTTTACCTTTTTTTACTTCAGTTACTTGGTGTGTTGGAACTAAAATTTCTCCAAGATTTTCCTGTAATTTATTTTTTTTTAATTCATCTTTAATTGACTCAACCACTTTTTTCTCAAACCCAGAATATGCCTGAACAATGTACCAATTCATAAATTAAAAATTAATAGTTAAAACTAGATTTAATAAAAATCTTAAAATTTGATCTAGGATAAGAAAAAAAATTGCAGCAATGGATGCTAATCCAAATACCATTAATGCGCCCATCATAGTGTCCTTTTTTGTAGGCCAAGTTATTCTGAAAGTTTCTTGTTTAACTTCTTGAATAAATTTTAAAGGATTTTTCATAACTTTCTAGTTTTGGCAGGAGCGGAGGGACTCGAACCCACAACCTCCGGTTTTGGAGACCGGCGCTCTACCAATTGAACTACGCTCCTAAGCGTTTATTTTATAATTTTAGTTACTACTCCAGCTCCAACTGTTTTTCCACCTTCTCTAATTGCAAAATTTAATTTGTCATTCATCGCAATAGGAGTAATTAATTTAACGGAAAATTTTCCATCATCACCTGGCATAACCATTTCTGTGCCTGATGGTAAAGTTACTTCTCCAGTTACATCAGTAGTTCTAAAATAAAACTGTGGTCTGTATTTTGTAAAGAAAGGAGTGTGTCTTCCACCTTCTTCTTTTTTCAAAATATAGGCCTGACATTCAAATTCAGTATGTGGTGTAATTGAGCCTGGTTTACAAAGAACCTGTCCTCTTTCAACATCTTCTCTTTCAACACCCCTAAGTAGAGCTCCAATATTATCACCAGCTTCACCGCTATCCAAAAGTTTTCTAAACATTTCAACACCTGTACAAACTGATTTTTTTGTATCCCTGATACCAACGATTTCAATTTCTTCTCCAACTTTAATAACTCCTGACTCTACTCTTCCTGTTACAACTGTACCTCTTCCAGAAATAGAAAAAACATCTTCGACTGGCATTAGGAAAGGTTTATCTTTTGGTCTATTAGGTTGAGGAATTGTTTCATCAACTGCTTTCATTAATTCCATAATTGCATTTTTACCAGTTGCTTCATCTTTGCCTTCAACGGCGTTTAAAGCAGATCCTTTAACAATTGGAATTTTATCCCCAGGAAATTTATAAGAAGTTAAAAGTTCTCTTATTTCTTCTTCAACAAGATCAACCAACTCTTTATCTTTAACTGTATCAATCTTATTTAAAAATACTACTATTGCAGGAACTCCGACTTGACGAGCTAAAAGAATGTGTTCTCTTGTTTGAGGCATTGGACCATCAGCTGCATTAACAACTAAAATTGCTCCATCCATTTGTGCAGCACCTGTGATCATGTTTTTTACATAATCGGCGTGACCTGGACAATCTACGTGAGCATAATGTCTTTTTTCAGTTTCATATTCGACATGTGCTGTTGAAATTGTAATTCCTCTTTCTTTTTCTTCTGGTGCTTTATCTATCTGATCATAAGCAACAAAGTTTGCACTAGATTTTCCTCCTGCTTCGGACAATACTTTAGTAATTGCTGCAGTTAATGTTGTTTTACCATGGTCGACGTGTCCGATTGTACCGATATTACAATGCGGTTTGTTTCGCTGAAACTTTTCTTTTGACATTTTATTTTATCCTCACTTTATATTTTAATTTTTAACTTTGGAGCGGGTAAAGGGAATCGAACCCTTACATCCAGCTTGGAAGGCTAGCGTTCTACCATTGAACTACACCCGCAATATCCAAACTTATCACGCTCTTATGCCGTTAAACACTTAAATTTGGTGGAGGGGGAAAGATTCGAACTTTCGAAGACCGAAGTCAACGGGTTTACAGCCCGCCCCATTTGACCGCTTTGGTACCCCTCCTTAAAATTTTATTACTAGGGATACCCCCTAACTTAAAAAGTATTTAACAACAAGCGTTTTATAAGCTTTTGAGAAATAAATGCAATAAATCATTTTTCCTTGAAATATGCTAATTATTTAAAAAAATTGCTTAAAAATTATGAAAAAAACCACATTTCTAATAGTTGGCAAACATGCTGTTGTAGAAGCTTTAAAAAACTCTTCTAGAAAAATAGAAAGAGTCTTTTTAACTGAAGATGCTCAAAAAAAATTAAATCGAGAAAATCAATCAATTAATTTGTTCAAAAATATACATCTCTTTTATAAATCACGAAGAGAACTAGATAATTTATGCGGTCGAGATGAGACAGCACATCAGGGGTTGATTGCAGAAGTTGAACATTTAGAGGAAATCACATTAAAAGAGTTTGTATTGGATAATAAAAAGAAAAATATTAATTTAATTGCTCTTGAAGAAGTAACAGATCCAAGAAATATAGGTTCAATAATAAGAAGCGCTGTTGCATTCAATATTGATGGAATAATTGTTAAAGAAAGATCTTTTCCATCTAAAAGTAAATTGCTTTATAAAAGTGCTAGTGGTGGTGCTGAACATTTGAAAATTTTTAAAGTTTCTAATGTAAATACTTCACTAAAATTTTTAAAAACAAAAAATTTTTGGATTAGTGCATTTGATGTTTCTGGAACAAAAGATTTTACTGATCATAAATGGGAAGGTAAAAACGTATTATTATTTGGCTCAGAGGGATTTGGTTTGAAATCAAAGACTTTGACTCATTCAGATTTTAAGTTCAAAGTAAAAATGAATAAAAATATAGAAAGTTTGAATATTTCAAACACTGTTTCTGTGGTTTGTCATCATATATTTCAATCGATAAAGTAAAGTTTTAAGAAATACTAAGAACTAATAATATTAGAAATTTGTTTAAGTGTATCTTTTTTAAGTGGAAATTTATTTTTTCCAATGCTTTCTTGAATTTTATTATAATTTTCCATCACATAATTTGATATTTCAGAGAATGAATTTATTGTTCTTTTTGAAACAAAGATTCCTTTTCTTTCCTTTATGATATGGGCAATATCTTCAAATATAATAACAGGTCGTCTTCGTGCAAGAGACTCGTCAACAACATGAGGCTGACCTTCAGTAAATGATGGTAATATCAAGATGTTATGATCGTCATAGATGTCGATCAAAGATTTTTTATCTGAAACATACCCAATTAATTTAATATTTTTATTTTTTGATACTTCTATCTTTTCAAGATTACCTGCAATGGAAAGTTCTGAATTTAGTTTAACCTCTTCAAACATTTCCAAAAATTTATGAATTCCCTTTTCAGGATTAGCTCTTCCAACATATAAAAATCTAATTTTATCTAGCTTAGCCTCTTTATGATTCTCAAACCATTCTTCATCTAGGGATGATGAGGTTACTAAATGAGCATTTTTTCCTTTGTACAATCTTTCGTGAAGCATGATAACTGTGGAGTTTGAAGTCATGATTAAATACATAATATGATAAATCCAGACTGACCAAGAACCTAATATAAATTTCCATTCTTCATGTCCGCTGCTAATTAAATAAAGAAAAATTTTTTTTCTAAATAAAAACAAAAATATAAATGAAATAAAAGTGTACGGATTAATAGAAGTTATAAAATATTTTGAATTCTTATTTTTAAAAGTTAAAAATATAAGATAAATAAATTTAATAATATTTGATGCTATTTTAATGTTCTGTAAATTAATCTTCTGACCACCTTTCTTGTATGACTCTCTGGCTATATATTCTACTTTATGATAATTGTTTAAGCCCTCGGGAAGAATTTTTAAATTGTAATTGTTGCTAAAAAATTCATTATTATCTTTAAAAATCTTGTCATTATTAATTACAACCAATAAATTATCACTCATTTAATTACACAAATTTAAGTTCTTAGAAGTTTTTTTTAAACCTAATGTATTGTTTTAAACCTTTCAATAAGACTCTGCGAGTGACAGCAACATTTACTGTAAACTGAAAGGGATTGGATTTATTAGTGTTTCATGGTAGATAATCCGCAAGCCCTCATAGCTCAATTGGTAGAGCAATTGATTTGTAATCAATAGGTTCGCGGTTCGAGTCCGTGTGAGGGCACCATAACTAATTTATCTCTCTCTTAAGCTGCTCTAATTTAATTTTTTTTTGAAGACTTCTATTGCTGTCATATAAAAGATGAAATTTAATCTTACGATTAACTTTTATATTAATAGTTTTAGCATTTCTTACTTCAATATTATCTGCAACAGCACTAATAGGTCTTTTTTTAGAATTTAAATTTTTAATAGTTATTTTCGATTTTTCACTAACAACTTTTCCTTTCCAACGTCTTGGTCTAAATGCACTAATTGGAGCTATAGATATTTTTTTAGAATTTAAACTTAATATTGGTCCATGAACTGACATGTTGTAAGCTGTGCTTCCTGCGGGTGTTGAAACCAAAACTCCATCAGAGATTAATTTTTTAATAATATATCTTGAACCGTTCTTTATTGAAATAGATGAAGCTTGTCTACTTTGTCTCAAAACAGAAACTTCATTAATTGCTAAATATTTTCTAATTTTATTTTTATTGCTAATTTTCATCTCCAATGGAGAAATTTTAATCATTTTAGCTTTTAATAAATTCTTAATAATATTTTTTCCAGAAAACTTATTCATAAGAAATCCATAATTTCCTGAATTGATCCCATAAAATAAATTGGACTTGTTTTTGTTTTTTTTTAATGTTTGGAGCATAAACCCGTCTCCACCTATAACGATAACTAAATTTAATCTCTTAACCAAACCTGATTTAATTTTTTTTATTAAAAATTTCTTAATTTTTAAAGAATTGTTATTAGAATCTGAAATAATTTTTATTTTATTCATTCTCAATATGGTGCCCTCGGCCAGACTCGAACTGGCACTCCCAAAAGGGCAAGGATTTTAAGTCCTTTGTGTCTACCAATTTCACCACGAGGGCACTGTGTTATTTTTATTGTTATTGTTAATATATTAATACACAAGTGTTTTAAATAAGTAAAAATAATTTATTTTCCGTTTCTATCTTCCAGTCTGCTTCCAGTCTTCCCATATTTTATAGGATCATTTTCCCCAAGTATACCAACCACCTACTGTGCAAATTAAAATCCATATTAACGGACCAAGACCAAAGTCAGCGCTATAAGCTGAAAACTTCCAAGTAACTATTCCAAGAACTGCACCTGCAATTATAGGAATAAAATTTTTCATTACTAAAGAAAAGCCTGGAATTCTATCCAAGCAAAAAATATGAAAAATATAACAAAAAATATTTTTGTAAGAGTTCCCCATGGGACTTTATTTTTTTTTATTTTTGTATAGTTAGAAGCACTTCTCCATGCTCCTACTACTGCCCAAATAAAAATAGCTAAATCGAGTATGGCATAGATAAGAAGAAGAAAGATTAAAAATAAGTTCTTATCTGGTAATACATCAAATATATCTTCAGCATTAACTTGGTAAATGTTGGCTACAAGATTGTGTATGAAGTCTGTTAAAATATTAGTAAATGCTAGTAATAAAAGGAAATAAATCCAAAAACTTTTTACCAAAGTTTGCTTTCCTTGCCAGTGATTTTTAATAAAGATAACTAATTTATTATTTTTCATTAATCTCTCATGCAAGCTTTGTACATTTTTTTTTGCTGTAAATTCATTTTTGATATTATAGGTTTCCTCAATACATCTCTGTTTTCTTGAGTCTCGATCATCTATTTTATCGCCTACAAAACCAAAAAAATTTCCTATGTTGAAAATAACATAAAAAATTAAACTAAAAACTACAACAACAGCAATAATTCCTGATATCATATTAGAAAAACCTTCTACACCTTCGTTTTTATCTTTTCCAAAAGCCTTTTCCCATTCCTTAGTAGGTTTAACTTGTTTAGGATCTTTTTTCATTTATTTCTTTTTAAAGTAAGTTAGGTAAACCGCTAACCCAAAAAGGATTAAGCAGATTACAAAAGCACCAAAAGAACCTCTTTCAAAAAAGAATGTTATTATACTTTGCATATAATCATCTTATCAAATTTTCCGTCTCTGTCTTCCAGTTTGTCCTCTAGTTTGCACAAATTAATTTGCTTTGATTTCTAATGTTAATTGAAGGGCTAAATAATAAAATGAGGATTGATAATGTTTTGAGACTACCTGAGACTGTCTGAGACTCTAAACTTTCTGAATCCTTGGGGTTTTAAGTCCTTTGTGTCTACCAATTTCACCACGAGGGCATTTGTGAATTTCATGAGTATTTATGCTAATATTTATAATTGAACAAGTCCAATAAGTAAATTTTTTTTATTTTATCTCTCTAGGTACCAGTTGAGTACCAGTTGTCCCATAATATCCTATATTTGTTTTTTATTTATGAGCTCCTCTTACCCATTTAGCAAATTCGTTTGATAAAATTCCATATCGAAAATGATCACCTTTTCCTGACTCCTCTGACCAATCATAACAAGCAATGAAAATAATATCACCATTATCAAAAGTATACTTAGTATTGTAAGATTTACTTTTTCCTGAACTATCCTGTGGAAGTGGAGAGTCAAACGAATTTTTTAGTTCGCTTGATATTGCCATATCATGATTTTTAACAGTTTTATCTTTCCTTTTTAAACACTCTTGAAAATTTGTTCGAAAGAACTTCATACCAGTCATTTCTAGGACTTTATACGAAGGGTCATTTGTTCTATAACTAAAGCTCATAACATCATAGTCTGGATTGTTAATAGCAATAGATACTGGAGTAATTTCTTTATTTTTATACCAATTTTTTTTATTTGCTTTAATCTTCTCTTCACTAGTAAAATTTAAAGCACTATCTCCAATAAATAAACCAGCTATATCATGAGCAGTTATACTATCAGTTTCAACAGAAGCTTTACTTATATTGTAAATTCCATCTTTAATACAAATCTCACTTAAAGGTGAATTCTTAATTAATTTTTTACCTAAATTAATCATTACTTTTCCATCTTCAGTATCAGCAAATACTCTTTTAGAAATTCTATAATTTTTTAAATCAATTGTAATTTCCTCAAAGTGATTATATTTAGGTTCTTCATACTCCTGTATTCTAATAGCTACTACCTCGTTTTCATCAATAAATTGAATTTTATAATTATAATTAGTAACTTTTGCTTTTGTTGGAGTTGGTAAACCTTCAGATTCTAGTTTCTCAATTAAATTTAACGTACTTTTTGTAGCTACACCTGTGTAGTAAACCAAACCATCTTCATAATTTATAAGATATTGTTTTTTACCATCAAAATTTCCCATAACTTCGTTATCAGGATTAGAAGAGTAATGACCAGCTGGATAAATTGTTTTACAATCTTTAATAAGGATGCTTGAGAGAGCTAAATTAAAGCAAAAAAAATTTAAAATTATTATTAAACAAAGTTTTTTCATTAATAAAAGCATATAATATTATCCCTCTAGGTACCAGTTGAGTGCCAGTTTGAGCAAATTAATTTAGCCTTATTTTCCAATCTTAGTTGAAAGCTAAATTAAAGTTATGTGATTTTAGCAGAGAGAACTAAAAAAATTACAGATAAGCTTACATTTTTTAAGTTCATTTATTTTGATTTAGTATTTTGAATTTTTTTGTTTCCAGGCCATGAATTTTTTTTCAGTTATCGCAAAATATAAATGATCTGGATACCCAGTTTCTTCAGACCAATCAACACAAGAAGCGTGTACTGTACCTGTATCAAATATATATAGAATGTCTGTTATTTTACTTTTTCCAGAAGTATCTGCTGGATGATTATTGGTTTCAGGACCCGTTTTTTTTGCATTTTTTAACAATGAAGTCTCAGTACCATCATGACTTTTCACAACCATTGAGTTCAATAAATCATCTCTCTTAGTTTCACATTCATCCATGTTATTAATCAAATCTTGTCCACCAATTTCTAAAATTTTATAATCTTTGTCAGATGTCTTGTAAGAAATATTTAGAAAATCAAAATACTGTGGATCATTACTGCTACTAAAATCAAATGTTGAAGTAGAATATTTGTTATTTTTATATTTTGGATTATTTGTACCTTTAATAGTTGCCTCATCTACATACTTTATAAAGCTTTCACCAATTTTCATTCCTTGAAGAGTTATTAGATTAAAACTGTCTGCGCTTGCAGTATTAAAAGAAAACAAACTTACCATTATAAAAATTACAACTTTTTTCATGAAATAAGTTTATAACATTATCTCTCTATGCTCCAGTCTTGTTCCAGTCTGAGTAAAATTATAAACCTTATTTATCGACATCAATTTTAAACTAAATTGAAGTAATAGGATTTTATAGGATGTTTTAGACTACCTTGGACTACTATGGACTGACTTTAACCTCTATCCCTCGGCTTTTAAGTCCTTTGTGTCTACCAATTTCACCACGAGGGCACGTCGTTCTTTTTATTGTTATTGTTAGTATATTAATACACAAGAGTTTTAAATAAGTAAAAATAATTTATTTTCCGCCTCTATCTTCCAGTCTACTTCCAGTCCTCCCATATTTTATAGGACAATATTTCAACAAACTCAGAATCACGATCCCTAAAAGTTTTTTCATATCAAGTTAATGACATGCAATGCCAAATTTTTTAAGCCTCCAATAATTATAAGGCCAAGGTGTTAAAAAACCAACAGTTAACATAATTGGAACTACCCACCAAGTTATCATAGCTCCACCTGTTAAAAAATAATCAGTTAAATTCATTGTTATTTCCATACCAACCATTGAAATAAAACTCATTCCTAATGCAGTTTTTAAAGCATCCTTAAATTTAAAATTTTGTCTTATCAAAATTATAGTTTCTAAAATAATACTTGTAATCAAACCATTGATAATTGCTAAAGTCATAATGGCTAAAACAGGCCAGGGAATTCCTGTTATTTGAAAATACAATATAGTTCCAAAGTCACCAATTGCACATCCCAATAAACACCAGGCAGTATTTTTTGCACTTCTTTTCCATGTATTATTGCAAAACCAATTAAAATTAACGTTACTTCCCATATCTCAATTAAGCTTTAGTTGATATTCGTAATTTTCTTTAGACCAAAAAGATTTGATATAAGCTAAAACACTATCAATTTCTTTATCGGATAGTTTGTCTCCAAAACCAATCATTTTACCTTCATAATTATTTACTAACTTTGCTAGTCCATATTTTATAATAGCATGAAGTGTTTTGTCATCATGATGCCAAGTATGACCTGTTCCGTTTAAAGGTGGAGCTTTCCTATGACCGTCTTTATCTAACCCCTTCCAATCAGTTGCGCCAGCTAAGTTTGCTTTATGACATGAAGCACAATTCTGATTGTACAGAACTTTTCCTTTTAAAATATCAGACACTGAATTTCTTGTTATTGGATAATGGTTATGTGAATAAGCAAAATTTGTTATAAATAAAGATAAGATAAGAATTATTAAAAATTTAAATTTCATCTATAGAATTATGATCATATTAACTTTTAACGAATTCTAGATAAAAGGGTATGTATAAAATTGACGTATCTTATAGAATATATTTGTGTCTTCCAGTTTATCCACTAGTTTGCACAAATTAATTTGCTTTGATTTACAATGTTAATTGAAGGGCTAAATAATAAAAACGAGGATTAATAATGTTTTGAGACTACCTGAGACTGTCTGAGACTCTAATCTTGCTGTATCCTTGGGGTTTTAAGTCCTTTGTGTCTACCAATTTCACCACGGGGGCACATTATTAATTTGTTAATGACGTTTATATTATTTTATTAATCTTATAAAGTATAAATATTTAATGAAAAAAATCTTACTTTATAACTCAGGTGGCGGCTTAGGCGATTCTATACAGTTGTTTACTCTGATATTGAGTCTTCAAAATCATTTTAAATCTTCTGAATTTTTTTATTTAGGGGCTCATGAAAATCATTTTCAAGGAAAATTAAAAGAATTTAATATTAATATTAAAACACTAGATCTAGGTTTAAAATATTTTGGCTTCAGATGGTGGCATTTCTTAGTTGCTAAAAAAAGGTTTATCGATTTATTTACTAAAAAAAAATTCGTCCCGAAAAAAAAATCCATTGATCAAGAGTTAGATAAAATAGATTTAATCATCGATTTACAATCTAAATTAAGAAATACAATGATTTTAAATAAAATACCTCATGATCATTTTTATTCATCTACTTTTAGTTTTAAATTTTGCACAAAAAAAGCAGAATATTCATCAAGAGATCATCTAATAAATTTAGATAAGTTTTTAAATACAAATATTAAAGTATCGATGTTTAATTTAAGAAAATTACCAGATGAATATAAAACAGAAGCAAAAAGATTATTACCTGATAATAATTATATCGGATTTTCATTAACACAAGGAAATGTTTATAGAGAAAAAAGTTGGTCTATCGATAATTTTATAGATCTTGCAATTAAGATTAAAGAAAAGAATAAAGTGCCTGTGTTTTTTATTAAAAAAGAAGAAACCGAACTGGTGAGTCAAATTAAATCTAAGTTACCAAATGCTTTATTTCCTGAACATCATTCAAATATTTCATGCCCTGCTCTTGTGACAGCTTTAGCTTCTAGATTAAATTTAGCTATAACAATTGATAATGGGGTTATGCATATGATGGGGCTAGCCAATATTCCTTTGATTGCTTTATTTGGACCAACTGACTCAGAAAAATTTTCACCAAAAATTAATTCAATTAAAATCTTAGATAGTAAAATAATGTATAAATCCAAAAATATCAATACAATTACTGTACATGATGTTTTTAAATTGATTTAAATTTTTAATATTTTTATTTTTTTTGACCTAACTAATTTAATTAAATCTCTGTTCACACTTTGTAACTTTATTTTTGATGTTGATCTAGTTACAATTGAAACGCCTATTTTCCCCAGTCTAAAAAAAGGATAACTACCTATGTCAACAAATCTTTTATATTTTTTTTGTATAAGACCTAGCTGTTTAGAAATATTACTTTCAACAGAAAAAAGATTCAAAGTTTTGCTATGAATTTTTGACCCTTTTTGTTTTTTTCCAAAAAACTCCTCTA
>JACWDZ010000039.1 GCA_014653815.1 Pelagibacterales bacterium SAG-MED29 | reverse complement strand
TATCAGGTAAATTATATTTTAGTCTTAGAGAGACAGTTAAAATGGTTATTTCTGCTTTTTCAAAAAGATTTAGTCAAAAGGCCGGCAAAGCTGAAGATTTACTTAGAGGTATTGTAACAGGTGGAACTTTATTTAGTGAATTAGGTTTTTATTATATTGGCCCTGTAGATGGACATGATGTTGATAATCTAGTTCAAATATTTGAAAATGTTAAAAATTCAAATCATCAAGGCCCAATATTAATCCATGCTAGAACTCAAAAAGGAAAAGGATACAAACCAGCGGAAGAATCAGGCGATAAATACCACGGGGTGTCTAAATTTAATATAGTTACGGGCGAACAAAGTAAGTCAAAATCAAACTCCCCTTCATACACAAAAGTTTTTGCTGAAACTTTAATTAAACATGCTGAACAAGATACTAAAATTATTGGAATTACAGGAGCTATGCCCTCTGGAACGGGTTTAAATTTGTTTGAAAAAAAATTTCCAGACAGAACTTTTGATGTTGGGATAGCTGAACAGCACGCTGTAACTTTTGCAGCTGGTTTAGCAACTGAAGGGTATAAGCCTTATGCTGCAATTTATTCAACTTTTCTTCAAAGAGCTTACGATCAAGTCGTTCACGACGTTGCTATCCAATCGCTACCAGTTAGATTTGCAATAGATAGAGCGGGTCTTGTTGGTGCAGATGGACCAACACACGCTGGCTCATTTGATATTACATATTTATCTACTTTACCTAATTTTGTTGTGATGGCTGCCAGCGATGAGTCTGAATTAGTAAAGATGATTAATACCTCAGTTCATATAAATGATCGTCCATCAGCATTCAGATATCCTCGAGGAAATGGCATTGGAGTTCCAATACCTTCAATCAATGAAGTTTTAGAAATTGGAAAAGGTAGAATTATTAAAGAAGGGAAAAAAGCTGCAATTTTAAATTTTGGAACGAGGTTAGAAGAATGTAAGAAGGCTTCTGAGATAATGTCTAAAAAAGGAATAGACATTACAATTATAGATGCAAGATTTGCTAAGCCTTTAGACGAAAAACTACTTATGGAAGCTGCTAATAATCACGAAGTTCTAATCTCGATCGAAGAAGGTTCAATCGGAGGATTTGGTTCTCATGTTATGCAATTTTTATCTGATAGAGGAGTATTTGATAGAGGATTAAAATTTAGATCTATGATTTTACCTGACTTATTTATTGATCAAGATACTCCAGAAAAAATGTACGAGAAAGCAGGATTAGATAGTTTATCAATTGCTAATAAAATTCAAGAAACTTTAAATTCAAATATTGTTTTAGCTAAGAATAAA
>JACWDZ010000038.1 GCA_014653815.1 Pelagibacterales bacterium SAG-MED29 | reverse complement strand
AGCATTATCGGTATGAATTTTTTTTGTGCTTCTAAATCATCTTTCGCATGTCCACTTATAGTTTCTAAAAATCCTTTAATAGAAACTAAAGGCGTTTTAAGCTCATGGCTGACATTGGCTACAAAATCTGATTTGAATTTTTGCGCTTTTACAATTTCAGTAAAATCTTTTAAAAAAAGATTTAAGGTATCTGGATCATCAGAAAAAACACTTTCACCGATCATAATATAAACTTTAAAAAATTGAAAGGAAGGCTGATTCAATTCTAAATCCATATTAATAGTTTTCCTTTTATTTAAAACTAAATCAATATTTTGTAGCAGATCAGGAACTCTTAATATTGTAGCAATATGTTTACCAAGACTTTCTTTGCCAAATTTATTTTTAGCGCTTGGATTTAAATACTTTATATTTTTATATTTATCTAAAATTATTAAATAATCATCTAATTGATTTAATATTGCTCCTTTCTGAGGGTCGTCCTCAATATCTTCGTTGGTAATATCTTGAACTTCTTGATCTAAATTTTCAGATTGTTTTTGATTTCTAACTTCACTTCTGGCATCAAATCCTTTTTTAATATGTTTTGCTGAAACTAAGATTACTACGATAGCAATAATTACTGCCAAAGATAAAAATAATAATGTCATCATAATTTAAGTTTTTCTAAAGTATTTATAAGAATTGCTCCATATAAATATGAATTATAACTTAAACTTTGAATTATGCAAAATATAGGGGTTAATTAGGTGCGGTGTTAGCTAAAAATATTTTAGCGCAGTTCTCCCAGGTATATTTTTTAGCTATTTCTTTACAGTCGTCTCTATTTAATTTTAAAGCTTCTAGCGCGGCTACTTTTAAATCTTTGTTTAAAACACCACCATTTGTTCCCTCTAAAATATCTTTTGGACCTGTAACTGGATAGGCTGCAACAGGTGTTCCGCATTGTAAACCTTCAATAATAACTATGCCAAAAGTGTCTGTTAAGCTCGGCATTACAAAAACATCTGCTGATGCAAAGTAAGATGCTAACTCACCATTTGTTTTCTCACCTTTAAAAATAACATTAGGAAATTCTTGTTTTAATTCATTTAAATCTGGCCCCTTTCCTACTACAATTTTAGTTCCTTCTAGATCAAGATTAAGAAAAGCTCTAATATTTTTCTCAATAGAAACTCTACCTACATATAACCAAATAGGTCTTTTATATTGTAAATTGATACGCTTCGGGTTTTTAAATGCCCCATGATTAGCTCCTCTTGTCCAAACAGCTAGTTTTTCTGGATCAAAACCAATTTTTTTTAAATCCTCTTTCATTGATTTTGTAGTTACTAACGTTTTGTAAGCGGCTGAGTGAAAGTTTTTGAGAAATTTTT
>JACWDZ010000037.1 GCA_014653815.1 Pelagibacterales bacterium SAG-MED29 | reverse complement strand
AAGAAACAACAGGTGCATCCGAAGAAAAACCTTCAGATAAAAGTGACGACCCAATTCGTATGTATCTTAGAGAGATGGGTGGAGTTGAACTTTTATCTAGAGAAGGTGAAATTGCTATTGCAAAAAGAATTGAGGCAGGAAAAGATGTTATGATAAATGCTTTAACGCAGAGCCCACTAATTGGAAAAAAAATATTTGAATGGAAAGAGCAAATTGAAAATAACCAACTTTTAGTTAGAGATATAATCGATATAGACTCAACATATGAAGATTTCGAGTCGTCAGAAGATGGCGATGAGTCAAAAATTAAAAAAAGATTAGACAACCAAAAAGAAGAAAAAAAAGATGATGAAAAAAAAGAACAAGAAACCACAACAGAAGATGACGAATTTAATGTTTCATTGGCAAAAATGGAGGAAGAAATTAAACCCAGAATAATTAATATTTTGGATTCTTTAAATAAAAATTATTCCAAACTTCAAAAATATCAAAAAGAAAAACTATATTGTTTATTGGATTCGAAAGAACTTTCAGTATCAAAAAATAAGAACTTTAAAAAGATTCAAGCATTATTAGTCAATAATTTTAAAAATCTTCAGTTAGCTCCACATGTAGTAGAAGAATTAGTTCAGTCACACTATAAAGAAAATAAAAAAATAGTTTCTTTAGAAGGAATATTATTAAGATTGGCTATGGATAACAAAATTTCGAGAGAAGAATTTTTAAAATATTATATAGGTAATGAAATTAATCCTAAATTTGAGTCATTTTTAAAAGAAAATCAAATATGGAAAAATTTTTTCAAGAAGTTTAAAAAAGATTTTTCTGAAATTAGAGAAAGGCTAGTAGATTTCAGCAAAAAGATAGGATTGTCAGTCGGTGAATTTAAAAAATTAGTAAGCAGAATTCAAAAAGGGGAAAGAGAGTCAAGAATAGCTAAAAAAGAAATGGTCGAAGCTAATCTTAGACTCGTAATTTCTATCGCTAAAAAATATACTAATAGAGGGCTTCAATTTCTAGATCTTATTCAAGAAGGCAATATTGGTTTGATGAAAGCTGTTGATAAATTTGAGTATCGAAGGGGTTACAAATTTTCAACGTATGCCACTTGGTGGATCAGACAAGCCATAACAAGATCTATTGCTGATCAAGCTAGGACAATTAGAATTCCGGTACATATGATTGAAACCATTAATAAAATAGTAAGAACACAAAGACAAATTATGAGCGAGTTTGGGAGAGAACCGACTCCAGAAGAGTTAGCTAAAAAATTAGCAATGCCTCTTGAAAAAGTTAGAAAAGTATTAAAAATAGCTAAAGAACCAGTATCACTTGAAACTCCCGTTGGAGATGAGGAAGATAGTAGTTTAGGAGATTTTATTGAAGACAAAAATGCATTACAACCTTTAGATACTGCT
>JACWDZ010000036.1 GCA_014653815.1 Pelagibacterales bacterium SAG-MED29 | reverse complement strand
CTAGATTGTCTTTATGGCCATGATTGGGAGCTTACAAAGAGCCCTGCTGGTGCACATCAATGGACACCCAAGAAAAATGGCCAAGAGATAAAAATGGTACCAGACGCTCATGATAAAAATGTACTTCACCCTCCTATGATGCAAACTACTGATATTTCTTTAAAAGTTGATCCAAGCTATGGTCCTATAACAAGACATTTTCACGAAAATCCAAAAGAGTTTCATGATGCATTCGCAAGAGCATGGTTTAAATTAACTCATAGAGACATGGGCCCTAAAGCTTGTTATTTAGGGAGCGATGTTCCAAGAGAGGAATTAATTTGGCAAGACCCTATAGACAAACCAAAGTTTAAA
Source organism: Pelagibacterales bacterium SAG-MED29 (assembly GCA_014653815.1). Lineage (GTDB taxonomy): Bacteria > Pseudomonadota > Alphaproteobacteria > Pelagibacterales > Pelagibacteraceae > Pelagilacustribacter. The sequence continues at coordinate 1,069 of JACWDZ010000036.1, read as the reverse complement.
TTAAAATCAAAAGATATTAATGATTTAAAATCGAAAATTTTAAAATCGAAAATATCAATTTCTGAATTAGTTTCTACTGCTTGGGCTTCTGCTTCAACATTTAGAGGCTCCGATAAAAGAGGTGGAGCTAATGGAGCAAGAATAATGTTAGATCCACAAAAAAATTGGAAAGTAAATAACCCAACAAAACTTTCTAAAGTTACTTCAGCTTTAAAGAAAATTAAAAAACAATTTGATAGTAAAAAGAAAACTGTCTCAATGGCTGATCTGATTGTTTTAGCTGGCAATGTAGGAATTGAAATGGCTGCTAAAAAAGCTGGTCATAAGATAAAAGTTCCTTTCTCGCCAGGAAGAGGAGACGCAAGACAAGATCAAACTGATGTTCATTCATTTGGTTTATTAGAACCTCAAGCAGATGGTTTTAGAAATTATTTGAATGGTGGATCATCTAATGTTTCAGCAGAAGAAAAATTAATTGATAAAGCTCAGTTAATGGGCCTTACTGCACCTGAGATGACAGCCCTTGTAGGTGGAATGAGAGTTTTAGACACTAACTATGATAATTCGAAAAATGGTGTTTTTACAAAAAAACCTGGCGTACTTACTAATGACTATTTTACTAATTTATTAGATATGAACACTACATGGAAAGAAACAGATAAATCTGAACAAATGTTTGTTGGGATAGATAGAAAAACTAAGAAAGTTAAATGGAAAGGTACAAGAGTTGACCTTATTTTCGGTTCTAATTCACAACTTAGAGCTTTAGCTGAGGTTTATGCATGTGATGATTCACAAGATAAATTTATAAAAGACTTTATTTCTGCATGGGTCAAAGTTATGAATGCTGATAGATTCGATTTGAAATTAAACTAAACCATATAAAAGCGGAACAATATATGAATGCAACAAGTTTTGAGGATTTTTATGAAGTCCCTAATCTCAATTTTGATATTTCAAAATTAAGAGAAGATTTAGAAAAGATATTAAAAAATAAAAGATTTAATTCTCCCGGTGTCACTCATTTTGGTGCAATACCGATAAATCAAATTCCTAATGATGAAAATTC
>JACWDZ010000035.1 GCA_014653815.1 Pelagibacterales bacterium SAG-MED29 | reverse complement strand
CTCCTGATTTATCTTTTCTACCCTCTCCAAGTAGTTGCTTAACTCCGTTCCAACCCAATCGATCAATTTTGTCTAAAGCTGGGAAAGCTAATAAAGCTAAAACAGTTGCAGTAAAAATTCCCCAAATAGTTAAAGGCATTCTCATCAAGCTCATTCCTCTAGTTCTTGCCTGTAAAATAGTAATTACATAGTTCAAACCTCCCATGGTAAAACCAATTACAAATAAAGATAAAGATATTAGCATTAACAGAATTCCATAACCTGAACCTGGAGTACCTTCTAAAATTGCTTGAGGCGGATATAAAGTCCAACCTGATCCTGTTGGTCCTCCTGGTACAAAGAAGCTAGCCATCAAAACCACAACAGCTACAAAAAACATCCAAAAACTTATCATGTTTACGTAAGGAAACACCATGTCCCTTGCTCCAACCATAAGAGGTATTAAGTAATTGCCAAATCCTCCGAGAAACAAAGCAGTTAATAAATACACTACCATTATCATTCCATGCATTGTTACCATTTGATAATATGTTTCTGCAGTTAAAAAAGGAAATAAATCTGGAAAACCAAGTTGCATACGCATCATCCAAGATAAAATTAAACCGACTACTCCAGTGAATACTGCAGTAAGAGTGTACTGAACCCCTATAACTTTAGCATCCTGACAAAAAATCCATTTAGTTATAAAACTATGTCCATGATAAAGGTCTTGTTCTGGTAATTCTGCGGGCCTAACGTAATCGATATCTGTTTCTCCTCTACCTGAAGCAGCAGAAGATTTCGTTTTTATTTGGTTTTTTTTCTTTTTATTTATATTTAGTTCATCTGACATCTTGTTCCTTTAATATACTATTTTTATTGCTTGATAAATTATTAATCTTAACTAATTTTTTCTTATTTAATTTATTATCTATATTTTTAGCTGTAAAGCTGGAAAAAGTTTCTTGCTCAGACAACCATTTGTTATAACTTCCTTCGTCTTCTACCACAACTTTTCCTCTCATAGCATAATGAGCAACGCCACAGTACTCAGCACATAAAACCTCATACTCTCCATTTTTATTTGGCTCAAACCAGTAATAAGTTATTGTTCCAGGAACAGCGTCCATTTTTGATCTAAACTGTGGAACATAAAAATTATGTAATACATCAATCGATCTTAATAAAATTTTAACAGGTCTATCTTTCAATAGATGCAATTCATTGCTTTCAACAAAAACGTCATCCTTTCCATTCGGATCATCAATATTTAATCCGTAAGGATTATCATCGCTAATTATTCTGTTGTTAGAAGCTCCAAGTTTTCCATCTTTTCCTGGTAATCTATATTTCCAACCCCATTGCCATGCCATCACTTCTACTTGAATAGCATTATCAGGCACTCGTATATAGTTATTCCATACCACAAGTCCAGGAGCTAGAAGAGCTACAACACCAATCGTTGTCAACCAAGTTAATACTTTTTCTAATTTTTTATCTTCAGGCTTATATTCTGATCTACGTCCTTCTTTATATTGGTATCTAAAAATGCAATAGACCA
>JACWDZ010000034.1 GCA_014653815.1 Pelagibacterales bacterium SAG-MED29 | reverse complement strand
GCGCTTTTAAATTAGGCACAGAATTAGTTGCCGCAGTTGTAGTTGGGACAATAATTGGGTTTATTTTAGATAGTTGGTTTGGTACTAAACCATGGTTAATAATAATTTTCTTTTTTTTAGGAGCTGCTGCTGGAATGTTAAACGTCATAAGAACAGCTAACCGAATGCAAAGAGAGGATTAAATTTAAGGATTTTTATGGCTAGTAACCCAATGCAACAATTCAGTGTTCATAAAATAGGACCTGAAATTAAAATTGCCGGAATAGATCTGTCTTTTACTAATGCTAGCTTATTTATGGTTATTAGCATGACCTTGATTTTATTTTTTTTATTCTTAGGGACAAAAGAAAAAAAAATAATCCCAGATAAAATTCAATTGATCGCTGAAATGCTCTATAACTTCGTTGCCAAAATGATTAGCGATACTGCTGGCTCTAAGGCTAAACCTTATTTCCCTTTCATATTTAGTTTATTTATGTTCGTTCTTTTATGTAACATGGTAGGTATGCTACCCTACGCCTTTACCGTAACTAGCCACATCATTGTTACTTTGATAATGGCTTTGTTTATTTTTATCGCAGTAACCATAATTGGATTCTTAAAACATGGTTTTAAATATTTAAGTATATTCGTTCCTAGCGGAGTCCCAGCTGTTCTTCTTCCTCTTATTACTATAATAGAGATTATTTCATATTTAAGTAGGCCAGTTAGTTTATCAGTTCGATTATTTGCCAACATGATGGCAGGTCACACTATGTTAAAAGTTTTTGGAGGATTTGTAATTAGTTTAGGAATATTAGGCGGTTGGTTACCGCTTAGTTTTTCAGTAGCATTAACAGGCTTGGAAATCTTAGTAGCATTTCTTCAAGCTTATGTTTTTGCAATATTAACCTGCATCTATTTAAATGATGCATTAAATTTACATCATTAATTAATAAAGGAGGAAAAATGGAGTTAGAAGCGGCAAAAATGATTGGAGCAGGTCTTGCTGCAATCGCATTAGCTGGGGCTGGTGTAGGTATCGGAATTATTTTCGGTAACTATCTGTCTGGAGCTATGAGAAATCCATCTGCAGCACAAAAACAATTTCCTAATTTGCTTTTAGGATTTGCTTTAGCTGAAGCAACTGGATTATTTGGGCTTGTAGTAGCGTTGATTATTTTATTTGCATTTTAATTAAATAAATTATGAAGCGTTATCTGGCTTTAATATTAGTCCTGTCGACTATTTGTACTAATTTGTTTGCAGCTGAGGCTGGTATGCCTCAGCTAGATCCAAAGTATTGGGCTTCGCAAGCTTTTTGGTTAATTTTGGTATTCTCAACTTTATATATATCAATTGCAAAATTTTATTTACCAAAAATAAAAAAAAATCTAGATGATAGAGAAAGTAAAATAAAAGAAGATTTAGATGAAGCTAATAAAGTAAAAAATTTATCAGAAAAAAAAATTAAAGAATATGAAACGATTTTAGAAAATTCAAAAAAAGAAGTTATAAAAATTTTATTAGACTCTAAAAATACTTTAAATAAAGATATTCAAAATAAAAAAGATTCTATGGAAAAAGAAATTGAAAATGAGATTTTAAAAGCACAAAAAGAAATTTCAGAAATGAAAAAAAATTCTATTAATTCTATAAATAATATATCTCTAGAGATTGCTTCAAATATAATTGAAAAAATATCAGGTGATAAACTTAATGAAAGTAGCGCCAGAGCTGTAATTGAAGATATTTCTAAAAAAAATATAGGTAAATATTTATGACAATAGATGCAACTTTTTTTGCCATAATTATTATGGCCT
>JACWDZ010000033.1 GCA_014653815.1 Pelagibacterales bacterium SAG-MED29 | reverse complement strand
GCAATCCCTTCTGCCAAAGCAACGCAAGCATCATTTCCTGATGCAGTTATTATTCCATGTAGTAAGTTTTCTACGGATACTTCGTCATTCACCATAATGAACATTGATGAATAGCCACTTTCAGATAATCTCCAAGCATTCTCGGAAACAATAAATTTATCATCAAGCGAAAGTTTATTTTTTTTTATTAAATCAAAAGCAATGATTGAAGTCATGATTTTGGTCATAGATGCAGGATATATTTGAATATCAGGTTCATATTCATACAAAATTTTATCTGAATGATAATCAACAACTATTGCAGTTCTTACATCAACTAAAGGTTCCTCTGTCAGAGCAGATGAAAAAAAATTAAAAAATATGATCAATAATATAGCTAAAAATTTATTCATTAATACTTATATCCAATTCCTCAAAACCAAAATTCTTAAGTAGAATGTAATCATTTTTCATTAAATTAATAGATCTATAAGGTCCTGATAACAAAGTTATTTTATTTGATTCTCTTGGGTTAATATACAATTTTTTACTATCAAAATTTTTCAATTCTTGGGTGATTCTTTTTTTTAGAACAGAAGCAGAATTTTTAGAGTAAAATTCACCTATAATAATATAGAATTTATCTTTAGTAACTTTGTTTTTAACTTTTTGTTTTTTAGAGATATTATTAATTTCAACAGTTTCTACAGGTGCATTATTATGTATTTTTTCTTCTTCTTTAAAAATTTTAGTCTTCTTGGCAACAAAAGACTTATTTTTTTTTACTTCCATTATTTCGACAAGTGGCAAATCCTCTTTAAGATTAATCTCTTCAGCAACAGGTTGTGTTATTACTATTTTATAAAATTCAGGATATTGAAATTTTTTGCTATTTCTCAAAATTATTGAATCATTTGTTTTCATGTTGGTTATTTTAATTAAAGAACCTGATCTTAGTTTGTTGTGTGCAATTTGAAGAGACTTGTTATCTAATTTTCTCTTGATTATCTTATCTAAATAATCTTTTTCATTATAGATATAAGCAAATCCTTTTGAACTAAAAGATTTTTTTATATCTACTCTACTATAGTTTTGAGCACAAGATGTTATAAACAAAAGTAATATAATTAATTTATATTTCATTTTTAAAATTATTTTTTAAAGTACAGACCGCAAGTGCAAATCGTAAAGATCTGTTCCATTTTAATATTTTTTCATAATTGCTATAAACTAGATAAGCGGGCGTATAAGTATTGGATCCAGGTATTATATCTTTATCGGGTGTAATAACCGCTGATAATAAATTGTCATCAATTACTAATTGATTAGAGTTTTCAATATATTTTTTAAAAAATTTAACTTTTTTTTTATTTTTAATTTCTCTAGCTGATGAGTTTAGATATTTTTTTGGAATATCATCTTTTAATCTAATTTTTGTATAACAAGGTTCGTTCTTTTTCCAGCCGATCTTATTTAGATAGTTTGCAGCTGAGGCAAAAGAATCCTCGATGTTCTTTAATTCTATGCTCTTGTTGTTGTTATAATCAATTGCATAATTTTTAATTGTTCTAGGCATAAACTGAAAGTTTCCAAATGCTCCCGCCCAAGAACCAAATAGTATATCTTTTTTAATAATATCTTTGTCTATAAGATTTAGTAAAATTAAAAGTTCGCTTGTAAAAAATTTGCTTCGTCTTTTATCAAAACTTAATGTAGCTAATGAGGAAACAATATCCATTTTACCTAAGTATTTACCAAAATTAGTTTCTATGCCCATAAGAGCTAATAATGATGGGGTTAAATATCTTTTAACAATATCTACAGAAGATAAA
>JACWDZ010000032.1 GCA_014653815.1 Pelagibacterales bacterium SAG-MED29 | reverse complement strand
AGAATTTAGGTTGAATTGAAAATCCAGATCCATGTAATGTTGCTAAGTCTTTTTCAAAGTAATCAGGAGTCAAATAAAAATCACTAGTTAGATTATCTTTTATTCCAGGCAGTACCGACCTATCCATTTTTTCTAAAATTAAATTTTTAAATTTTTTACCGTCATTTGACCAATTTATATTTGATAGATTGTTTGGCACAGGGACTAAAACATAAAATGCATCTTGGCCACTTGGAGCCATATTAGGATCTGTAGCTGAAGGTCTGTGTAAATAGTAACTAATATCGTCAGATAATATTTTTTTCTCAAAAATTTTATCCAAATGTTTTTCGTAAGAATTTCCAAAATAAATAGTATGATGAGCCACCTCTTTGTATTGTTTTTTTTGATCCAAAATAATACACAAATAGGCCCATGGAATAATCCATTCTTTTCATTTTTTGCTTGAATAAAAAATTATAGTTACTTTTTGATTTAATTAAATTTTGATAGACATTTGGAGGATCAGAATTACAAACTATATAATCACATTCGATTATTTCAGAATTATTTATCTTGACACCCTTAACCCTGTTATCATTTGAAATTATCTCAGTGACTTCAGCACTTTTAATAATTTTAATATTTTCTTCATGCATTAATTTTTCTAATGCTTTTACTACGCTACCGGTACCTCCCATTGAGTAATGAATTCCCCATTTCTTTTCTAAAAATAGAATTAGTGTGTAAATTGATGTAGTTGTAAAAGGATTGCCTCCTACTAAAAGGGGATGCATACTAAAAACTCTTCTTAATTTTTCATTTTTTATATAATCTGAAACTAATTTATAAACAGACTTATAACTTTTTAAGCTTAACAGTGAAGGCACCTGTTTGAGCATGAACGTAAGATTATTAAATGGTTTATCCGATAAGTCAGTAAAACCTTTATTGAAAATTTTTTCAGTAAAATTTACTAAATTATTATATCCTTCAAAATCTTTATCTGAAAATTTTTTAATTTCTTTTTCCATCAATTTTTCATCACCTGAGTAATCAAAGGTTTGTCCATCACTAAATACGAATCTGTACCATAAATCTAAAGGTACAATTTCAACATAATTAGAAATTTTTTTATTAAACAAAGAAAATAATTCCTCAAAAAGATATGGAGCTGTTATTACTGTAGGACCGCCATCATAGATAAAACTTCCTTTTTTAAAAACCCTAGCTCTACCACCTAAGTCTGGTTGTTTTTCCACTAGAGTTATATCTAGACCTTTAGCTCGCAACCTTAGTGCAGCTGCTAATCCTCCAAAACCTGAGCCAATGATTATTACTTTTTTTGCCATAATTATTATGGCCTATTCTAACTGGATTTTTTCTTAAGCGCTAATTTTGTTTCTTCAATACTTGATAAATAGATTTTGTCCAATTTACTTTTATCCATGGAATTTTTAAGAAGTTTTTCAACAGATTCTATAGCTATTTTTACAGAAGTATTTTTAATATCTTTAAGCGCTTGGTTTTTCATTTGTTTAATTCTTTCTTCAGCATTCTTTTTTCTACCATCCATTAAACTATGAAATTCTTCATTTGTTTTAATAATATTTTTTTCAGAATCTTCGTTTGCTTTATTAATCATTGATTTGACTTCAGCTTTAGAATTACTGATTTTTTTTTCATGTTCACTTAGAATATTTTTTGCTTCTTCTTTTAATTTTTCGGCTTCATTTATTTGATTTTTAATATTTGAGATGTTTTCATCCAAAACATTTTTTACTTTTTCAGGAATTTTGAAATAAATTAATATACCAAGAAAAATAAAAAAAGAAA
>JACWDZ010000031.1 GCA_014653815.1 Pelagibacterales bacterium SAG-MED29 | reverse complement strand
AAAATCGATATGTATTGTGAAAAAACATTGTTGGATGACAGTAATAATGTAGTAGGTTATGTAAGATCAGCTACATATTCCCCAACCTTTAAAAAGGTTATAGGGATTGCAATGATTAATAAACCCTATTGGAGCTCTAAAGATCAATTTAAAATAGATATTGATGAAAAAATATTTGTAGGAACAGTTTGCGATTTACCCTTCATTTAGTATAAAACTTAGATCATGAATATTGCAATAGTAGGTGCAACTGGAAATGTTGGTAGAAAAACTTTAGAAGTTCTTGAAAAAAAAGAATTACCAATTGACAATCTATATTTATTAGCATCTTCCAAAAGTGTTGGAACAAAAATTTCATTTAAAGGTGAAGAACATAAAGTTTCTGATTTGAAAAACTTTGATTTTTCAAAAGTAAAAATTACATTTTTTGCAGCAGGTGGAAAAATTTCAGAAGAATTTGCGGGAAAAGCAGCTAAACATAGTATAGTCATAGATAATTCAAGTTATTATAGAATGGATCCTGATGTTCCTTTGATTGTCCCACAGGTTAACGCTGATCATTTGAATAATATTAATAAGAATATTATAGCAAATCCAAATTGTTCAACTGCACAATTGGTGATTGTACTAAAACCTTTGCATGATTTATTTTCAATTAAAAGAATAGTTGTTTCAACTTACCAATCAGTTTCTGGAGGAGGTAAAGCACCTATGGATGAATTAATTGAACAAACCAAATCAGTTTTAGAAGGCAAAAAAGTTAAATCTAAAAATTTTACAAAACAAATAGCTTTTAATGCTATTCCACATATCGATGTATTTTCTGAAGATGGTTATACAAAAGAAGAAATTAAAATGAATAATGAAACCAAAAAAATTTTAGATGTTAAAATTGATTTGACGGCAACTTGTGTTAGATTACCAATATCCATCTCTCATTCTGAGTCAGTTAATGTTCAATTTGAAAAACCTTTTTCTCTGGATAAAGTTAAAGAGGCTTTAGATAACTTTGAAGGATGTAAAGTAATTGATGAGAGAATTGATGGAGGATATTTGACTCCATTAGAAGCTGAGGGAAGAGATGAAACATTTATATCTAGAATAAGAGAGGATAAAACAATTAAAAATGGATTAAATTTGTGGATTGTCTCAGATAATCTTTTAAGGGGCGCGGCCTTGAATGCAGTCGAAATAGCTGAAACATTGATTAAAAATGATTTCTATGAAAAATAAGGAACCTTTATCTCCTCATATTCAAATTTATAGTTGGCATATTTCATCTTTAGTATCCATCTCTCATAGAATAACTGGTATAATTAATATAATTTCAATTACATTAATTTGTTTGTGGGCTTCATTACTTCTATTTGGGGAAAGCTATTATATAATAATAGATTTATTCTTGAGTTCACTAATAGGTAAATTTATTATTTTAATACTTACTTGGTCTTTTTCTTTTCAAATTTTGAGCGAAATAAGACACTTGATTATGGATTTTGGTTATGGATTTGAACTTAAAACTACCAAAATAACAGGTTTATTAGTGATATTTGGATCAATATTTTTAACAGTAGTTTTGTACTTAGTTGGAAAAAATTTTATTTAAAATGATTAATGCAACTAAAAAATGGATTTTTTTAAAAATTAGTGGAGCAATATTAATTCCCTTGATGGTATGGTTTATTTTAAATTTAATTAAAGTTTATGATCAAGAATATGTAAATGTTGTAAATTTTTTTACAAACTCGTTATCTAAGTTTTTATTTAGTATTTTTATTATTGTTGCTTACTTCTTTTCAGCATTGAGTATTAGTGAGGTTTTCGACGATTATAT
>JACWDZ010000030.1 GCA_014653815.1 Pelagibacterales bacterium SAG-MED29 | reverse complement strand
AATTAAATAAAATAAATCCCTTACATAAAGAATTTCAAAGCCTACTTGAAAAAGACTTTAAAGATAGAAAATTAAAAGAGAACGAAATCATTAAAGCTACTGTTACTGAAATAACCAAAAATTTTATTGTTGTAGACTGTAAAGCTAAAATGGAAGGAATGATACCTATAGAAGAATTTAAAAACGATGATGAATTATCAAAATTAAAAATTGGGTCAATAATTGACGTGTACCTAGACAGAATTGAAAGTGCTAGAGGTGAAATAATTATCTCAAGAGACAAAGCGAGAAAAATGAAGGCTTGGAAGAAAATGGAAAAAGTTTTTGAATCCCAAGAAGAATTAACTGGCTATATTACTGGAAAAGTTAAAGGCGGATTCATAACCACGGTAGAAGGTTTGCCATGTTTTATGCCATCCTCACAAATAGATATAAGGCCACTAAAAAAAGTAGATCACCTAATGAATACCCCTGTAAAAGTGGTTGCAACAAGAATTGATAAGAATCGTGGCAATGTTTGTGTCTCAAGAAGAGCGGTACTCGAAAAAAGTAAAAATGCAGAAATTATGAAAGCTTTAAAAGATATTAAAGAGGGTACAATTGTAGAAGACGCAATTGTGAAAGCAACTACCGACTGGGGAATTTTTTTAGACATAAAGGGTGTGGATGCTCTGCTCCATGTCTCGGATCTCAGTCACGGAAGAGTTAAGAAACCATCCGACTTAGTAACTATTGGTCAAAAACTAAAAGTTAAAATCACAAAAATTGATCAAAAAACAAATCGTGTATCAGCGTCTATTAAAGCGTTAACAGAGGACCCGTACTCAACTATAGAAAAAAAATATAAAGTAGGAGAATTTTATAAAGGTACAGTTACAAAAATTATGGACTACGGATGTTTTGTTCGAATTGAAGATGGAATTGAGGGTTTAATTCATAATTCAGAATTAGATTGGACTAATAGGAATGTTAAACCAAGTAAAATTCTAGCTGTATCTCAAAACATTAAGTTTAAAATCGTTAATATTGATAAGGAGTCAAAAAGGATTTCATTATCTTATAAAGCAACACTAGATAACCCTTGGAATAAAATTAAAGAGAGTGTAGGTAAAGAGGTAAAAATTAAAATTAATAATATCACCGATAAAGCAATATTTGGAGAACTAACCGAGTCAGGTTTAACGGGAATGTTGCATTATAAAGAAATATCTTACGAAGAGAATGTAGAAGATCTTAAAAAATTCAAAAAAAATGACATCATGAACATAAAGATTATTGAAATTAAAGATGACAAAATCAGATTTTCTAAAAGAGCCTTAAATAAAGATCCATTAGATTGGTTTAAAGATAACAATAAAAAAGTCGGTAACGTAATTACAACAAGAATTCATGAGGTATTAAAATCTGGCGTAAAGGTTGCTGTAGATAAAGAAAAAAAATTAATTGTAACAATTAAAAAAGTTGATTTAGCAAAAGAATCTAGTGATGCCCGTCCAGAAGTATTTTCTCCAGGAAATGCTCTAGATGCTAAAATTACAGAATTAGATTTAAAAAACAGAAAAATAAAATTAAGTGTAAAAGCTGCACAAATAGATGAAGAAAAATCTCTCATTGCCAAATTTGGTGAAGGAGCAACCAAATCTGGTGCTACCTTAAAAGGAATCTTTGAAAAAGCTATTGGCAGCAAAAAAAAGAAAAAAGAAGAAAAATAATTGTCACGACCTGAGCTCATTAAACTGCTTAAAAAAAAACACCCAAAACTCAATAAGCCTCAATTAGAAACTATTATTGATACTTTCTTCCAAAGTATTGAGGAAGCGTTAAAGAAAAAAAGATCTATTGAATTACGTGGTT
>JACWDZ010000003.1 GCA_014653815.1 Pelagibacterales bacterium SAG-MED29 | reverse complement strand
AAATTTTTTACTAATTTTGATTGTGTAAAATTTTTAACAATTTCCATATATATATTTATCTTTTTTTTTAATTAAATCTACCTATTTGTTAGTTGTATAAATACATCCTCTAAATCACCATCTTCTGTAATAATTTTTTAAAGCTTCAACTTGGATTTCATTATCGAAGTGACCAATATTACATAATATTGCTCTGTCTTTCATATCCCTCATATGATCTGCTGTTACGATATCTTTGTTTCCTGTGGCGGTTACTACGATATCTGCATCCTTAATAGCATCATTCATTAATACAACTTCATACCCTTCCATTGCTGCTTGCAGTGCACAAATTGGATCAGTTTCTGTTACCATGACTCTAGCGCCAGCTTGTCTTAATGATGCTGCGCTTCCTTTTCCAACATCTCCAAATCCTGCAACAATAGCCACTTTTCCAGACATCATAACATCGGTCGCTCTTTTAATTCCGTCTACTAAACTTTCTCTGCAGCCATATAAATTATCAAATTTAGATTTTGTGACTGAGTCGTTGACATTAATTGCTGGTATTAAAAGTTCTTTCTTCGCTTCCATTTTTTTCAGAGCTAGAACACCTGTTGTTGTTTCTTCTGAAACACCCTTAATATTTTTTAACATATCTTTATAATCTTTATGCATTAAAGCCGTGAGATCTCCACCATCATCTAAAATCATGTTTGACTTCCAATCTTTCTTTCCTTCTATAGTTTGCTTAACACACCACCAATACTCTTCTTCTGTTTCACCTTTCCAAGCAAATACAGGTATACCAGCTTTAGCAATTGCTGCTGCTGCATGATCTTGTGTGGAAAAAATATTACAAGATGACCATCTAACTTCTGCGCCTAGCTCTACTAATGTTTCAATTAAAACAGCTGTTTGAATTGTCATGTGGAGACATCCAAGAATACGTGCTCCTTTTAAAGGTTTTTTAGTTTTATATTCTTTTCTTAATGCCATTAATCCTGGCATTTCTGTTTCTGCTAAAGAAATTTCTTTTCTACCAAATGCAGCTTGACTAATATCTTTTACTTTAAAATCTTGAGACATATTTTACAGTTATTTAGCAACTTAAATGAACGTTAGCAAGAAAGATTGCTAAGAAAATTTTGGTAGCAATACCTCAACCTGAGCACCTCCTTTATTTATTCTATTTGAAGCTGATATTGTTCCTTCATGTAATTCTACAATATTCTTGACGATGTTAAGTCCTAAACCGGAGTGTTTTCCAAAGCTTTTGGGTCTATTACTATAAAATCTTTTAAATATTTTTTGAGGAGAAGTTTCAGAAAAACCTGGTCCTTCATCTTTGATTAATATTACTAAATTATTTGAAGTTTCCTCAACTTCAATTTCTATGTTCTTATTATCATCACTAAATGAAATAGAGTTATCTAATAAATTAGCTATTACTTGTTCTAGTCTGTTTTCAATACCTAAAATATAATGACCATTTTTAGAAACTATTTTCTTTTTAACATTTATATGAATTTTTTTATTTTGATTCTTTAAATCCTGCTTAAAATCATCTGCAACATTAGTAATAATTTCGATCAAATTAACTTTGCTCATTTGTTCTCTTGACCAAGAAGCTTCGTCTTTTAACATTTGAGAATAATCGGTTATTAATCTTTCAATTCTTTCTACATCATGATTAATAATTTTTAATAATTTTTCACTTTCCATTTTTTCAGTCGTTTTATCTAATAGTTCTGAAGCACTTTTTAAAGAAGCTAATGGATTCCTAATTTCGTGAGCAAGGTCATTAGAAAAAGTTTCTGCTCTAGTAGTTCTTTTTTGAAGTTCTTTTGTCATCTCATCAATAGATTTTGTTAGTTTTCCGATTTCATCTTCTCTGACAAAAAAATTTTTAATATCAATATTTTTGTTAGACTTTTTTTTAATTGCTTCACTAAATGTAACTAATAAAGCAATTGGCTTTAAAATATATTTATTTAAAAAAAGAGAAAAAATTAAAATTACTAATGCTACAGCTAATACTGTTCTAATTATAAAAGCTTTTCTTTCTTTAACTGCAGTGAGAATATCATTAGCCTCCTCGGATACAACAATATAACCTGCATCTTTCTTGTTAAGTTGAATTCTGCTCAATGTACTAACAAAAAAATTATTTTGAATATTTTCTGAAATTGTTATTGGTTCATCTTGATATTTATTTAATATTGTTTCTTTGATTAAATTTTCATTTTGTTTTTTAATTAATCTTGTTTCATTACTTCTTTCTTTGATTTGTCCGTCAATTGTTTCTTCTATAATAACATCTGATCTTGTGAAAACATTTTGGTCTAAATCTAAAATATTAGTATCTCCAATTAGATCGCCGTTAACAGTGTAAAATTGTACTCGATCTAGGCTTTGAAATAAAAACCGCGTTGACAATAAAAAAGTTTTAATGTCTTTCGCATTAAAATTAATATTCAATCTTTGTAGATGATCGACCGTATTTTTGATTAAAATATAATGATCGGTTGCTCTCTTTTTAACAAGATTGGGTTGGATGGCTTTTAGATAAACTATTGTGAGAAGTCCTAATATAGAAAAAACACCTAAATTAAATAATAGAAATTTTCTTAGTATGGATGCTGATTTTTTTCTTCTCATTATTAACTAACATTCCATCTATACCCACTTCCATACCTAGTTTCAATTGCAGAAAACTTTTCATCAACTTTTTTAAACTTTTTTCTTATTCTTTTAACATGACTATCAATAGTTCTATCCTCAATTTCAGTATTTTCCTTATAGGCAATATCCATTAAATGGGCTCTTTCTTTTATCACTCCTGGCCTCTTTGCTAATTCTTTAACGATTAAGAATTCTGTAGTTGTCAACTTATCGGGTAAGGGTTTTCCGCCCCATTCACATTCTAATTGTGATGGGTCTAATTTTAATTTTCCATGGCTTATTATATTCTTGGTATCATCAACTACATTAGTTTTTTTTCTTAATTGGACTCTTATTCTTTCAATTAAAACTTTTGTTGAAAACCCACCTGATTTTTTTACAAAATCATCAGCACCTAATTTTAAACCTAGTAATTCATCAACTTCTTCATCTTTTGAAGTTAAAAAAATAATAGGAATAGACATTTTTTTTCTTAATTTTTTTAACAACTCTTCTCCATCCATTCTTGGCATTTTAATATCCAAGACTGCTAAATCGGGTGGATTTCTTGTCAATCCGATCAAAGCTGACTCGCCGTCTATATAAGTTTGAACTTTAAAACCTTCTCTTTCAAGTGCAATGCTTATGCCGGTTAAAATATTTCTATCATCGTCTATTAATGCAATTGTTTGTGTCATATAATCATTTTCAAGATCTTAATGTCAAAATTTAGGCGTCTAATGAGCTTCGCCCCAGTTATTACCTGAATTGATACTTACCTCCAAAGGAATCGAAAACATATGATGTTCTGAACTAGAAATTGAAGTCATGGCATCTTTGATGATTTTTTTAATTTCATTCTCATCTTTTTTCAAACATTCAAATATTAATTCATCATGTATTTGAAGAAGCATTTTAGCTTTGTTCTTCTGATCTTTTAAAATTTTATCTATTTTTATCATGGCAAGTCTTATTATATCAGCTGCTGAACTTTGAATAGGCGCATTAATTGCTGCTCTTTCTTGAAAACTTCTTACACTAAAATTTTTATCATTAATGCCTCGAAGATGAATTCTTCTGCCAAATATATTAGTAACATAACCTTGCTTTCTGCAGATTTTAATTGTTGAATTCATATAATCCTTGATCTCAGGAAATTTTTTAAAATAGGAATTTATAAAATCCAATGCTTCCTGATTAGATACAGCTATTTGCTTAGCTAAACCATATTGAGTAATGCCGTAAATAATTCCAAAATTTATTGCTTTTGCTTTTCTTCTAAAATCATTATTAACTTCACTCAATGATAATCCAAAAACTTGACTAGCGGTTAAAGCATGAATGTCTTGATTGTTTTTAAACGCTTTTTTTAACTCTTTAACATCTGCTATATCAGCTAAGATTCTCATTTCTATTTGATCATAATCAGCAGAAATAAGAATATTATTTTTCTCCGCGATAAAAGCTTTCCTGATTTCTTTGCCATCTAAAGTCTTAATTGGAATATTTTGTAAATTTGGATCGCTAGATGCAAGTCGACCTGTATTAGTCGCAGCTAAAAGAAATGAAGTATGAACTCTTTTTGTTTTATTGCCAATATGATTTTGTAGAGCATCAGTATAAGTGCTTTTTAATTTTGATACCTGTCTCCATTCTAGAATTAGATTAGGAAATTTATGTCCTGTTAATGCCAAGTCTTCCAAAATTTTTGCACTTGTGGCTAAACTTCCTTTTTTCGTTTTTTTTAATTTTGCAATTTTCAAATCATTATAAATTATTTCTCCAAGTTGTTTTGGCGAACCAATGTTAAATTCTTTGCCTGAAGCTTCATAGATTTCTTTTTCTATTTTTTTTAATCTTGCTTCAAATTTTTTTGACAATTTTTTTAAATACGTATCATCAACTTTCACTCCATTTATCTCTAATTTTGAAAGCAGCTTAACCATTGGTTTTTCAAAAACTTCGTAAATTTTTTTTAATTTTTCATTATTAACCCTCTCTAATAAAAGATTATAAAGTCTTAATGTTACATCTGCGTCCTCGGCAGCATATTTAGTTGCTTCTTCTAAGTTTACATCTGAAAAATTCAATTGTTTTTTTCCAGTGCCAACAACATCTTTATAAGAAATAGTTTTGTGACCTAGGTGTAACTCTGAAAGTATATCCATATTATGTCTGTTATTTCCAGCATCCAAAACATAAGATAACAACATGGTATCTTCTAGAGGATCAATCTCGATTCCGTTGTTTGTTAAAATAATAAAATCATACTTAATGTTTTGACCAACTTTTTTAATACTTGGATCTTCAAGTAAGGGTTTAATTTTTTTTAAAACCAATTCTTTATTCAGGCTTTTAATATTTTTATGTCCTAGAGGAATATAATAAGCTTCATTAGGAGCATAACTAAAAGAAATTCCAATTAGCTCTGCTTCCAAAGGATTTAAAGATGATGTTTCTGTATCTATAGAAATAAAAGGCTTTGTATTTAAAACATCTATTAATTTGTCTAGTTCTTTTTCGTTAAGTATACTTTTGTAAAGCTTGGTATCTATTTTAGAAGCTTTTGTTTGTTTAATATTAGAGCTGGAATCACTTATATCATCTTCACCATAAAAGCTTATTGCCTGACTTAATAATCTATTAAACTCCATTTCTCTTAAAAAATTATATAGATTATCTTTTTTTACCTCTTTAATTATAAAGCTGCTTGGGTCATCTTCAACAGGCACATCTTCTTTTAATGTAACTAACTTTCGACTTAATAATGCTTTATCTTTATTTTTTAGCAATGTTTCTCGTCTCTTATTTTGTGGAATTTCAGAAGCTTTTTTTAATAAAGTGTCTAAATTTTTATATTTATTAATTAATTCAGCTGCAGTTTTGATTCCTATACCCGGCACTCCAGGAATATTATCTGATGAATCGCCTGCTAATGATTGTACGTCTATAACTTGATTGGGTTTTACTCCAAATTTTTCTAAAACTTCTTTCTCCCCAATAACCTTGCTTTTCATTGGATCATATAATCTAATTTTATCTGATACTAACTGCATTAAATCTTTATCAGATGAAATCACTGTAACTTTCGCACCAGCGTCTGCGATTTGTTTTGAATAAGTAGCTATAAGATCATCTGCTTCATAATTCAAAAGTTCTATTGATGGTAAATTAAATGCCTTAACTGATTTTCTTATATATTCAAATTGAGGAATTAAATCATCTGGTGCTTCAGCTCTATTGGCTTTGTATTCACTGTAAATATCATTTCTAAAATTTTTTCTAGCTGAGTCAAAAATAACTGCAAAATGTGTTGGTTTATGAATTGAATCATCTGATCTCGAATCTTCCAATAGTTTAAAAAGCATAGAACAAAAACCACTTACTGCACCTGTAGGAAGTCCATCGCTTTTTCTAGATAGTGGAGGTAAGGCATAATAAGCTCGAAAAATATAACCAGACCCATCTATAAGATAATAATGATCTGTTTTTTTTATTGAACTCATATATATATATTACATTAATTTTTAACCTATATTTAATCAAACTATGAATAAATATGCTTTAACTGTTGAAAATCTTACAAAGGTTTACTCGGATTCCAAAAACAAAAAAGAAAATAAAGCCCTGAATAATTTAAATTTTCAAGTTAAACAGGGAGAAATATTTGGTTTACTTGGGCCTAATGGAGCTGGCAAGACAACTTTTTTAAGTATTTTAGGCGGAACTATTTCAAAAACAAATGGCAGCATAAATGTTTGGGGATTTGATATTGATAAAAATCCTAGACAAGTAAAAGCTTCGATTGGAATAGTGCCTCAAGAAGTTAATCTAGATGCTTTCTTTAGCCCCAAAAAATTACTCGAGTTGCAAGCTGGTTTATACGGGGTTACTAAAAAAGATAGAATTACAGATTTAATTTTAAAAATGGTGGCATTAGAAAACAAAGCCAACGCTTACTCTAGAAGCTTGTCAGGTGGCATGAAAAGAAGACTGCTTATTGCAAAAGCAATGGTTCATCAACCTCCTATACTAATTTTAGATGAACCAACGGCTGGTGTTGATGTTGAGCTGAGAAAGAATCTTTGGAACAATGTAAAAGAATTAAATAAAGAAGGTGTTACAATTATTTTAACAACACATTATTTATTTGAAGCTCAAGAAATGTGTGACCGAATAGCAATTATAGATAAAGGTAATTTAGTTGCTCTTGACACAACTCAAAAGCTTTTAGATAGAATCCAAACAAAAAAAATAAATTTTAAAGTCAAAAATATTGATAAAAATAAAATTTTAAAAATGGAAGGAATTTACTTTAAGATCAATTCCAATGAGTCAATTTCAATTACCTACGAAAAAGATTCAGCTAATTTTGGAGAAATTATTAATTATCTCAGTCAAAACAACATAAAAATACTAGATATTATTACAGAAGATGGTGATTTAGAGGATGTATTTATACAACTAACAAATAGGTAGATTTAATTAAAAAAAAAGATAAATATATATATATGGAAATTGTTAAAAATTTTACACAATCAAAATTAGTAAAAAATTTATTTATAGCTATAATCGGATCTATACTGCTTGCTATTTCATCAAAAATAAAAATTCCTTTTTATCCTGTACCTATGACAATGCAAACTTTTGTTGTGCTAATAATTGGTATTGGATTTGGATGGAAGCTTGGTGTTGCAACTATAATGTTATATCTATTCGAAGGAATAATAGGCTTGCCTGTGTTTTCAGGAACTCCTGAAAAAGGAATTGGTTTAATTTATTTCACTGGTCCAACAATGGGTTATTTGATTGGTTTTCTAGTTGCTGCTTTTTTTTCAGGAAAATTTAATTATAGCAATAATTTAATTAACAACTTTCTTAAATTAACTTTTGCAACAAGCTTTATCTATATCTTGGGAATGCTCTGGCTTGGAGGGTTAATAGGCTGGGACAAGCCAATATTTAAATTAGGTGCTCAACCTTTTTTATTAGCTGAATTGTTCAAAATTCTTTTAGCAACCTTTGCTATCAATCAAATAAAAAAGATTAAAAAAATATTTTAAGTTACCTTGGTGATCTTTTAGAAAGTATTCTCTGTAAAGTTCTTCTGTGCATTTTAAGTCTTCTAGCTGTTTCAGAAACATTCCTGTTACATAGTTCGAATACTCTATGAATATGTTCCCATTTTACTCTATCAGCAGACATCGGATTTTCAGGCGGTTTTGCTTTCGACTCGGGTGAAGCTAATAACGCCGCCTCAACATCATCTGCATCTACAGGTTTAGCCATATAATCTATGGCGCCTGCTTTAACTGCTGCTACAGCTGTAGGTAAATTCCCGTATCCGGTTAACATTACAATTCTGCAGTCTTTTTTATTCTTAGATAGCTCTTTAACCACATCTAGCCCACTGCCATCTTCCAGTCTCAAATCTATTAAGGCAAAGCTTGGTGGAGAGCTATTTTTGACTACTTGAAGCCCTTGAGACACAGTTTTAGCTTCTTTTACCATAAAACCCTTCTTTTCCATGGCTCTAGTAAGCCTTCCTCTCAATGGATCGTCATCATCAAGAATAAGAAGAGACTTATCCTTAAAATCAGAGAGATTTAGTTGCTTTGGATAATTTTTTTGAACTCTCATACAATGATCATATAGTTATTAAGGGCTCTATTTCAATAGGTCGAAATAGCATTTTTTTCTTTACATAAAGTGAAAAAAACCTTAAACGCGATTGAATAAGGTTTTTTTTATTAAAATTTTTTAAAAACCTTCTGTGTAAACTAACGAGGGACACATGAAATGCGAAAATTTAAAGACGTTGACGAATTAGTTAATGAACTAAAACCTGATTACCCCGTATATTGCATACGGCCAAAGTCAATTAAACAATCTACTAAATTTTTTAAAGATAATTTTCCAGGTAAAGTTCTTTATGCCGTTAAAACAAATCCTAATGAAAAAATAATTAAAGAAATTATTTCAAATGGAATCGAAGATTTTGATGTAGCCTCTCTAAACGAAATTAAATTAATAAAAAAAATTAAACCAGAGTCTAATTTATATTTCATGCATACCATAAAAACTAAAGAGAGCATTTCATCAGCTTACTTTGATTACGGAGTTAAAAATTTTGCATTAGATCATAAAGACGAACTGAGAAAAATTCTTGAAGCTACAAATCAGGCTAAAGATTTAAACTTATATGTAAGAATAGCTATTTCTAACGAACATGCTGAAATAGATTTATCAAGAAAATTTGGTGCACTACCTTCTGAAGCATTAGGTCTTGTTAGATTATGTAAAGAACATTCAAAAAAACTTGGGATAAGTTTTCATGTTGGTTCTCAGTGTATGCATAAGATTTCTTATTCGAAGGGTATTCGTGAAATTGGAAGTATAATTAAAAAAACTAAAATTATACCTGATATTATAAATGTTGGAGGTGGTTTTCCATCACTGTATCCTGACCTTAACCCTGAACCACTGAATAGCTATCTTGATGAAATAAAAATGTCTCTTAAGAATTTAAAATTATCAAAACTACCTCAAATTATTTGTGAGCCTGGAAGAGCCATTGTTGCTGAAAGTGGATCAACAATAGTCAAAATTATATTAAGAAAAAAACAAAATCTCTATATTAACGATGGTACTTATGGTTCATTATTTGATGCTGGAGTTCCAAATTTTGTTTTACCAACTAAAATGATTACTAATGGAAGAATTCATTCTAAAAAATTAACCTCATTTAAATTCTTTGGTCCAACTTGTGACAGTTTAGATTATATGAAAGGACCTTTTTTATTACCAAACAATATAAAAGAGGGTGACTACATTGAGTTGGGGCAACTAGGTGCATACGGATTAACTTTTAGAACAAAATTTAATGGTTTTTATTCAAATGAAATTTTTGAATTGAATGATAAACCAATCATGTCTTTATATGAAGATTCAAGTAAAGTTGATTACTTGGTTGCTTAATGACAAAAAAAAATGGTCCTAACATCGGACATAATAAAAAATCATTTTTAAATAATCCTGTAGAACATATAGACATAACTTCTTTTGATGCCAGAAAAATAATCGAAGGTATGGGAAAAATGTCCTTCACCTCAAGGGATACCGCAAATGCAGCTAAAATTTATAATGAGATGATATCAGATGAGAACTGCTCTATTTTTCTAACAATTGCTGGCTCGACCTCTGCGGGTGGTTGTATGAATCTTTATTCAGATTTAATTAAGTATAATATGGTTGATGCCGTAGTTGCCACAGGAGCCTCTATAATTGATATGGATTTTTTTGAGGCTCTAGGATTCAAACACTATCAAGGATCTCAATTCCAAGATGATACTGAACTTAGAAAAAATTATATTGATAGAATTTATGACACTTATATTGATGAAGAAGAGCTCCAAGCCTGTGATCAAGCTATATGTGACGTTGCCAATTCATTAAAACCTAAAGCTTATACCTCAAGAGAATTTATTAAAGAACTAGGAAAATTTTTAAAAAATAACGCCAAAAAAAAAGGTTCTTTAATAGAGACAGCATTTGACAATAATGTTCCTATTTTTTGCCCAGCATTCACAGATAGTTCAGCTGGATTTGGTTTAGTAATGCATCAAGAACAAAATCCAAATAAACACATCACAATTGACTCCATTAGAGAGTTAAGAGAATTAACTGAAATTAAAGTAAAATCTAAGCAATCTGGTTTACTAATGGTAGGCGGAGGAGTTCCTAAGAATTTTGTTCAAGACACAGTTGTATGTGCAGATCTTATAGGTAAAAAAGTTGACATGCATAAATATGCAATTCAAATTACAGTTGCAGATACTAGAGATGGAGCTTGTAGTAGCTCAACTTTAAAAGAAGCTAGCTCATGGGGAAAAGTAGATATTGCTAAAGAACAAATGGTTTTTGCTGAAGCAACAAGCGTTATGCCCTTAATTGCCAGTGACGCATACCACCGTGAAAATTGGAAAAATAGGAAAAAGAGAAATTTTTCTAAGTTATTTAAGTCTTAATGAATTATTTAAGTCAAAGAAAAGGTTTTCTTGGTTATGACGCGCGTCAAAAAACTAATCATAAGGTAGTTGTGGTGCCATTTGGTTTAGAAAAAACTGTTAGTTACGGAGGTGGAACAAAAAATGGTCCAAAAGAAATAATCAAAGCATCTCATCAAGTTGAATTATTTGATGAAGAGTTAAACAAAGAGCCATATAAAGAAATTGGAATTAAAACTCTTAAACCATTTTTAATAAAAAAAGAAATTAAGTCTGCGTTGAATCAATTAACAAAAATTAATGAAAAAATTTTATCAAATAATAAATTTCCTATAGTTCTTGGAGGTGAACATTCTTTAACGGTAGGGTCAATCAAGCCTTTTGTAAAAAAATACGATGAAATAACTTTACTTCATTTTGATGCTCATGCAGATCTAAGAGAGAGTTATAATGGAGAAAAATACTCACACGCTTCGGCAATAAAGAGATGTTTAGATTTCAAAAATGTAAAAGTTATTTCCTTTGGGATAAGAAATTTATCTCTATCAGAGATGAATTTTTACAAAAAAAATCAAGATAGAATCGAAATATTTTGGAGCAAAGACAAAAAAAATTGGGATTTAAGTCGTCTCAAAACTATTTTTAAAGAAAAAAATGTTTATATAACCTTTGACGTAGATGGTTTTGACGCAAGTATTATGCCAGCAACAGGAACGCCGGAGCCAGGAGGTTTATTATGGGAAGAAGTGCTTCCTATAATAAAAAGTGTATGTCAAATTTCTAATATAGTTGGCGTCGATATTAATGAGCTAGCCCCAATAAAAAATTTTGACTCTTATAATTTTTTAGTAGCAAAATTAGCATACAAAATTTTATCTTATATATTTGAATTTAAACGTTAAACTTTAAATCTATTTGTTTCCAAAAAATACTTACAGAAGCACCACCTAATTTATTATCTTTTAAAAAAGATAAACGTGCTGATTTTCTCTCTAAAAGTGTTTTGCCTAAAAAGGTTCCTAATCCTGTTCCGGCGTTTGAAGTTACTTCACGTGATTTAGATTTAATATAAGGTTCTCCAAGGAATTCTTTTATATCATCTGGAAATCCAGGTCCATCGTCGTTTATTGTGACTTCTAAATCTTTATCATTGCTTTTTATCTTTATTTCTACTGTGCTTTTAGCAAATTTTACAGCATTTCCAATAAAGTTTCTCAACCCATAGATTAATTCTGGAGATCTTTGAAATTCAAATATTTTTTTGTCCTCATCTAAATTTAATATTAAATCTTTAGAAGAGGTTTCTTTAAAAGAATTAATAATTTCATTAAGCAAGTCTTCAATTGTAGTTTTAGTAAAAAATTCATCATCTACTATTTTTTTTTTTGAAATTTGTTTTAGTATTTCTCCACATCTCTTGGTCTGGCTGATCAATAAATCTAAGTCTTTTATATGTTCATTGTTTTCTCCTAATTCTTTTTTAAGTTCTGAGGCAACTACGTTTATAGTTGCTAATGGTGTGCCTAAAGAATGAGCGGCGGCGGCGGCTTGGCCTCCAAGAGACTCTAGCTCATATTCTTTGGCTATCACCTGTTGTACTTTGTTGATCGCATCAGATCTTCTTTTGCTTTCACCAGAAAATCGAATTCCAAAATAACTTAAAAATACTAAACCAACGATAATAGCTAAAAAATATCCAGTTAAATATAGTTTTGGAAATGTGACAGAGTGATCATGTATACCTGGTAAAGGATAATGAAAGATTGTTAATAAAAATAAAAAAATAATAGTTAAAAATCCTAATATAATAGTTGTTCCCATGCTTAAAAATGTTGAAGAAACAATAGTTGGAATAATCATTAATATTGAAAAAGGATTTGAAATTCCGCCTGTCAAATATAGGAGACCTGTTAATTGCATTAAGTCATAGATTAAAAATATACTTGCGTAAAAGTCTTTGATAGTAGCGGACTTAATACCAAACTGTAAGTATGAGTTTGATAAAAAGCCAGAAAATAAGATCACATGAGCATTTACAATTGGAAAGTCCAACTTCAAGTAGAAATAGACTAGATTTATTGCTGTAAACTGCCCTATTATTGCTATCCACCTTAAAATTACTAGAGTTTTTTTATCTAAGTTAAGATTTTCTCTCAGTCTAAAGAGAGTGGAAAAATTCATTTGAACTTTAAATATCTAGGTTGGTAACATCCAGGGCGTTACTAGTAATAAAATCTTTTCTAGGCGCAACTTCTTCACCCATCAAAACTTCTATCATTTTTTGATCTTCTTTAGATTTCTCTTTTGTTCCCTTAGTATACTGTACCCTCAACATAGTACGATTTTCTGGGTTTAAGGTAGTTTCCCATAGTTCTTCTGGATTCATTTCTCCTAATCCTTTAAATCTCTGAATTGAAAGTTTTTCTCTTTGTTCTTTCATAAATTTATTGTACTCCGAAGATCCTTTTTTTATTTTTTTATCTGCTTTATCTGAAGATTTAAGTATGTATTCTTCAAGTGTTTTTTCATCTTTGATATAAACACTCTTGTTTGATTTTGTTACTTTAAATAAAGGTGGTTGGGCTAAATATATATGACCATTTTCAATTAGTTGATTAAAAGGATAATTGTTAAAAAAGGTAAGTAACAATGTTCTGATATGCGATCCATCAACATCAGCATCGGTCATAATAACAATTTTATCATATCTTAAATTCTCAATATTAAAATCTTTTGAACCAGTTCCTAATGCATTAATTAAAGTTACTATCTCATTAGATGACATCATTTTTGATAATGCTTTTGTGGCATGATCATTTCCGTTTGATTTGCCGTTAACATAAGTGTTCAGAATTTTACCTCTTAAAGGTAAAACTGCTTGATACTCGCGCACTCTTCCTTGTTTTGCTGATCCTCCGGCAGAGTCTCCTTCTACTATAAATAATTCTGTTCCCTCTTTCTTCTGTATTTGACAATCAGCTAATTTTCCAGGTAAACCGGAAAGTTCGAAAGTGCCTTTTCTTCTAACGCTATCTCTTGCTTTTCGCGCAACATCTCTTGCCATAGCTGCCTGTGTAATCTTTTCTAGTACAGTCTTAGCTATCGATGGATTCTGATCAAACCATGTTGAAACTTTATCATTAATTATACTTTCAACAATTAATCTAATTTCGGATGATACTAGTTTATCTTTAGTTTGAGATGAAAACTTGGGATCTGGCATCTTTATAGAGAGCACTGCTGTCAATCCTTCTTTAATATCTTCTCCTGATAAAGTAATTTTATTTCTTTTGTTATTTCTATCATTAGAGTATTTATTAATCACTCTTGTTAATGCACTTCTAAAACCTAACAAGTGAGTGCCACCATCTTTCTGCGGAATATTATTTGTAAAAGGAAGGACATCTTCAGAATATCCAGCATTCCATTCAAAAGAACATTCTACTACAACATTATTTTTTGTTGAGGTTACATAAACAGGTTTTTTAAACACCTCTTTTTCATTCTTGTTAACCAAAATTGGCTTTTTATTATTAATATGCTTTACAAATTCTACAATTCCACCATCATATTTGTGTACAAATTCTTTCTCTTTTTTAGATGTTTGATCAAGTAGCTTTACGCATATTCCTTTGTTTAAAAAAGCTAATTCCCTAATTCTTTTTTCTAAAATTGAGGCACTAAATTTTATTGAAGAAAAAACCTCCTTTGATGGTAAAAAATTAATCCTTGTACCTCTTTTTTTAGTTTTACCAATTTGTTTTAATGGTTTTAATGTATTGCCATTGTTAAAAATTACTGAATACTCTTTTCCATCTCTATAGATATTGAGCTCTAATTTTTCTGATAGAGCATTTACCACTGACACACCAACACCATGAAGGCCACCTGATACTTTATATGAATCGTGATCAAACTTTCCTCCCGCATGTAGCTGGGTCATGATCACTTCTGCGGCAGAAATCTTCTCACTTTTGTGCATATCTACTGGTATCCCTCTCCCATCATCTTCTACTGTAATAGTGTTGTTTTTATTGATTGTGACAGTAATATTTTTACAGTGGCCGGCTAACGCTTCATCA
The DNA here is from genome assembly GCA_014653815.1 of Pelagibacterales bacterium SAG-MED29. Taxonomy (GTDB): domain Bacteria; phylum Pseudomonadota; class Alphaproteobacteria; order Pelagibacterales; family Pelagibacteraceae; genus Pelagilacustribacter. Next base: position 80,734 of record JACWDZ010000003.1, on the reverse strand, counting down.
ATAGAGTTATCAATAACTTCAAAGACCATATGATGTAAACCTGAACCATCATCAGTATCCCCGATATACATGCCTGGTCTTTTTCTTACAGCGTCTAAGCCTTTAAGAACTTTTATCGAATCCGCACCATAAGATGGATTGGAATTTAAAGCAGAATTTTTTGACATTGTTATAAATTAGACGATTATTTATATCATTTTTTTAAGTTAATAGAAAACGACTGGTGAGCAGTACTGCTTAAAATGATTGCATATCAATGCTTTTAGACCAAAATATAAAAAAAATTGTAAATTTGAAGAAAATTAGATTTTCATAGGCATTATAACATAATAACTATTTTTATCAGAAGCATCTACAATTAATACGGGCGAAACAGAATCTTTAAAGTTCATTTTTAAATTTTTATCTTCAACCTCAGAGGCAATATCAATTAAATATTTTGAATTAAAACTAATATTTAGGTTGTCAGAATTAAAATTTGCTTTGATGATTTCGTTTCCTTCGCCAGAGTTAGCACTATTCACAGAAAATTGAACATTCTCTTTGTTAATAAGTAATTTTACTCCTTCTTTTCCATCTAAAGAGACGCTTGCTACTCTTTCAATTGAATCTATAAAATCCTTCGAAGGTACAATTAAAGATTTTTCATTATTGGAAGGTACTACTTTTTTATAATCAGGAAATTTTCCATCAATAACTTTAGAAATTAGCTTGATATTTCCTAGAGTAAATTTCACTTTATTTTCACTCGTTTGCATTGAAAGCTTTTGATTAGACTCCGTTAACAAAGAGCAAAGTTGAAAAACTGTTTTCCTGGGTAATATTAGAGATGAAAAATTATCTGCATTTTCAATTTCTAAACTACTAGATGCCAATCTATGGCTATCTGTTGCTACTCCAGTTAAAAAATTTCTACCATGTCCTTCGGTTAAATGTAAAAAAATACCATTCAAATAATGTCTTGTGTCATCATTTGAAATTGCAATTTTGGTTTTATTTAAAAGTTTTAAAAATCTACTATTGTTAAGGGATATTTCTTGACCTTCAAATTCATCAGAAAATGTGGGAAAATTATCAGTTGGCAAACAAAGTAAGTTAAAGTCTGAGTTATCACTTTTCAAACTTAGCTTGTTTTCTGTTTTAAGATCAAAATTTAACTCTGAATCTGAGGATATTTTTCTAAGTATATCATAAAGAATAGCTGCTGAAGTAGTGGTGCTTCCTTCTTTTAATATCTTAACTTCTGCTATTTCGTCGTAAAAAACTATATCTAAATCAGTAGCTACTATAGATAATTTATTATCTTTCAACTGCAACAAAACATTAGAGAGTATTGGAAGAGTATTTTTCTTTTCTACTACCCCTTGGACAAAACTTAATGACTTTAATAAAATATCTCTTTTAACAATAAACTGCATTTTTACTATTATTCTTGTAGAAGATTTTTGATCTGATTTATGTTTTTCTTCATCTCATCATCTTGTTCTGATAATCTAGTTATAGTTTTTACTGCATGAATTACCGTAGTATGATCTCTATTTGCAAATCTTCTTCCAATTTCAGGAAGGGATCTTGTTGTCATTTTTTTTGCCAAATACATTGCAAGTTGTCGAGGTCTTGCTAAAGGCCTAGAACGTCTCTGAGAAAGCATATCATTTAATGAAATATTAAAATAGTTAGATACAACATTTTGTATCTTGTCTACAGTTATAACTTTAATTTGGCTAAATAAATCTTTTAATATATTTTTGCAGTCATTAATTGTTAAGTCCTTATTGTGAACTCTGCTAAATGCTATTACTCGATTTAAAATACCAATAAGCTCTCTAACATTAGTTTTACTTTCATTTGCTATATAATTAATTACTTCCTCACTCAAATTAATATTCTCCTTAAATTGGCTTTGCATTTCTATAATTTTTTTCTTAATAATTTTAACTTTTAATTCTAAATCGGGAATGTCAATATCAACAACTAGTCCACCAGCTAGCCTTGATTTAATTCTTTCTTGTACTCTATCTAATTTCATGGGCGTTCTATCAGCAGATATAATTATTTGAGATCCTTTATCTATTAAGCTGTTAAAAGTATGAAAAAATTCCTCCTGCAAGCTTTCTTTGCCTCTTATAAATTGAATATCATCAATAATAAATACTGAGGATCTTCTAAAAAAATCTTTAAAATTTACCATGTCATTTTTTTTAATAGACTTGATAAAATGATACATAAAACGTTCAGCAGAAATAAACATAACATTGTTTTCTGATTGAAGTTCTAAACCTATTGCATTTAGCAAGTGGGTTTTACCTAAACCTACTCCTCCACAAATGTACAATGGATTGTATCTAGATATATGTTCGCAAATCTTTTTTGAGTAAGATAAAGCAATATCATTACTTTTCCCTTGAACAAAATTTTCAAAATTTAAATTCGGATTTAACCTATTATAATTTAAAATTGAGTCTTTGATAGCAGTAACTTTGTTTATTTCATCTGTTTTAATTGTTAAATCTGAATTGTGCTTATTATCTTCAATGATCTTAAACTCAATTCTATTTAAGCTAAGCTTAAATGCTTTTACTTGTTCTAATATCTTATCTAAATACCTAGAAACTATCCAATCTCTAAAGAATCTTGTTGGAACACTAAGAATTAAATAATCGTTATATTCTTTTACTAACGATATTTTTTGTAACCAGCTTGTATAAATTTCAGTGCCAAATGTTTTTTTAAATGCAGCCTGTATCTCAATCCAATCTAATGTTCTTTCTTCTTCAGAAATATAAACATTTTGTTTTTTTATATTATTTTTATCCATGTAGTTATTTTTTTAGAAAATCCTTTTAACTCTGTTTTTAAAAGTTATGCAAGTATCTGTAGGTTGTAATTAAAAAAAAACTTAATTAGGTTGCAGTACTAACGCAAAGATAGAAAAAATTTAAAAAAAATTACAACTCAAGAAAGAAACTACATTTAGTTTTGTGAAACTAGTTGTTGAAAAATTAAATAATTATCAACTTAAAATTGTTAATTATTTAACTATATTTTTTTAGAAGTTCTTGAAATTTTTCTTGCTGCTGTTCGTTTGCTTATAACACCTGATTTAGCAACCTGCATTAGAATTGATTGAAACTTTGAAAAATATTTTTTTGTTTTTTCCTTGTTTTTCGATTTGATTAATAAGTCCATTTGTTTAATAGCATTCTTATATTTGCTTTTTCTTATTCTATTAATCTGAGTTTGTTTTTTAACCCTTCTAACCCTTCTAATTGCTGATTTTGTGTTTGGCATATTTTTTAAACTGTATATATGCCAGTATTATCAGGGTCAACTTTATTATTTTCAACTGCAGGTAATTCTGGCATATAATTTATTTATGAAAAGTAGCATTCAAGATAAATCAAAGCTAGTCAATTCTGTATTCTCTAGGGTATACAAAAAATATGACTTGATGAACGATATTATGTCTCTAGGAATTCATCGTATTTGGAAAAAAAAATTAATAGACTGGATGAATCCTCAAGTAGATGAAAGTCTTATTGATGTAGCTTCTGGAACAGGTGATGTCGCTAGACTCTTTTCTAAGAAAAATAATAACTCAGCTAACATTTCATGCGTTGAACCCAATGATGAGATGTTGAAAATTGGTAAAGTTAATCTAGAAAAGTTTAAAAATATCAAATGGCATAAAGCTACTGGAGAAAAATTACCCTTTAAAAATAACACATATAACTTTTATACAATAAGTTATGGCATAAGAAATGTTTCAGATATAAATTTATCCTTAAAGGAAGCATTTAGAGTTTTAAAGCCTGGTGGTCGTTTTATGTGCCTAGAATTTTCTAAAATAGACAATGAAATAATTAATTTTTTTTATGAACAATACTCAAAAGTTATACCCGTTTTTGGAAAATATATTGTAGGATCATCAGAACCCTATAATTATCTAACTAAAAGTATTAAAGAATTCTACACACAAAATCAATTAGTTGACTTAATAAAAAAAAATGGATTCTCAAATGTAGAATATAGAAATCTTTCCAATGGTATTTCTGCTATACATTCTGGATGGAAAATCTAAATGTTTAAAAGAATTTTTCGATTATTTAAAATTGCTAGAAAATTATCAACATCTGGAGCTATAGATACTATTAATCAGATGTATAATTTACCACTAATAATAAATCTTTTTTTTGAACTTATTTCTATTGGATCTCCAAAAAAAACATTAAATAATCAAAAACAACCTGGAGAAAAACTTTGTATAGCCCTTCAGGGAATGGGTACTACTTTTATTAAACTTGGTCAGTTCCTGGCTACAAGACCTGATATCATTGGCGAAGAGCTAACAAAAAATTTAGAAAAATTACAAGACAAGCTACCTTCATTTGATACACATGAAGCAAAAAAAATTATAAAAAAAGAAGTTGGAGATAATCAATTTCAAAATATTTTGGAACTTAGTGAGCCTATCGCAGCAGCTTCTATTGCTCAAGTTCATTTAGCAAAAATTAAAAATGAGAATAAAGAAGTTGCAATTAAGATCTTAAGACCAAATATAGAAAAATTATTTAACGAAGAGTTAGATGCTTTAATGTTATTTGCCTATATTATTGAAAATACACTTTCAAAAGCTAAAAGACTAAAGCTTGTAGAGGTAATACATTTATTGCGTGAAATTACAAATATTGAAATGGATTTACGATTTGAAGCTGCAGCCGCAAATGAATTATATGAAAATACAAAAAATGATAAAAGTTTTAATGTCCCTAAAATTTACTGGAATTACACGACTAAAAACATTCTAACCCTAGACAGGGTAGATGGAATATCTATTCGGGAACAGGAAAAACTTAAAAAGCTTGGGGTTGATTTAAAAATTCTAGCAGAAAACTTAATACAAAATTTTTTAAAGCAAGCCGTAAGAGACGGTTTTTTTCATGGAGATATGCATCAAGGAAATTTATTTGTTGATCGCCAAGGAAATATTATACCCGTAGATTTCGGAATTATGGGAAGATTAGATAAAAACAATAGAAAATTTTTAGCTGAAATTTTGTACGGTTTTATTCAAAGAGATTATGTAAAAGTTGCAGAAGTACATTTTCAGGCAGGTCTGGTTCCATCTGAGGCTTCTAAAGAGAAATTTGCTCAAGCATTAAGATCTGTTGGAGAACCTATCTTTGGTCAATCAATTAAAGATATTTCAGGAGGAAATTTATTAGCGCAACTTTTTGAAATAACTGAAAAATTCAATATGCCAACACAGACACCGCTACTTCTTTTGCAAAAAACTATGGTTGTTGTGGAGGGTGTATCTAGAAAACTGTATCCTGAAACTAATATCTGGGAAGTTTCTAAACCCGTTTTAGAAGATTGGTTAAAAAGTATTAAAAGTCCAAAATCTACCTTGGATACTGCAATCAATACTTCAACTGAAATAATAAAAAGAATACCTGATTTTCCTGATTTAATGGATAAAGCGAATTACGCTCTTCAATTAATGGCTGAAGGAAAATTAAATTTAGGGTCAGGAAGCAACAAAAATTTAGAGATAGAGCAAATGAAGTTAAAAAATTTCAAAAACAATTTGATTATTGGTTTTTTTGGTATTGTAATTGTTATCCTATTAGTATTTTAATTAAATAATGTCATTAAAAAACAAAAAAATTTTATTAGTAATTGGAGGTGGAATATCTGCCTATAAATCCCTTGATCTCATAAGACTATTAAAAAAAAATAGTGTTGATGTAAAAACTATCCTAACTAAAAGTGGTAAAGAATTTGTTACTCCGCTATCAATTACAACTTTAACAAAAAATAAAACATATGAAGATATTTTCGATAAAATTAGTGAAGCTGAAATTGATCATATAGCTTTATCTAGATGGGCTGATTTGATTATAGTCTTGCCTACAACTGCAAACTTTATGACAAAGTTAAGCATAGGCAGGGCTGAAGATTTAGCTACAACAGTTTTACTAGCTTCTAATAAAGATATTCTTTTGGTTCCAGCTATGAATGTTCGAATGTGGTTTCATAAAGCTACACAACAGAATTTAAAAATTTTACACGATTATGGCTATCACTTTATTGGTCCTGAAAAAGGTGAAATGGCCTGTGGAGAATATGGAGAAGGAAAAATGTCAAGCCCAAGACAAATTTATTCTTATCTAAAAAATTATTTTGATCAAAAAAATTTAGTCAAAAACAAAAATTTTAAAGCTTTAGTCACTACTGGTCCAACTAAAGAATATTTAGATCCTGTAAGATATATTTCCAATGAGTCAAGCGGTAAACAAGGATATGAAGTTGCTTTGGCATTAAAAAAATTAGGCATCAAAACTAAACTAATAGCAGGGCCTTCTAATCTTATTTATTCTAAAAATTTAAAAATAAAAAAAATAACTTCTGCAAAAGAAATGATGAATGAAGTAAAAAAATCTTTGCCAGTTGATATAGCTGTTTGTGCTGCTGCCGTTTCTGACTTTAAGCCAATAAATAAAAGTAAAAATAAAATCAAAAAAAAATCTTCGAATTTTAATAATATAAGTTTAGAAAAAAATCCTGATATTTTAGATTATTTAAGTAAAAATAATAAAGCTAGGCCAAAAATAGTAGTTGGTTTTTCTGCTGAAACAGAAAATGTTATACAAAATTCGAAAATAAAAATTAAAGAAAAGTATTGCGACTTAATTATTGCAAATGATGTTTCTAAAAAAGATTCTGGATTTAATTCAGATTATAACAAAGTTTCAATAATTGATAAAAAAGGAAAAGTTAAATCAATTCCAAAAAATAAAAAAAGTTATATTGCTAATGTAATTGCAAAAATTATATTAGATAAACTTTTAATGAATGACAAAAATATTAATTAAGAGACTGTCAAAAGAAGTTCCTTTACCTAAATACGAAACAAGTGGATCTTCTGGCATGGATTTAGCAGCAAATATAAATGCTAACATTCAGATCAGTCCTGGAAAAACAGCAATTGTTCCTACAGGTTTAGCTTTATCAATACCTAAGGGATTTGAAGTACAAATCAGACCCAGATCTGGTCTAGCTGCTAATCAAAAAATAAGTGTTTTAAATACTCCAGGTACAATCGATGCTGATTATAGGGGTGAAATCAAAGTAATATTAATCAATCTTGGTCAAGAATCTTTCAAAGTAGAAAAGGGACTTCGTATTGCTCAAATGGTTGTGTGTCCAGTAATTCAAGCTCAGCTTGAGGAGGTAGATGATTTAAATGAAACTGAGCGAGGCAAAAGCGGATTTGGATCGACAGGAACTAAATAATTTTAAAAATGAAAATTAACTTGAGTCAATTTAAAAGATTTGAAAAACAAATAATCTTAAAAAAGATTGGTTTAGCAGGACAAAAGAAAATATTTTCTGCAAACGTCTTGGTTATAGGTTTGGGAGGATTAGGGTGTCCGTTAGTTACTTATCTGGTGGCTTCAGGTGTTGGTAAAATTGGTATTGTTGACTTTGATAAAGTTGAGATTTCGAATTTAAATAGACAAACTCTATTTAATCCCAGTGATATAGGTAAACTTAAAGTGAAACAAGTAAAAAAGATAATCAATAAAATGAATAAAAAAATAGAAATTATTTCATTTAAAAAAAAACTTACATCTAAGAATATTAAAAAAATTTTTAGTAATTTTGATATTATATGTGATGGCACAGACAACTATAATACGAGATATTTGATTAATGATTATTGTGTGAAAAGTAAAAAAATATTAATTTCATCTGCTATAAGTAAATTTGATGGTCAGCTTATGAAATTTAATTTTAAAAAAAAAGGACCTTGTTACAGATGTTTTATGCCAAGTCCCCCAGATTTTGAAAATAATTGTCAAACAGAAGGAATATTTTCACCTGTAGCAGGTATTATGGGATCGCTGCAAGCAAATGAAGTTTTAAAATGTATTTTAAATAATAAGAATAATTTGACTAATCAAGTGCTTATATTTAATTCTCTAAAAACTGAATTCAGAAAATCTAAAATTGCTATTAATCCTAAATGTATAAATAAATGTTAAAAATAATTATAATTATTTCTAGTATTTTATTTTTTCAAAATGTTAGCTTTTCTCAAGATGAGTATTTTAGAACTCTACGCTTTGATGAGGTCAATCTTAGACAAGGCCCTTCAAAAGAGTATCCAATTAAAATTCTCTACAAAAAAAAATTTTTACCCGTTTTGATTCAGGATAAATCTGATAATTATAGAAAAATTAGAGATCATGAAAATAATACTGGATGGATACATGTTTCTCAGCTTTCAAAAAAGAAAGCTGCAATAGTAATTGATGAAGAATTAATAATGTTTACAAATCCTACGATTTATTCAAAACCAATAGCTATACTTAAGAAAGGGCGTCTAGCACAAATTATAAAATGCAAACAAACTTGGTGTAAGGCTAAGTCCGATAAGTACAAAGGGTGGTTAAAAAAAGATAGTTTGTGGGGGCGACTTTAATTTTGTACTTTTGATGCCCAAAATTTATCTAATAAAAAGTACCAAACTGCGTTAGCTAAAGGTTCAACTATAGCATCAGTAAGCGCGACGCTAAAAGGAACATCTGCTATGGACATTAAAACAATTATAGCTATTACAAAATGACCAATCGTATAGATTATTGTTCTAAGTATTGATCCTTTATTATTCTTATAAATGTTTTTAGCGGTTGAAAAAATACCCTGCGTTAATTCCGTCATTTATTTATATCTCTTCTTGGGTCTTTAATTTTTTTCACTTTATCTAAAACTCCAGATAGTTTGGCAGTAATATATACAGTGTAAACTATTGCAAAACCTAAAGCCATCGTTGATAGAACGGTATATATTGCTGATAAGACTCTTTCTTCAAACCAGTTTTCTACTCCTGAATTAGAATGGTATAAAATATTCCAGAATAAAACAAAAGAAACTTCATAAATTAGTATTAATTTAAACATTATATAATTTGAGATAGCTTAATTTTCACCTGTCAGCATTCATGATTTTTGTCCATACTTCAACAAAATCTTTAACAAATTTTTCTTGATTATCATCTTGAGCATATACTTCCGCATATGATCTAAGAATTGAGTTTGACCCAAAAACCAAATCAACTCTAGTTGCTGTAAATTTAGTTTTTTTAGATTTTCTATCCGTAATTTCATAAAGGTTTTTGTCCAAAGGTTTCCAAATAAATTTCATATCAGTTAAATTTACAAAGAAATCATTTGTCAAAGCTCCAGGCTTATTCGTAAAAACTCCATGTTTCGAGCCACCATGGTTGGTGTCTAAAACTCTCATGCCGCCAATTAATACGGTCATTTCTTTTGCTGATAAATTCATTAAAGAGGCCCTATCTAACATCATTTCCTCTGGATCAACTGCATATTCTTCTTTTACCCAATTTCTGAACGCATCATGCAAAGGTTCTAAAACTTTAAAAGAATCAATATCCGTGTGGTCTTGTTTTGCATCTCCTCTGCCGGGAGCAAAAGGGACGCTAATTTTAAATCCAGCCTTTTTGATAGATTTTTCTAAGCCGACATTTCCAGCTAACACGATAATATCTGCCACGCTCGCTTTCACTTTTTTAGCTACTTTTTCTAATTTCCCAATAACTTTGTTTAATCTAACTGGTTCATTTCCTTCCCATCTTTTTTGAGGCAATAAACGGATTCTTGCTCCGTTTGCTCCACCTCTCTTGTCTGTTCTTCTATAAGTTCTTGCGCTATCCCAAGCTGTGCTAATTAAATCAGAATTTCTTAAACCTGTGGCTTCAATTAATTTTTTAGCTTTTATAACACTAAAGCTTTTTTTACCTTGAGGCACTGGATCTTGCCAAATTAAATCTAATTTTGGTGCATCAGGCCCAATATAATGCTTTCTAGCTCCCATATCTCTATGTGTTAACTTAAACCATGCTTTTGTAAAAGAATCTGCCATGTACTTATGATCTTTTCTAAACTTTTCAGAAATTTTTCTGTAGCTTGGATCCATTTTCATAGCCATATCGGCATCAGTCATAATTGGATTTCTTTTGATTGAGGGATCAGCTAAATCAACAGGCTTGTCCTCTTCTTTCATATTTATTGGCTCCCACTGATTAGCTCCTGCGGGGCTTTTTTTCAGCTCCCATTCATAATCTAATAAAAGTTTTAAATAGGTATCGTCCCATTTATTTGGATGTGTTGTCCAAGCACCTTGAATACCGCTAGTTACTTGATTAACTCCTAATCCACCACCCCCTTTTCGATTCCAACCGAATCCTTGTTCATGAATCTCTCCAGATTCTGGCTCTGGTCCTAATAAAGATGCATCACCATTTCCATGGGCTCTTCCAACTGAATGACCACCCACTGTTAACGCGCATGTCTCTACATCGTTCATAGCCATTCGACCAAAAGTTTCTCTTACGTCATGAGCAGTTCTTAAAGGATCAGGTTTTCCATCAACACCTTCGGGATTTACATAAATTAGTCCCATAACAACTGCAGCTAAAGGATTAGCTAATGATTTACGATTACCATTATTTGAATATCTTTTATCTTGAAGCCATTCTTTTTCTGAACCCCAATAAACATCTTTTTCAGGATGCCATATATCTTCTCTTCCAAAAGAAAAGCCGTACATTTTTAATCCCATTGATTCATAGGCCATATTTCCCGCTAATATCATTAAGTCTGCCCAACTTATTTTATTTCCATATTTTTTTTTAATAGGCCAAAGTAATCTTCTAGCTTTGTCTAAATTGGTATTGTCTGGCCATGAATTAAGAGGAGCAAATCTATGATTGCCAGTTCCACTTCCTCCTCGGCCATCAGCAATTCTGTAAGTGCCGGCAGAATGCCAAGCCATTCTTATAAATAGACCTCCATAGTGACCTAAGTCGGCTGGCCACCACTCTTGACTTTCAGTCATTAATTTTAGCAAATCTTTTTTAATTCCTTTAAAGTTTAATTTTTTTACTTCTTTTTTATAGTCAAACTTTTTATGCATTGGATTTGTTTTAGTGTCATGTTGGTGCAAAATATCCAAATTAAGATTTTTGGGCCACCAATGTGTAGGGGTTGTTTGTGCGGTCATGCTGCCATGCATAACAGGACACTTTCCAGAACCATTCTTTTTATATTCAACGCTCATAACTTTTTTTTATGTAAGAAAGTAATAATTCCAGTTTATAATTATTCTAAACTGTGAAGTCAATATGAAAACTTATTTCTTTTGTAGGCTAATTACAACCTCTAGATCTTTAATCTTTTTTCCTTTAGGTGGATTAGGAATTTTTTTTAAAATGACTTCTTGATAATCAATATCAGTTAATTTCTTACTGTCTGGATCATAAAAATGATGGTGCGACTTAATGTTCGTGTCATAATAACTTTTGCTATTATTAGTTAAAATTTCTCTTATGTGTCCAGCTTTTTTAAAAGCTTCAACTGTATTATAAATTGTAGCTAATGAAATTTTTGTATGTCGTTTTTCGTTAACAGCTTTATTTAATGATTCAGCCGTAAAGTGAAAAGTTTCTTCTCGATCAAACAATTTTCTAGCTATTAAAATTCTTTGTTTGGTTGGTCTAAGGTTAGAAGATCTCAATTTATTTATAATTTCTTTTTTTTGTTGCATAAATAATAGCTTTTTTAGAAATATCTTAAAATTATTTATAATTATTTATATAAAATTGTATATAAATCAAGTAGAAATATCTAACTAATCTATGCAAAAAAATAGTTTTAATTACGATGAATTAATTGCTTGTAGCAAAGGCGATCTATTCGGCGAAGGTAATGCAAAACTTCCTTTACCGCCAATGCTAATGTTTGACAGAATTACAGAGATTAAAAAAGATTTAGGTAAATTTAAAAAAGGTTTTATTAAAGCAGAGTTAGATATAAAAGATAATTTATGGTTTTTTGATTGTCATTTTAAAAATGATCCTGTTATGCCAGGTTGTCTAGGCCTAGATGCTATGTGGCAATTAGTTGGTTTTTACTTAGGATGGATAGGTGAGCCGGGAAAAGGAAGAGCTTTAGGTGTTAACTCGGTAAAATTTACTGGAGAAGTTCTAAAAAAAGTCAAAATCGCAACTTATGAAATAGACATGAAAAGAATTTTAAAAAAAGAAGGTGCTGTAGTCGGTCTTGCTAATGGTATATTGACCGCAGATAAAAAGATAATTTATACAGCTGAAAATTTAAAAGTTGGATTATTTAAATCATGAAAAGGGTAGTAGTAACAGGTATTGGAATAGTATCTTGTCTTGGAAATAACCAAGAAGAAGTTTATCAATCTCTTCTTAATTCTAAATCGGGAATATCTTTTTGTGAAGAATATAAAGAACATAATTTAAAGAGCCATATACACGGAAAACCTAATATTAAACTTCAAGATCATGTTGACAGAAAAACTATAAGATTTATGGGATCAGGATCAGCATACAATTATATTGCCATGCAGGAAGCAGTTAAAGACTCTGGTTTAGAAGAAAAAGATGTAAGCAATATTTCAACTGGAATTGTCATGGGGTCAGGTGGCCCTTCAATAGAAAATGTTATTCTAGCTGCAGATAAAACTAGAGCAAAAACTCCAAAATTAATGGGGCCATTTATTGTTCCAAGAACTATGGCAAGTACTGCCTCAGCTACATTAGCTGTGCCATTTAAAATAAAAGGAGTGAATTACACTATGAGCTCTGCCTGCGCAACAAGTGGTCACTGCATTGGTAATTCCGTAGAATTAATTCAGTCAGGTAAACAAAAAATTATGTTTGCTGGCGGGAGCGAAGAATTACATTGGGCCATGACTGCAATGTTTGATGCAATGACAGCTTTATCTTCAAAATATAATGATACTCCAGAAAAAGCTTCGAGAGCTTATGATAAGACAAGAGACGGCTTCGTTATTGCAGGAGGCGGAGGAGTCTTAGTTCTTGAAGAATACGAACATGCGAAAGCAAGGGGTTCTAAAATCTATGCTGAAATCACGGGTTATGGAGCTACATCAGATGGATATGATATGGTAGCTCCTTCAGGTGAAGGAGCAGTTAGATGTATGCAAATGGCTTTAAAAACATCTAGAAATAAAATGGACTATATTAACACTCATGGAACATCTACTCCCGTAGGAGACATTACAGAGTTAAAAGCTATATCAGAAACTTTTAAAGAAGAAATTCCTAAAATAAGTTCCACTAAATCTTTATCAGGACATCCTTTGGGAGCAGCTTCAGTCCATGAGGCTATCTATAGTTTAATAATGATGAAAAACAATTTTATAACTGGGTCTGCTAATATTAATGAAATGGATGAAGAAGCAAAAAAATTTCCAATAGTAAAAAACACAGAAAAAGAGGTAAACTTAAATGCAGTTATGTCTAATAGTTTTGGGTTTGGTGGCACAAATGCTGCATTAATTTTTGAAAAGGTATAGATGAGTTTGGTTAAAGGTAAAAAAGGATTGATTATGGGTGTCGCCAATGAGCGATCAATTGCTTGGGGAATATCACAAAAACTTGCTGAAGCGGGGGCAGAATTAGCATTTACTTATCTTGGAGACGCGTTAAAAAAAAGAGTGGTACCATTAGCTAAATCTTTAAATTCTGAATTTACACTGAGCTGTAATGTAGAAAACAAAGAAGAAGTCATTAAGCTTTTTGAGGATATAAAGACTAAGTGGGGACAGATTGATTTTGTAGTTCACGCTGTTGCTTTCTCGGATAAATCAGAACTATCTGGAGAATATCTAAATACAACAAGAGAAAATTTTTTAAAAAGCATGTTAGTATCGTGTTTTTCCTTTACTGAGGTTGCTAAAGAGGCCTCAAAAATAATGAAAAAAGATGGAAGTATGCTAACTTTAACGTACGAGTCTACTAAAGCTATTCCAAACTACAATGTGATGGGTGTTTGTAAATCAGCGCTTGAAGCAAGCGTAAAATACCTTGCAAGAGATCTCGGTTCTAAAGGAATTAGAGTTAATGCTATCAGTGCTGGGCCTATTAAAACCCTCGCAGCTTCAGCTATAGGAGATGCAAAGTTTTTATACAAATGGAATGAAAATCATTCCTTTTTAAAAAGGAATGTAGATATTAATGACGTAGGGAATTCAGCTTTATATCTATTGAGTGATCTAGCAGCTGGAGTTACAGGAGAAATTCATTATGTTGATGCTGGTTATAACAAAGTGGGGATGCCTGATCCCAAAAATATTTCTTAGTCTGCAAAAAATGCATATCTGAATTAAAATCTTAACAATTACAAATTAAGAATAAAAACTTTATTAAATTTTAATAGAAAAAAAATGGAAAAATTCAATTTAAAATTAAAAAAAAAATTAGATATCTTTTTTGATTGGATCAAAGGAGCTGAATTAGTCGAGCTTCAAACATGTAATGTTGGTGAAGATCCTGTGAGACCAGAGCTTGATATTAAATTTAGAACTGAATATGGACGTAAAATCTACGGAGTTAAATATAAAAAAGAAATTTGTGCAATTATGTGCTTTGGGTTTACAAATGATATTCCAAAGACAGTTGAAGAACTAGACTTAATGACTAAAGATGCACATTTACAAAGTACTTTAAGAGATCGAAAAGTAGGGAGAATAGCCATTGCCTATACAGTATGGTCTAAAAAAAAAGGTGGAGGAAAACTAATTGTTAAAGAAGTATTTAAAAAAATTAAAAAATCAAATCATTTAAATAGATTGATTACTTTATCGCCCTTAACTGAAATGGCTAGAAATTTTCATTTACATAACGGAGCCGTTGAACTCCAAGTTAATGAAAAAACGCAAAATTTTGAATATAAAATTTAAAATTCTAAGCTACTGCTTGTTTAATAGATAATTTTACTTTACCTCTATCAAAACCCACGACTTTTACGGAAACTTCATCACCTTCTTTGACAACATCGCCAACTTTAGCAACCCTTTTGGCTGCAAGTTCGGAAATATGAACTAGACCATCTTGCTTACCTAAAAAGTTCACAAAAGCTCCGAATTCCATTATCTTAACAACTTTGCCTTTATAAATTTTTCCCATTTCAGGTTTGGCTATGAGACTTTTTACAAATTCTATTGCTTTATTTCTTGACTCTTCATCAGGAGCAGCAACTGTAACTTCCCCTGTATCTTTTACATCTACTTTTGCACCTGAAGTCTCAACTATCTCTCTAATAGTTGCTCCCCCTTTACCTATAACTGTAGCAATATCTTTTTTATCAACTTTTATTGTTTCCATCTTAGGTGTGTGTTTCGAAAATTCTTTTCTTGATGATTTTATAGCTTTGTTCATCTCTCCCAAAATAT
The DNA here is from genome assembly GCA_014653815.1 of Pelagibacterales bacterium SAG-MED29. Lineage (GTDB taxonomy): Bacteria > Pseudomonadota > Alphaproteobacteria > Pelagibacterales > Pelagibacteraceae > Pelagilacustribacter. The sequence goes on along the minus strand of JACWDZ010000003.1, from coordinate 65,416 downwards.
GTTGTCTTCCAGTTTTAGCTTGTTCCAAAGCTTTTTCCATAATTTCAAACGTAATTCCTGTAATCTTAATATCCATTTGAAGAGATGTTATGCCGTCTTTAGTTCCAGCTACTTTAAAGTCCATATCGCCTAAATGATCTTCGTCCCCTAAAATATCTGATAACACGGAAAATTTATCACCTTCTTTAATCAAGCCCATAGCTATACCAGCTACTGGTTCTTTTATGGGCACTCCTGCGTCCATTAAAGATAAAGAAGTTCCACAAACTGTTGCCATAGAAGATGATCCATTTGATTCAGTAATTTCTGAAACAACTCTTAAAGTATAAGGAAAATTCTCTTTTTTTGGTAAAGATGAATTAATAGCTCTCCAAGCCAATTTACCGTGACCAATTTCTCTTCTACCGGTGCCTATTCTTCCACATTCACCTACTGAAAATGGAGGAAAATTATAATGAAGCATAAAGTTTGATCTGTGCATGCCATCAAGGCTTTCCAATCTTTGTTCATCATCTGACATGCCTAAGGTAGTAACTACCAAAGCTTGAGTTTCGCCTCTTGTAAATAAAGCTGATCCGTGTGTTCTTGGTAGCACACCTACTTCACATTTAATCTGTCTTACATCTGCAAGACCTCTGCCATCAATTCTTTTTTTATCTTTTAAAATTTCTGTTCTGACAATATCTTTTTCAAGGGACTTTAATTGTGCCATTGCTTGATTTTCTGTAACGTTCTCATCTTCTGCGAACATCTCTTTACATTTACTGTCTATTTCTGAAATAGCAGTTGATCTTTTCTTTTTATCAATTTCCTTAAACGCTTTTCTCAAATCTTTTTCAAAAGTGCTAACAATTTTCTTTTTAACATTTGAATGATCTATTTCTTCGATTTCCCATTTCGGTTTTCCTGCTTTTTTAGCTAAAGCTTCAATTGCTTTAATAATTGGAATAAAATTTTCATGTCCAAATTTTACTGCATCTAGCATTACCTTCTCTGTTAATCCTGATGTCTCTGATTCTACCATTAAAACTGCATCTTTTGTCCCAGCCACAACTAAATCTAATTCAGAGTCTTGTAATTCTGTTGGTGATGGATTTAGTATATATTTTCCATCTTTATAACCAACTCTGCTAGCAGCAATTGGACCTTGAAATGGAAGTCCTGATATAGCTAAAGCTGCCGATGAAGCAATTATAGATAGAACATCTGGTTGATTTTCTCCATCGTAAGATAGAACTGTAGGTAATAATTGCACCTCATTCATAAAACTTGATGGAAATAGTGGTCTAATTGGTCTGTCAATTAATCTAGAAATTAAAGTTTCTGCTTCGGTTGGTCTTGCTTCCCTTTTAAAATATCCTCCAGGTATCTTTCCTGCAGCGTAGTATTTTTCTTGATAATTTACAGATAATGGAAAATAATCTTGTCCATCTTTCAAATTTTTAGCTCCAACAGCAGTTGCTATTACCACTGTTTCACCGCATGTTGCAATGATCGCTCCATCTGCTTGTCTTGCAATTTTTCCGGTTTCTAAAGTTATTTTTTTTCCGTTTATCTTAATTTCTTCTTTATGAATTTTGAACATTATTTCCTTAAATTTAATTGTTTTATTACTTTTTTATATGAATCTGAATTTTTCTTTTTAAGATAAGCTAAAAGTTTTTTTCTTTTATTTACAGATTTTGCTAAACCTACTGAGGAATGTTTATCTTTTTTCGCACTTTTAAAATGTTCTGATAGTTTAAAAATTTTATCAGTTAATAACCCAATCTGTATTTCTGTGGATCCTACGTCCTTACTATGAATTGCTAGTGATTTAATTGTATCTTTTTTTTTCTGTGTCATGTATTTTAATTTTTTTTATAATCTTTTCGATCTTTTCAGCATATTCAAATGAGTTATCTTCAACAAATGTAAGTTTAGGAAGAAACTTAATATCTAACCTTTTAGATAGCGCTTTTCTAACAAGATGAGAGTATTCCGTCAAGACTCTAACTGTTTCTTTCGTGTCTACACCACCTAAAGGTATTACATAAACTCTGGCTGTTTTTAAGTCAGGAGTCATTCTAACCTCAGTTACAGTAATTAGTTTCGAATTAATCGATGGAATTTTAGCTTCATTTCTAATAAATAACTCACCTAAGTTTTGTTTAACCAGCTCCCCAACTCTTAATTGTCTTTGGCTAAAAGCTCTTTGCGATGTTTGATTTCCCATTATATTGACCTTTGAATTTTTTCTGCTTGATATGACTCGATTACATCTTTTTCTTTAAAATCAATAAAATCTTTAATGCTAATTCCACACTCAAGTCCTGTGCCAACTTCCTTAACTTGATTTTTTTCTCTATAAATACTTTGAATCTCACCACTATATACAACGACACCATCTCTTATAATTCTTGCTTTAGATTTGCTTTTAATCTCTCCATTAATAACTTTTGATCCTGCAATTTTACCTGCATTAGATACTTTAAATATTTTTTGAATCTCAGCGGAACCTAAAACTGTTTCTTTTACATCTGGTTCTAACAAACCTGATAAAGATTTTTCAACATACTCAAGTGCTTCATAAATTATATTGAAATATTTAATATCAATTTTTTGCTCTTCTGCTAATTTTTTAGCTTCTCTGTTAGGTTTAACATTAAAACCAATCAATATCGCATTCGATGCCTTAGCTAATGAAACATCGGTTTCATTTATCATTCCAATGTCAGATAAAATGATTTTAGCTTCAACTTCTTCATGCTTGATTTTATTAATTGCCATTTTTAATGCTTCACTTGATCCTTGAACATCTGATTTAATAATAATATTTAATTCATCTTTGTCTTTTGTAGAGTCAAAAAGTGTCGCTTTGTCTTTAGCTAGAACTTTGTTCTGAACAAAATTATTTTTTTTATATTCTGCCATTTCTTTGGCTTCATCTTCGTCTTTCGTGACCAAAAATTCTGCTCCTGCAAAAGCTGAGCTATTCATTCCCAGTATTTCAACTGGCATAGAAGGTAATGCCTCATCAATATTTTTACCTTCATAATTTATCATCGCTCTAATCTTTCCCCATGTATCTCCACAAATAAAATAGTCTCCTCTTTTTAATTTTCCATTACTAATTAAAACTGTAGACACTGGTCCTTTCCCTTTGTCTATTTTAGACTCGATGACAATACCCTTGGCTTGTCCAGAAAATGAAGCTTTTAAATCCAAAATTTCTGATTGTAATAAAATGTTTTCTTTAAGTTTATCTAAATTAATTTTTTTTAATGCTGATACTTCTACAAATAAAGTATCTCCGCTTAGATCTTCAGCAATTAACTCGTATTGCATCATTTCATTTTTAATTTTACTTATATTTTTTTCAGGTAAATCACATTTATTAATTGCAACTATTATAGGAACTTTTGCCGCTTTAGCGTGCTTAATTGCTTCAACAGTTTGTGGCTTGATCCCGTCATCAGCTGCAACTACTAGGACTACAATGTCAGTAATTTTTGATCCACGAGCACGCATCTCAGTAAAAGCCGCATGGCCAGGAGTGTCAATAAAAGTAATAACTTTATTGTCTTCTGCTATAACTTGATAAGCTCCAATATGTTGAGTAATACCGCCGTGTTCTCCTGAAACCACATTTGAATCTCTTAAAGAATCTAATAAAGAAGTTTTTCCATGATCAACATGTCCCATAATTGTAACTACTGGTGCTCTATTTTGTATATCTCCTTCTAATTTTTCTTTAACCTTATTTGTCTCCAATGTTGGTTGATCTTCTAATATTGGTTTGTGTCCAAATTCTTTAACAATATATTCCGCAGTATCTTTATCAATATTATGATTAATAGTTGCTATTACTTTCATGTTAAATAAGAATTTAATGATATCACTAGATTTTTCTGCCATTCGATTTGAAAGTTCTTGTATAGTAATTTGTTCAGGTATTTTTACATCTCTAATTACTTTTTTGAATTCTTTCTTTTCTTCATTCTCTGGTTTATTTTTTTTCTCTTTTAACCTAGCTCTCTTAACAGAAGCTAAACTTCTTTGTTTAATCTCAATTTCTTCAACATTTAAAGCTCTAGAAACTGTTAATTTAAAGTCTTTTTTATCTATTGGATTTTTTAATTTTAATTTGTTTTTTCCAGTTGGTTTATCTGTTTTTTTTATAAAAGCTTTAGTAGCTTGTTGTTCAATAAATTTTCTAGCATAATTTTTCTTTTTTATATCCCTTGTATCCAGATTATTGGTCTTACCAAAAGATTGAGCGATTCTATTAATGTTTTTGTTACCTTTAAAAGACTTTTTTTTATCTACTGAGAAAGATTTTTTTCCATCTGCGCTTATAGAACTTGTATCAATTTTTTTTTTTAAATTTGATGAAATAGTAAGTGTCTTTTTTTTATCTTTTTTTTCCATAACATTACTTGTAAGCAATCTCTCTAGCTGACATAATTAATTGATCAGCTTCTTTTCTAGATAAAGAAAATTCTTCTAAATATCCTTCAATCCTAATCTTTTTTCCTTTAACTTCATCAAAACCACCTATTAATTCGTCTGATGACAAGTCAGCAAAATCGTTCAATTTTTTTATATTTTTTTGACCTAAAATTACAAGCATTCCCTGCGTCATGCCTTTTAGACCTATTAATGACTCTTCTACACCCAGCTCTTTTAATTTTTGAGCAACTTCCTCTTTTTCTTTAACCAATGTTTCTTTCGATCTATTGATTAGTTCTTTTGCTGTCTCTTCATCAATTGCATCTATTTTTGAAATATCTTCCGGTGTTGATTGAACAATGTCTTCAATGCTTGTAAATCCTTCTGACACCAAAAGCTGCCCTAATGTCTCATCAACTTCTAAATTTTTGATTAATGTTTCAGTTTTATCTTTAAATTCAGCTTGTCTTCTTTCTGAGTCTTCTTTGTCTGTTAAAATATCGATTTCATAATTTATTAATTTAGATGCTAATCTTACGTTCTGACCTCTACGACCAATTGCTTTACTTAAATTATCTTCGGTTAAAATAATATCTATTCTCTTATTATCTTGATCAATTAAAACTTTTTGTATTTCTGCTGGTGAAAGAGACTCAGAAATTAAAGTTGGAAGATCTTCTGTCCACTTAATTATATCAATTTTTTCACCATGTAATTCATTAACTATTGTTTGAACCCTGCTTCCTCTCATTCCTACACATGCTCCAACTGGATCAATAGAAGAGTCTTTAGAATATACGCAAATTTTAGCTCTACTCCCAGGATCTCTTGCAATAGCTTTAATTTCTATAGTTCCTTCATAAATTTCTGGAACTTCTTGAAAAAATAATCTAGCCAAAAATTGAGGGTGTGCTCTCGATAAAAATATTTGATGACCTTTTAGTTCTTTCTTAACTTCATAACAATAAGCTTTTACTCTATCACCATTTTTTAAAATTTCTCTTGGAATAAGTTCATCTTTTTTAATAACGCCCTCAGCTTTTCCTAAGTCAATAATAACATTTCCATATTCTAATCGCTTAATAATTCCACTTAGAATTTGACCCTGTTTGTCTATAAAGTCTTCATATTGTCTATTTTTTTCAGCTTCACGCACTCTAGCGCTAATCACTTGTTTAGCACTTTGTGCTGCAATTCTTCCAAAGTCAACTTGTGGTAGTTCCTCGTAAATTTTATCGCCAATTTTTAGATCATTATTTTTAGAATCAATCTTTTTTGCATCATTTAAATTAATTTCTTTAGAAGGATCTTCAACATTTTCTACTATATCTAAAACTTTTTGAATTTTAATATCACCGCTTTCTCTGTCAATTAATACTTCAATATTATTATCGTTTCCAAATTTAGTTAAAGCAGCTTTTTGAATTGCACTTTCCATTGAGCCTATAACGAGTTCTTTATCAATTGATTTTTCGTTAGCAACTGCTTCTACAATTCTTAAAAGCTCTAATTTATCTAATCCTCTATTTAACATTTTTTAATTCTCCTAAAAAAAAATGGGCTAAAGCCCATTTTGATATTCTCCAGTTATATAGTTTTTTTAATTGAAAATTATGGTTTTTTCAAGATTACAACTTAAATAAATTTGCTTTATCTGTTTTTTCCCAAGTAAATTCTCCTTTATTTGATGGTTTTCTACCAAAATGACCGTAAGCAGAGGTAATTTCATATATTGGGTTATTTAATTTTAGCATTTCCCTAATTCCTCTTGGAGATAAATTAAAATTTTGGTCAATAATTTTTTTTACACTATCAACTTTATTTTCATCCCCTTCTGCAAGTTTTATAAAAATAGATAATGGTTTTGAAACTCCGATAGCATAAGCTAATTGAATTAAACATTTTTTAGATGCACCTGAAGACACAATATTTTTAGCTAAATACCTTGCGGCATAAGCGGCTGACCTATCTACCTTCGTTGGATCTTTCCCAGAAAAAGCTCCGCCTCCATGTGGAGCTGCTCCTCCATAGGTATCAACAATTATTTTTCTGCCAGTTAAACCAGTGTCTCCATCTGGTCCACCAATTATAAATTGGCCAGTTGGATTAATATATACTTCTTTAGAATCTAAATCTTTAACATAGTTTTCTGGAATAGATTTTTTAATATATGGAAGAACTAAATCTTTAACTTTTTCTTGATTTAAATCTTTTGAATGTTGAGTTGAAATTACTACTGAAGTAACTTTTACTGGTTTATTATCTTGATATAACATCGTTACTTGACTCTTAGAGTCTGGTTCTATTCCTTTTAAAATTCCTTTTTTTCTATCTTCTGCCATTAATCTTAAAATTTTATGTGAAAAATGAATTGGAGCTGGCATTAACTCCTCAGTCTCTGTGCATGCATAACCAAACATAATTCCTTGATCACCTGCACCTTCATCTTTGTTATCTTTAGAGTCGACGCCCATAGCTATATCAGCAGACTGTTCATGTAAAAATGTTTCTATATTAACTGTTTTCCAACTAAATCCTTCTTGATCATAACCAATATCTTTTATGCATTCTTGAACTTTGCTTATAATTTCATCTTTTTCTATTTTTGGCCCTCTAATCTCTCCGGCTAATACAACTTTGTTAGTTGTTGTAAGAGTTTCACAAGCCACACGAGAGAAAGGATCTTTAGATAAATAGGAATCCACAACCATATCTGAAATCCTATCACAGACTTTATCTGGATGACCTTCGGAAACAGATTCGCTTGTAAATAAATATTTATTATCGTGCATTAGTTTTTATTTTTAAAAATTAAAAAGATAAATAGATATGTAAATAAAAGAATAAAAAATATCAAATCATTTTTATTTTTATACTCTGATTTTAATAAGGGAATATCCATCTCAATATTTCCAGTCTCGTAGGTATTTAATGTTTTAATAATTTCTCCTTTATTACTAATTATAGCACTAATTCCTTTATTTGCTGACCTGACCAAAAATGAATCATTTTCAATAGATCTAAAAATTGCTTTAGCAAAATGTTGATGGGGGCCAATTGAATTACCAAACCATCCATCTTCAGAGATATTTACTATCATATTAGTTTTACTGCTTGCTTGTTGTGTCAGTTCTGGAAAAATGATTTCATAACAGATCAAAGGCAGAATATTTAAATTATTAAGCACAATATTTCCTTGTATTTTCCCTTTTAAAAAAGAACCGTGTCCTTGTGTAATTTTTTTTAAACCTAATTTATTTAAAAATTTTTCAAAAGGTAAAAATTCTCCAAAAGGTACTAATTTTTTTTTATTATATTGATGTAATATTTTAAATTTATTATCTACAATAACTAGGCTATTAAAATATTCTTCGGAGTTTTTATCTACTGTATTAATTCCAAATAAAATAAGATGGTTTTCATTAAAATTATCTCTTATGATATTACTGAATTGGGAAATTTCATTATAATTAAATCCAGTAAAAATACCTTCAGGCCAAATAAATAAAGTTGCTTTTTTTTGATCTGGATCACTATATCTGACTAGTTTTTTTAATTTATTTTCTACTTCATCTATAGATAAGTTGTATTTTAATTCAAAATTTGGGGAAATAACTTTAGTATAAATTTTTTTACTGTTATCTAAATAATTTAGTAAACCTTTGTTCTTGTTAATAGAAAAAGTTCCATAAATATAAATAGAAAAAATAAAAAAAAATGTAGAACTTATTATTAAAATTTTCTTGCCTAAGTTAATTTTAAAAAATAGGACTGCTGGTATAGAAAAAATTGTTATAGCTAAAAGATTGAAAGCAAATAATCCTGATAAATTAAGAATTTGTAAAACCTCAGTAAGCCATGACCAACTATAACTCCAAAGATTCCAAGGAAAACCTGTTAAAATTTTTCCTCTTATATAATCTGATAAAGCAAAAGATCCTGAAAATAATAACAGTGAAGAAAAATTATAACTTAAGAATTGACCAATTATTAAAGTAGTTAAACCTGTAAAAAGACTTAAAAAAAGAGGTACTAGTATTACTGCAAACGGAATTAAAAATTTAAAGTTATCATCAAAAGTTAAAGAATAAGCTATCCAAAAAATTCCACTCAAATAAAAACCAAATCCAAATAAAAAACCAATCAAAAACAAATTTTTTCGATAAGGCTTTTTTCTATAAATGCTTTTTGATCTTTTTCTGACATAAACTATGAGAGAGAAAATAATTGGTAGTAAAAAAAAATTGATAAATGATAAATTAAATGGTTGAAAAGAAAATACAGTCAACAGACCCAAACAAAAAGGCAATAAATACAATACGATAGCACGATTATTCAAAATCTTTTCTAACATTTAATTTATATATTCAAGATATTTTTCTTCTATTTTTTTCATAGCATAAAAATCCTTATTTTTTTTGTGTTGATAGCCAAATAAATGAACTAATCCATGTACCCAAAGCTTATTTAGCCCCTCTTGAAATTTAGTTTTATTATTTTTGTTTTTTATTTCATTCAAATTAATAATTATATCTCCTATATAAATTTCCTTTTCTTTTTTAATGTTATTATTTAACTGCTTTTTTTCATAAAAAGGGAAAGACAAAACATCAGTAGATTTATTTTTTTTTCTAAATTTTTTATTTAGTTTTTTTATTTCTGCTGTCCCTGATAAAAGCAATGAGCATATCAAAGTATTCTTTGTATATGACTTGTTTTTTTTATTAAGTAATTCTATTTTTTTATCAATAAAACTATGTGGGTCTTTCAAGTATTTCTTCCAAATAATGTTATTTAAAATTACATTAATTTTTATCATCAGTGCTTTTCTTTTGATAAGCCTTGATAATCTTTGAAACTAACGGATGTCTTACTACATCAGTATGATCAAATTCTATAATTTTTATCTCTTTTACGTCTTGTAAAATATTTTTTGATTTTATAAGACCAGATTGTGATTTGTTAATTAAATCTACTTGGGACGGATCTCCATTAACAACTAGTTTAGAATTTTCACCAATTCTAGTTAAAAACATTTTAATTTGGGTTTCTGTTGCATTTTGAGCTTCATCTAATATTGCAAAACAATTTTTCAAAGTTCTTCCTCTCATGAATGCAAGTGGAGCAATTTCAATTTCTCCAGTTTCAATTCTCTTATCTATTTTATTTGCACCAAATAATTCGTATAATGCATCATAAAGTGGTCTAAGATATGGGTCGACTTTCTCTTTCATGTCTCCGGGTAAAAAACCTAATTTTTCTCCCGCTTCAACAGCAGGTCTTGATAAAATCACTCTCTCTATCTTTTTCTCCATTAATAAAGTGACAGCAACAGAGACTGCTAAAAAACTTTTTCCTGTTCCAGCAGGCCCAAGTGACATCACAATGTCATTTTCTTTAAGTGCTTTTATATAATCAGACTGTTTTTCAGATCTTGCTATAACTGATTTTCGTGGTGTTTTAATTAGCTGTTTAAATGACTTTACGTTTGATTCTTCAGGTTTCATATCTTTTTTAACTGATAGCATTATATCGCCTTTTTCAATAAAATTAGTCAAAAGATATTTGTTAATTAGAAATTTAATTGCCTCGGAAAAATCTTTTAAATTAGCCTTTTTTCCTTTGCAAGTAATAGAGTTTCCTCTAAAAAAAATAACTGTATTGGTTAACTTTTCTAATTCTTTTAAATTTTGATCAAACTGGCCAACAATTGACATTAACATTGTATTGTTTGTTATCTGAATATTGATTGTTTCTGAGTCTATCTTTCTTATAATTAAATTTTGATCTAACTTACTTATTTCTGACATAAATTTTAAGCTGCGTATTCCTTTGGTTTGTTTTCTAAAATAACTTCACCAAATAAAGTGTTGTGATTACAACTATTAATTTTAACCTTTCTAATTTTACCGGCTAAATTTTCACTGCTATTAACAATAACTGAATTGAAATATTCATCTCTACCAAAATATTTGTCTAAATCTTTAGTGTTATTTTCAAATAATACGTTAGTCGTTGAGTTAACAAGTTTATTCCTATATTTTGTTTTAATTTCATCAGCAACTCTTTGAAAAATAACCAATCTTTCCTTAGCAATTTTTTCATCTACTTTTTTAAAATTTGCAGCTGGTGTTCCAGGTCTTGCACTAAAAATAAATGAATATGAATTAATAAACTCTACTTGTTTCATTAATGATACTGTTTTTTCAAAATCATCTCTAGTTTCATCAGGATAAGCAATTATAAAATCACTAGAAAATTTTATATAAGAGTTCTTTTTTTTAAGTTTCTCAATTATTTGTAAATATTCTTCTATTGTGTGATTTCTATTCATATTTTTCAAAATCTTTGTTGATCCACTCTGAACAGGTAGATGTAAAAGTGGCATCAATTTTTTACATGCACCATGTGCTTCTACTAAATCATCTGTAAAATCTTTTGGATGAGAGGTTGTATATCTTATTCTTTTTAAATCTTTAATTTCACTTAACGAATATAACAAATCAGATAATCTTTGATTTCTCCAGTTATAAGCATTAACATTTTGTCCTAATAAAGTAATTTCTCGTGATCCATTTTCAACAAGTTGTTTTGCTTCTAATATAATCTCGGAAGATGATCTAGAATATTCTGGGCCTCTTGTGTAGGGCACAACACAGAATTTACAAAATTTATCACATCCTTCTTGAATTGTTAAAAAAGATGAGATTTTGCTATTAGTGTTTTTAACTATATTAAGTTGGTCAAATTTTTTGATAACTTCAAATTCAGTGGAATTGACTTTTATATTCTCATTTTCCGTATTTAAAATTATTTTATTTATTTCATGATAAGATTGTGGTCCAACTACTGCATTAATATATTTTTCTTTTTTTAATAATACCTCACCCTCAGCTTGAGCAACACAACCTACAATTAACACTATCGGTTTTTTTTTATCTCTAAATTGTTTCTTAACTCTACCTACCTCGTGATAAACTTTATCTGTTGCTTTTTCTCTTATATGGCAAGTATTAAGAATATAACAATCTGCCTCATTAATATTTTTAGTTGAATAATAATTAATCTTTTTTGTTAAATGTAGAATACGATTACTATCATATTCATTCATTTGACATCCCAATGTTTTAATAAATATTTTTTTGGACAATTTATTTTTTGATTTTTGAACCGTATAATTCAAGTTTATGGTCTACTAATTTATAGCCAAGTTTATTTGCAATTTTCTCTTGTAAAGACTCAATTTCTTTGTCCACAAATTCTACTATCTCACCGCTATTAATATCAATTAAATGATTGTGATCATCATTAATTTCGTATCTTGCTTTACCTGTCTTAAAGTCATGCTTTATCAAAATTCCAGCTTCTTCAAAAAGTTTTACTGTTCTATAAACAGTTGCGATACTTATTTTATCATCAATCTGTGTAACACGTTTATGTAGCTCATCAACATCAGGATGGTCTTTAGAGCCATACTCTTCTTTTGAATCCGAAAGTATTTTTGCAATTATCTTTCTTTGCTCAGTTAATCTGACACCTTTTTCTTTACATTTTTCTTCTATAGAACTCATAAATTCTTATTTAACTAAAATATAATGGTTTAATCAATTTATTCTCTATTAAATTTTTATTAATTAAAACTTCAATATTTTCAAGGTTAAATTGTAATAAATCTTCATCTTTAAATCCAAATATCTTTACATTGCTTGATATTTTAATTCCTTTTGCGATTGATAAAGCTGCTCTTATTGTTGAAAAACTGCCTGGGCCATTATTAACGAGAATTGAAAAATTTCTATCAACATTTGCTTTGTGCTTATTAGTGAAATTTAATATGGTTGAAACTAATGTTTCATTATTTTTAATTTTAGTTTGAAAATCATGAATAAAAAAATTATTGTTAATTTTTAAACCAATTTTATCGTTTTTGCCAGTGCAGCTTATTATTAAAAAATCTTTTATCATCTTTATATTTATAATTTTTTTATTTCCTCAAAACAATTCATATTCAACTTTATCTGCAAAAAATTTTAGTGATTATGGCTTAATATCAATAATGTATCATAGATTTAATGAAAACAAATACCCATCAACAAATATACAATTAGATATATTTAAAAAACAATTAGAAATAATTGAAAATGAAGGAATCCGATTTATTCACCCAAAAAACTTTAAGGAAAATCTTTCTGAAAATAAAAAAGAAAGAAAAATTTTATTAACAATAGATGATGGGCTGTTATCATTTTATGAAAATGCTTGGCCTATTTTGAAAAAAAAAAAAATACCTTTTATTTTATTTGTAAATACTAGAGAAGTTGGTTCTTTTAATTATATGAATTGGAGTCAAATTATTGAACTTCATAAGAATGATAATGTAGAAATTGGAAATCATAGTCACTCGCATGAATACCTTGTTGATGAAAGCCGAGAAATAATTAAAGATGATATTTTAAAATCAATTGAAATATTTAATAAAAAACTTGGAAAAAATTCTAATTTTTTCTCTTATCCATTTGGTGAATACAGTCAACAATTTAAAAATATAATTAAGGAACTTGGTTTTGATTTTGCATTTGGGCAACACTCAGGTGTCATTGATGAAACAAAAGATTTGTGGGAACTTCCAAGATTCCCAATAAATGAAAAGTATGGGGAATTGAATAGATTTAAAACTTTAATGAAAACACTACCTCTCAAATATAAGAAGATTTTACCAGAAGATAAATATTTATTGAAATCTAAAAATCCGCCAAATGTTAAAATTTTTTTTGAAGAAAATATAAATAATCTAGAACAAGTTACGTGTTTTTCAAATGAAGGTAATAAGTGGAGAAATTCTAAAATCTCTTTCATTGAAAAAAATACTTTAGAAATAAAGATTGATGAAAAATTTGTTGGAGAACGTGGACGTATTAATTGTTCTTTAAAAGAAAATGGAGGTTTCTGGCGTTGGCTTGGAATTCAATTTGTAATTGCTGAAAAATAAACTTTATAAATTTAACTCTTGTCTTTGAACAGAATTCGCTAATCTTACTGGCTCAAAATCCATTAATCTATTCTGAACAATAATTTGCGCCAAAATTTTAGTGTACTCACTGCCGGTCTCTGCGTAATTCCCCAACGTCTTTGCAAGCTCTAGGCCATTAATTTTTTTATTTTTACTTCTTAAATTTTCTCTTTTTTCTCTAAATTTTATATAACTTTTATGAGTATTTAAATTATTTTGATAAGCCTTAACAGAAGCTCTTAAAATTGGAAATCTTAAGATTTTATGGGTTTTGGATTTATCTTTTAATAATGGCTCAATTCCCTTTCCATTCCAAGTCCACTGACCAAATATTGCATTGCCTTCTAAAGCAAAACGAGATGTTCCCCATCCACTTTCTTTAGCGGCTTGAGCTAGAGCAATAGATACTGGAATTATATCCATTTTAATTTTTAATTCCTCTACATTGCCTTTTTTTACTTTGTACTCTAAGAATTTTTGCCGTAACCATTGTTTCTCTTGATCTGTAGTGATTTTCTTAGAAGTAATTTTTTTTAATTTAAATCTGTCATCCAATATCTTTTCATTTTCAGCAACAATCAATGGAAGAACAATTTTAATAAAGGTTTCTTTCTTTAACTTAACACTTTGAATTTCATCCAAATCCTTAGGAAATTGAGTGAAATAAATCGGTTTTACTTTTTTTTCATATCTTACTGTATTTAAATCATATTCTACATCTTCGAATAAATTTAAAACGGTTTCAGTTTTTAGATTTAAATCAGGTAAAATTAATTCAGTAACTTTTTCTTTCTTTTTAATTTCTTTTTTTACTTTATTTTTAGGCTCAGCCTTAAGTTCAGGTTTTTTTACTTCTTTTTTTATTTTTACTTCTGGTTTCTTTATTTTCTCCTCTTTTTTAACTATTTGTTTTTTGTTAGAATTATCTAAATTATTAAATGTTGTAACCCCAGAAACTATAATAGTAATAGCACCAACTATTACAAAGAAAATTACTACAACTTTACCCGCTTTATTTTTGTTTATTTGCTGATCATAAATTCCATGAAATAAGTTTGTTAAAGTTTTTCCCGCAAAATCATAAATTGCTTTTCCAGCTTTTGGGAAAACATTAAGAAAACCAAGACCTACAAGACCAACAGACCTCCATGAATTTATAATAAGCCTATAAAATGATCTTGAGCTATCTTCTTTAAAATAAGTTATTTTTCTTGATACTCTGTTGGCTGTTCTAGAACTGTCTTCTTTAAGATCATCTATTCGTCTAGATATCTTATTTAATGGTTTTGTAAAATTCTCTTTGAAAAAATTTGTTTGAAAGTCTTTTGGAATAATAATCTTATTTTTTCTCAAAATTAGTTCTATTTGACCAGAAGTTAAGTTTTTTCTATTTCTGATATATTCTTGAATTTCTTTTACGTTATAAATTTTTGCCAGTTCTAATAATTTATCTCTGTAAGTTAATTTTTTTTTCATTTTAGTTTGCTTCTACAGAATTTACTTCTTTAACATAATGCTTCAAAAGATTTTGAACCCCTTGCTTCAAAGTCATTAATGAACTTGGGCAACCCGAACAACTGCCTTGAAGTTCAACTTGAACAACTCCATTTTTAAAAGATTTAAACTTTATATCGCCCCCGTCTCTTGCTACGGCAGGTCTAATTTTTGTATCCAATACTTCAATTATTTTTTTAACTGTTTCATCGTTATCACCTTTGGTTTTTGTACTCTTCAATTCTTCTTTTTTTTTTAAAATAGGTTCTTTATTATTTTCAAAATAATGATTTAAATGTGAAATAATCATTGGTTTTAATTCATTCCATGGAATATCTTTTGTTTTTTTTACTGATAAAAAATTCTTAGACAACAAAACTAATTCTACTCCCTTAAAACTTAATAGTTCTTTAATAAAAGGATTAGTTACTTTATTAATTTCATTTTTTTGAAATTCTTCTGTTCCAATTGTTGAAATTATATTTTCAGACAAAAATTTTAAAGACTCTGGATTTGGTGTTATTTCTGTATGGATCATTTCAATATTATATATTATATCAAGCCAACTTTTTCACGTATATTCTTAAGGTTCTCCTCAGCTTTAATACTGGCTTTTTCAGTGCCTTTTTTCAATATCTTAATTAAATGTGTCTTGTCATTCATTAATTTATTAATTTCTTTACCGATTGGAGAAATTTCACTTACTAAAAGATCTGCAAGCTTACTTTTTATGTAAGAATAATCTTTTCCTGCCATTTCTTTTAAGGTTTTTTCCAGATTAATTTTGGATACCTCTGAATATATATTTAAAAGATTTAATGCCTCTGGTTTTTTTTCTAAGACTTTTAGGTCATCAGGAATTGCCTCTGAGTCTGATCTTGCCTTTTTAATTTTTTTTACAATTTCATCTGGACTATCTTTAAGATTAATTCTTGAGTAATCAGACTCCTCGGATTTACTCATTTTCTTTGTTCCATCCCTCAAACTCATTACTCTAGAAATTTTTTTAAGAATAAGAGGTTCGGGTAAAGGAAAAAAATCTTTACAATTAAAATCTTTGTTAAATTTTTGGGCAATGTCTCTTGACAATTCTAAATGTTGTTTTTGATCAGCTCCAACAGGAACGTGAGTAGCTTTATATAATAAAATATCAGCAGCCATTAAATTTGGATAAATATAAAGGCCCACACTTGCTTTTTCTTTGTCTGATCCAGCCTTATCTTTAAATTGAGTCATTCTATTTAACCAACCGATTCTTGATACACAATTAAAAATCCAAGCTAATTCTGAGTGAGCAGAAACTGAAGATTGATTAAAAATTATACTTTTTTTTGGGTCAAGTCCTGTTGCTAAAAAACTTGCTGTAGTTTCCAAAATATTATTTTTTAACTCATTTGGATCTTGGAAAGTAGTTATAGCATGTAAATCAACAACACAATAAACACAGCTCATTTCTTTTTGTAATGATACAAAATTCTTTAATGCCCCAAGATAATTTCCTAGATGTAAGTTGCCAGTAGGTTGAACACCAGAAAATACTAATTTTTTATCACTCATTTCAATTTGTTTTAAAGTTTTTTGTTTTCAATATTCCAGTTAAATAACACGATATCAAATAAACGCTAGCAACAAAACCGACAATTATCAGTAAATAAACTGATTTATATTTATAATTATAGTCTAAATAATCTGCATAGTAATCTAATGCGAACAGCAAAAGAAAAGACATAAAAACTGTACTTAAAATTATCTTTAAAATATTTTTAGGCAAATAGTTTTTCAATAATAAAAAATTCTTATCATTAAGTAGATATATGTAAACCATAACTCCAATCCATGTAGAAATTGAGGTAGCAATAGGAATTATAATAAAACCGATTTTATTAAAAAAGGTAATACTTATCAAAATATTTAATAAAACAATAAAGGTAGAAATATAAAATGGTGTCTTTGTATTGTTTCTGGCAAAAAAGAAATTTGATAAAATTTTAATCAAAGCAAATGCTGGGATACCATAACCAAAATATTTTAGAGCAGAAGCAGTCATATTAATATTTTCAATAGTAAAAGAGCCATACCCAAATAATGCATTTACAATTTCTTTTGAAGCTAAGATTAAACCCAAACTTGCTGGTATCGATAACAAAAGCGAAAGCTCTATTGATCTGCTTTGGATATTAGAAATCTTTAAAATATTTTTTTGTTTAAAAGCTTTTGATAAAACTGGCAAGGAAACAGTTCCTACTGCTATACCTGCTATAGCCAAATTAATCTGATAAATACGATCTGCATAATATAGATATGATACTGCGCTTGCCTCGAAAGAAGCTATAATTGTACCAACCAAAATATTTATCTGTGTAACTCCAGAAGAAAAAATGCTAGGTAAAAGTTTCTTAAAAAAGAATTTTACTTTGCTACTTAGTTTAGTTTTGAATTCAATAGACGGTTTATAATATTTTTTTGTAAAAAACATTAAAAATAAAAATTGAATTATTCCAGCCAAAGTAACTCCGTAAGATAATTGTTTAGCAAAATTTAAATTAAAAAAATAAGAAATTAATAGACTTAATATTAAAATAATATTTAATATTATTGGCGCAGCTGCGGCTGCAGCAAATCTATTGTTAGAATTTAAGATACCTGAAAGAAAAGATGAAATACTTACAAAAAATAAAAAAGGAAATGTTATTCTTGTAAATTCTACTGCAAGATTAAATTTTTCACTGTTATCCAAAAAGCCTGGTGCAATTAAATAAACTAAATAAGGTGTAAATATTTCAACTAGCAGAACTAAAAAAAAAAGAATAAGGATTAATATGCTTAAAGTTTCGTCAGCGAATTTTTTTCCTCTCTTTTGATTTTTACTTTTTTCAGAGACATAACTAGGTATAAATGCGGCATTGAATGACCCTTCTGCGAATAAACGTCTAAATGTGTTTGGAAGTCTAAAAGCGACAAAAAATGCATCAGCAAAAATTGATGCGCCTAAAAATATTGCAATTAATATATCTCTAAGATAGCCTAAAATTCTACTTAATAGTGTAAAAAAACTAAAAATATATGTTGATGATAACAGATTCATATAAATTCTAAATTAAGCCACAAATAATAAATAAATAATTCGATATTATTACTTATATTACATGCTCATAATTTAAATGACAAAAAAATCCAAGATTGATCATTATTCAGATAAAGAAGCACTTGATTTTCATATACAAGGGAAGTCAGGCAAAATTGAGATAAACTCTTCGAAGCCCTTAACAACAAAAAGAGATTTATCTTTAGCTTATTCTCCAGGTGTTGCCGCTCCAGTTAAAGAAATAGCTAAAAACCCTGACCTTGTTTATGACTATACTAGTAAAGGAAACTTAGTCGCTGTAATTAGTAACGGTTCAGCAATATTAGGTCTAGGTAATCTTGGTTCTCTTGCATCAAAACCCGTGATGGAAGGAAAATCAGTTTTATTTAAAAGATTTGCGGATATAGACTCGATTGATATTGAAATTAATAACAATAATACTGACTCCATTATTGATACGATTAAAAATATAAGCGGCACGTTTGGCGGTATTAATCTTGAAGATATTGCTGCACCTGATTGTTTTATCGTAGAACAAAAACTTAGAGAAATTTTAGACATACCTATTTTTCACGATGACCAACATGGTACTGCAATTATTACAACAGCTGCTTTAATTAATGCACTAGATGTTTCAAAAAAGAAAATTAACAATGTAAAAATTGTTGTTAATGGAGCAGGTGCATCTGCTCAAGCATGTACAAATTTATTTAAAAGCTCGGGTGTTAAAAGTGAAAATATTATTATGTGTGATAGTAAAGGGGTAATCTACAAGGGTAGAAAAAATATTGACCAGTTTAAATCAGCTTTTGCAGTAGATACGAAGTTAAGAACTTTAGAAGAAGCAATAAAAGAAGCAGATGTATTTTTAGGTTTGTCGGCTAAAGACGTTGTCTCTAAAAGTATGATAAAGTCGATGGCAAAAAATCCAATAATATTTGCTTGTGCTAATCCAGATCCTGAAATTAAACCTGAAACTATAGAGGAAGTTAGATCTGACGCAATAATAGCAACTGGTAGATCTGATTATCCTAACCAAGTAAATAATTTAATTGGTTTTCCATATATTTTTAGAGGAGCTTTAGATGTAAGAGCTAAAGAAATTAATGAAGAGATGAAAATTGCTGCAGCTAAAGCGATTGCTTTATTGGCTAGAGAAGATGTTCCAGATGAAGTTGTTTCTGCTTATGGTGGAGATAGACCAAAATATGGAAAAAATTATATAATCCCTTCAACATTTGATCCAAGATTAATAAGTGTAATTCCATCTGCAGTTGCTAAAGCCGCAATAAAAAGTGGGGTTGCTAGAAAAATAATTGAAGATTTTGATGCTTATAAAGATCAATTGACAAATCGACTCGACCCATCAATGTCAATTATGCAAGGTATCAATGCAAAGGTAAGAAAAAAACCAAAAAGAGTCATATTTGCAGAAGGTGAAGATGAAAATATGCTAAAGGCAGCCATTGAGTTTGGAAAGAATAAACTTGGGACACCTATATTAATTGGAACTGAGAAAAGAATTAAAGAACAATTAAAAAAAATCGGCTTAGATGAAAACCACAAAATTGAAATAGTAAATTCTACTGATAAAGAAAAAAGACTGAAATACGTAAAACATTTGTACAAAAGATTACAAAGAGAAGGTCAATTGGAAAGAGATGTTGATCGGTTGGTGAGAAATGATCGTATAGCTTGGGGGTCTTCAATGATTGCTTGTAAGGATGCAGATGCAATGGTCACAGGTAATATCAGGCACTATACTGCTTCCATAGAAAAATTAAAAAAGGTTGTTGATCCAAGACCTGGTGAAGAGATTTTTGGTATGACAATGATTAATTCAAAAGGAAAAACCATTCTAGTAGCAGATACAAACGTACAAGATTTTCCTTCAGCAGAAAGGCTGGTTAACGTTTCTAAATCCTGTGTGCGTGTTGCTAGATTATTTGGATTCGATCCTAAAGTTGCATTTCTTTCTCATTCTACATTTGGTAAACCTGTATCAAAGAATACAAAACATGTAAGAGATGCTATTGAATTATTAAAGAAAGAAAAAGTGGACTTTGATTTCGACGGGGAAATGCAGCCCGATGTAGCTTTAAATCCAATTTATCAAGAAGTTTATCCTTTTTCCAAAATTGTGGGAAAAGCAAATATTTTAATAATGCCTGCGTTACACAGTGCGGCTATTTCTACTAAGCTAATGAAAGTATATGGTGATGCAAAATTAATTGGGCCTCTTTTAATCGGTCTAGGTCTTCCGATCGAAGTCGCTCCACTTAGATCAAGTACATCAGATATTTTAAATTTAGCATCTGTAGCGGCTTATTCTTCCGACATAATTGATTATTCTAATTAAAGTTTATTCCGACTTAATTCAGTAATTAAATATATAGATGGAATAACATCTTTAACATCATATATTTTATTAGCTTCATTAATTACTTCTTTTTTTTCTTCTTCATCCATTGCTATACCAAAGATATAAATATTTTTGTTTATAGTTTCTAAAGTATAATTTCTTGATTTGGTTTTTTTATTAAATATTAAAGCAGATCTTAATTGACTAGTAATTAAGATATCTTTTGCAGTGCTTTTAAAATTACTCTGGCCTTTAATGGTAATTGCATTTTTTACTGATCTTACACCCTTTGTTTCCCAAGCCATTTTTGTTATTTTAATTTTCTCCTCTGGTTCGTCTACTTTACCGGATAAAAATATCCGACCATCAAGTACCTCAGATTGAACAGATAAAAAATATTTTTTTTCAGTTAAAGCTAGCCTAGCATTTAAATTTTTTTGCATAATAGTGTCGTCAATTTGCATGCCAATAGTCCTTGGATCAAACGTTATATCGACACCCGTACCAAACCTGCCAACGGAGGTACAAGAAACTAAAAAAAATATTAATAATAGACTAGTTATTTTTTTCATTTTTTTTTATATTTAAACATATTTGATAAATTTTCTTTTTTTTGATTTTTTCTGACTCAAATAATAATTCAACAACATCTTTTAAGCTATATTTTTTTAAATACATTTTTGCTTTTTTAATAATCTTTTTTTCGTCAAAAAATTTATCTTTAATATTTTTTTCTGATATTACAACAGTTAACTCACCTTTAATTGAGGTTTTAAACATATCAATTTTATCAATATCCTCTCTATAAAACGACTCATGCAACTTTGTAAGTTCTTTAGCAATTAATAATCTTCTGCCTGAAAAAAATTGTTTAATTTTTTTTAAATAAAAATTAATTTTAATGGCCGGTATAAAGAATATCTGGGAAAAATTAAATTGACAAAGAGAAGATAAAACTTTTTCTAATTCTTTTTCAGTTTTTGGTAGGAACCCATAAAAGAGAAATTGGTCTTTAAAACCTGATACACTCATTGAAGCTGTAATAGAAGAAACTCCTGGAATTGGAACAACCTTTATATTTTTCTCAATACATGTCTGAATTAGTAAGCGGCCTGGATCTGAAAGAGACGGGGTGCCAGCATCGGAAATTAATGACAAAATTTTGCCTTCATTTAAATATTTTATGATTTTCTCAAGTTCTTTTTTTTCGTTGAATTTGTGATAAGAAATTAATTTTTTTTTAATTTTTAAATAATTTAATAACTTTAAAGAGTGTCTAGTGTCTTCACAAAGAATTATATCTGAATTTTTTAATACCTCTATCGCTCTTATAGTTATATCATCAAGATTTCCAATGGGGGTTGAAACAATATATAAGCTTTTGGTAGATAGTTTCATTTTATGAGAAATAAATTTATAATAATAGTATCTTATTTATTAATCTTTTTTAATTCTAATTTATCAAGCAACGAAAATAATAATGCTCTTAAAATAGGTTTGCTTGCACCTTTAAGCGGGGAATATAAAGAGCTTGGAAATTCTCTATTATATTCATTGCAATTAGCGCTAAATGAAATTGATGATAAAAATGTTTACATAATACCTCAAGACTCAGGTTCTAATAACAAAAAAAAATTAAATGATGCAGTTAAAGAAATTAAATCAAAAGACATAAATATTGTGATTGGACCAATTAACAACCAAGACTTTGAAGAAGTAAAAAAGTTTAATGACATTATTTTTATTTCACCATCAAATATAGATCCTGAGTTTCAACAAAACATAATTAGCATAGGTATTAGTTTTGAATCTCAAATGATGGCTTTGTTAAAATTTATTAAACAACAAAAAAAAAATAAAACTGTAATTCTTATACCTAAAAATAATTATACAAATTTAATTGAAAAAAAATTAGATAAATTAGACTTAAAAGAATATAAAATTTTTAAATATAATCCCGATCCAAAAATCCTGACTGGTGAAATTGAAATACTAACAAACTATTCACAAAGAAAAAAAAATCTAGAGTTAAGAAAAAAAATTTTTGAAGATAAAGATGATGAGCAGTCAA
Organism: Pelagibacterales bacterium SAG-MED29; assembly: GCA_014653815.1. Taxonomy (GTDB): domain Bacteria; phylum Pseudomonadota; class Alphaproteobacteria; order Pelagibacterales; family Pelagibacteraceae; genus Pelagilacustribacter. The sequence goes on along the minus strand of JACWDZ010000003.1, from coordinate 42,963 downwards.
AACGTCAATTGGAAAGATTAGAACAAAAATATACTTTAGGAGATGTGAATTTTGACTCTGTAATTATAATTGATTTTGGAAATAGTTTAAAAAGTGTTTTAGCTTCATTAATATTTACTGATGTCGATCAAAATAAAGTGTTATTTACAACTGTTAATCAATGGTTTGATGAAAGTATTTTTTATGAAAATACAGTAAAGAATTTATATTATCCATCAGTCAATTATAAAGAATTTAGAAAATACAAAGATAAATATTTTAAAACATTTAATAATTTTCCAAGTGAAATAACAATTTTAGCATATGATGCTTTGGGTTTGATTTATTATGTGTGGAAAAAAAATGGAAAAATAAATTCAATAAATGATTTTTCATTTAAAGGAAAAATTAAAGGTAAAATTGGAACTTTTAGTTTTAATAATAAAAAAATAACACAAGATCTAAATATATATAAGGCTGAAAATAATCAATTTAAAAAATTTTAATCTTTTTTTTCATTTTTCTAAAAGCAATATATCTGTGGTCAATTCTAATTTTTTGTGCTTTGAGCATTTGGCCAAAAGTAATAGATTTTGAAAGAGGAATAAATATAGGATCATAGCCAAATCCTCTGCTTCCAATAATTTTATGTGAAATTGATCCTTTGATGTGACCTGTAACTGTAACTATTTTTCTTTTAGGATATTTTAAAGACAAGCTACATACAAAAGTTGCAGATCTATTTCTTATGTTTTTCATTTTTTTTAATATGAATCTCATTGCGTTAGGAAAACTTCCATATTTTTTTGCCCATCTTGCAGAATAAATTCCAGGCTTTCCTTTTAGAGCATTAATACATAGTCCTGAGTCATCTGAAATAACAGGTAAATTAGTAAATCTAGAAAAATAATTTGCCTTAAGTTTAGCGTTTGCAGAAAAGGTTTTTCCCGTTTCTTTAGGACTTTTAATCTTTAGTTTTTGAGGTGAAATCTTCTTTATTTTTTTAGATATTAAATAGCTAATTTCTTTAAATTTACCTTTGTTGTGAGTACCAATTAAAATTTTTTTCATCTATGTCTAGTAATTTAGAATTAACTTACTATATAGCAATTATCATGAGTGAAGATAATCAAAAAAAACAAGATTCTTCTGAAGAGAATGTTGAAAAAAGCCAGAGTCCAAAAGAAGAAAAATCACTTGAAGAAAAACTCAAAGAATCTGATGATAAATTATTAAGATCATTGGCAGAAATAGAAAATCAAAGACGTAGGTTTGAAAAAGAAATTAAAGATGCATTTGAGTTCGGATCATTTAATTTTGCCAAGGAAAGTTTGGCAATTTTAGATAATTTACAAAGAGCAAAATTGGCTATTAAAAATGATGAGAATCTTAAAACAAATAAAGATTTAGATAAATTTCTAGAAAATATAACAATTATTGAAAAAGATTTAATTAGTATATTTGAAAAAAATAGAATTAAAAAAATTGATACAAAAAATAAAAAATTTGACCCAAATTTACATCAAGCTATGTCGGAAATAGAAGATGAAAGTAAAGATACGGGAAGTATTCTTCAAGAAATTCAATCTGGCTATATGTTGGGAGAAAGGCTTTTAAGACCTGCCTTAGTAAGCGTAGCTAAGAAAAAAACAGCTAAAAAAGAGGAAAAAAATCAAAAAAAAGAAGATAAATAGCCTTGTAGAAGGGAAAAAAACACCCATATAAAAAAAGTATTAATCAAAGGAATTAAAAATTATGAGCAAAGTAATTGGAATAGATTTAGGAACAACAAATTCATGTGTGGCCATCATGGATGGATCGCAAGCCAAAGTTTTAGAAAATGCAGAAGGAACAAGAACTACACCTTCAGTAGTTGCTTTTATAGAAAATGAAGAAAAACTTATTGGTCAACCTGCAAAGAGACAAGCTATAACAAATGCAAAAGATACAATATTTGCTACCAAAAGATTAATTGGAAGATCTTTTGAAGATGAAACAGTTAAAAAAGACATTGGAAGAGTTCCTTTTAAAATAATAAAATCAGACAATGGTGAAGCTTGGATTGAAGGTAAAGGAAAAAAATATTCTCCTTCACAAATATCTGCTTTCATTTTACAAAAAATGAAAGAAACTGCAGAAAAATACTTAGGTCAAGCTGTAACTAAAGCTGTAATTACTGTTCCTGCATATTTTAATGATGCTCAAAGACAAGCAACAAAAGATGCTGGAAAAATTGCAGGTCTAGAAGTTTTAAGAATTATTAATGAACCAACTGCCGCAGCTTTAGCCTATGGTTTAGATAAAAAAAATGGACAAAAAATAGCGGTATACGATTTGGGCGGTGGAACATTTGATGTTTCAATATTAGAAATTGGAGATGGTGTCTTCGAAGTCAAGTCAACTAATGGTGATACTTTTTTAGGAGGTGAAGACTTTGATGATGCAATAGTAAAATACTTAATAGATGAATTTAAAAAAGATAATGGAATTGATTTAAGAAATGATAAATTGGCTTTACAAAGATTAAAAGAAGCTGCGGAAAAAGCAAAAATAGAATTATCTTCTGCAGCTCAAACAGAAATAAATTTACCTTTTATTACAGCTGATAAGACTGGACCAAAACATGTTAATTTAAAACTTACTAGAGCAAAACTCGAAGCTTTGGTATCAGAGCTTGTAGAAAGAACTTTGGAACCATGTAAAGTAGCTCTAAAAGACTCTGGATTCTCTGCGGCTGAAATTAATGAAGTGGTATTAGTCGGTGGAATGACTAGAATGCCAAAAATTGTTGAGACAGTTAAGAACTTCTTTGGAAAAGAACCAAATAAAAGCGTAAACCCAGATGAAGTTGTAGCTATGGGTGCTGCTATTCAAGCAGGTGTTTTACAAGGCGATGTTAAAGATGTTTTATTGTTAGATGTAACTCCATTATCTTTAGGGATAGAAACTTTAGGTGGTGTGTCGACTAAACTAATTGAAAAAAACACAACTATCCCAACTAAAAAAAGTCAGGTATTTTCTACTGCAGAAGATAATCAACCAGCTGTTTCAATAAGAGTTCTTCAAGGTGAAAGGGAGATGGCTTCTGACAATAAAATTTTAGGAAATTTTGAGCTAGTGGGAATACCTCCGGCTGCAAGAGGAACGCCTCAAATTGAAGTTACATTTGATATCGATGCTAATGGAATTGTAAACGTCTCTGCTAAAGATAAAGGAACTGGAAAAGAACAAAAAATTCAAATTCAGGCATCAGGAGGTTTGTCGGAAGAAGAAATCCAAAAAATGGTTAAAGATGCTGAAGCTAACAAAGAAGCTGATAAAAAGAAAAGAGACTCAGTCGATGCAAGAAACCAAGCTGATAGTTTAATTTTTTCAACAGAAAAAAGTTTAAAAGAACACGGAGACAAAATTTCTGCTGAAGAGAAAAAAGCAATAGAAAATGGAATTAAAGATCTTAAGAAATCTTTAGAAGGAACTGATTCTGATGATATTAAGAAAAAAACACAAAGCTTAATTCAAGTTTCAATGAAACTAGGTGAAGCAGTTTATAAAAGTCAGCAGAAACCTGAGGCTAAAGCAAAAGAGTCAAAAGACTCAAAACAAGAAGACAAAGATAACGTTGTAGATGCAGATTTTGAAGACGTAAAAGAAGATAAAGAAAAAAGCGCCTAAGATAATAAATAAGGAGACGTCCTGTGGCTAAAAGAGATTATTATGATGTCTTGGGTGTAAATAAATCAGCATCAAAAGAAGAAATTAAAAAGGCCTACCGTAAATTAGCTCTAAAGTATCATCCAGATAAAACAAAAGGAGATAAAACTTCTGAGGAAAAATTCAAAGAAGCAAGTGAAGCTTATCACGTGCTCTCTGATGAAAAGAGAAAAACAAATTACGATCAATTTGGTCATGCTGCTTTTGAAGGAACTGGAGGAGGTGGTCAAGGTTTTGGAGGATTTGATTTTAATTCTTCTTCTTTCTCAGACATATTTGAAGATTTTTTTGGAGATTTTGGAGGCGGCGGATCACCTAGAAGATCTAGTAATAGAGGAAATGATTTAAGATATGACGTAAATATCAGTTTAGAAGATGCTTATAAAGGACTAGAGAAAAACGTTAAGTACACTACCTACAAAAAATGTTCTTCTTGTTCTGGTAGTGGAGCTGCAAAAGGTTCTAAGCCTATAAAATGTAGTTATTGTTCTGGAAGAGGTAAAATAAGAACCAACCAGGGATTTTTTACAATCCAACAAACTTGTCCTCAGTGCAGTGGTTATGGAGAAGCAATAGGGAATCCATGTAAAACTTGTAATGGTAATGGAAAAGTACAAGGTAGTGAAAATGTTACGGTAAAAATTCCTAAAGGGGTTGATGATGGAACTAGAATAAGATTGTCTGGCAAGGGCGAAGCTGGTTCTAAAGGTGGTTCCAACGGTGATCTCTATCTTTTTATTTCTATAGATAACCATAATATTTTTAAAAGATCTGAGGAAAATATCTATTATGAACTTCCGATTTCTTTTTCAGATGCAGCCTTAGGAACAACAGTAGAAGTACCCTCTATTGATGGTGGAAAATCTAAAATTAAAATTCCTGCAGGAACACAACATGGTAAACAATTAAGATTAAAAGGTAAAGGAATGCCAGTTTTGAGGAGAAGTATATTTGGTGACTTATACATAAGAATTGTTACTCAGGTTCCTACCTCTATCTCAAAAAGACAAAAAGAAATATTAGAAGAATTTAATGAAATAGAGTCTAATAAACCGGATCCAGTAATTAAAAGTTTTTTTGAAAAAGCCAAAAAATTTTGGAAAAGGTCATAAATTAAATGGAAACTGAACAAATAATGTCTGCAATATTTTTAATTGCAGTATTAATTTTAATCTTACCTTCATTTTTATCGACAAATAATAAGATAAAAAAAATTTTAAAAAATTTATCTATTTGGGCTGTAATTGTTCTTATTATTATTGTAATTATTAATCTTGTATATTGATGAAAAAAATTAATTTAGCAATAACTGGTTGTATGGGAAGGATGGGTCAACAACTCATCAAATCCTCAAAAGGAAATAAAAATTTTAAACTAGTATCTCTAACTGAAAATAAAATTATAAATAAAAAAATAATGGGTATTAGGCCTAATTTAAATACTGAGAATGCATTCAAAAAAGCAAATGTAATAATAGATTTTACAGTGCCTACATGCACTTTAGAAGTTTTAAAAATTGCAAAAAAATTAAAAAAAAAAGTAATTATAGGAACAACTGGTTTCACTAAAAGAGAAGAAAATATAATTAAAAAGTATTCAAAAAAAATTCCTATACTTAAAGCTGGAAATATGAGTTTAGGAGTAAATCTATTAATGTATTTAACTGAAATAGCTTCAAAATCACTTGATAGTAATTTTTTAAGTAAAGTTTTTGAAATTCACCACAAGCACAAGAAAGATCACCCTTCAGGAACAGCTTTAATGCTCGGTAAAGGTATAGCTGTAGGAAAAAATAAAGATTTTTATAGATTAATGGGAAAAAAATATCTTAATAAAAAATCTTTTCCTTACGGTAAAAAAATTAATTTTAATTCATTGAGAAAAGGCTCGATTATAGGCAAACATAAAGTTTCTTTTTCAAGTGGGAAAGAAATAGTTTCTTTAAATCATGAATCTTTTGACAGAGGGCTTTTTGCTGAAGGCGCATTAACTGCAGCAAGATGGATAATAAGCAAAAAACCTGGCTTATATTCAATGAGAAACGTTTTAAATTTTAAATAAATTGCAGTGAATAATAAGGAAAAGTCTAAAAATATCCTTCGGATTTTAAATAAAACTTATCCTAGTGTTCAAGTGCCTTTAAAGCATAGAAATTTATTTACTTTGTTAGTCTCAGTTGCTTTATCTGCACAAACTACAGATGTGAATGTAAATAAAGCAACAAGAAAAATATATCCAAAATATAACAAGCCAGAGCACTTTGTTAAATTAGGAAGAAAAAAAATTGAAAAATTAATTAGAAGCACGGGTTTTTTTAAAAGAAAAGCTAAAAGTGTATATTTGCTCTCAAGACAATTAGTAGAGAAACATGGAGGAAAGGTGCCTGGAAATTTTGAAGACCTCGAAAAATTACACGGAGTAGGACATAAAACAGCCAGTGTAGTAATGTCTCAAGGATTTGGTTACCCTGCTTTTCCAGTTGATACTCATATTCATCGATTGGCACAAAGATGGGGTTTAACCAATGGTAAAAATGTTGTTCAGACTGAAAAAGATTTAAAAAGACTATTTCCCAAAAAATCATGGAATAAACTTCATCTTCAGATAATTTGGTATGGAAGAGAATATTGTCAAGCTAGGGAATGTTACGGTATAGCTTGTAAAATTTGTAGAAGCTGTTATCCAAAAAGAAAAAAACCAATTAAAACAAAAAAAGCTTAAAAAATGAAAATTATAGGAATTGGAAACGCAATCGTTGATGTTATCTGCAAAGTTAATGATGATTTTCTGAAAAATAATAAATTGACGAAAAGCACAATGAAACTTGTAAACGAGTCAGAATTTAAAAAATTATTATCAAATCTTAAAATTGAAGAAACAGTTTCTGGCGGCTCAGTTGCAAATACAATTGTTGGTCTTTCACAACTTGGAGATAAAGTAGGATTTATAGGGAAAATAAGTAATGATGAATTAGGTGGTAAATATGAAGAAGGTTTAAAAAAAGAAAATGTTCAATATTTTTATTCTAAAAAAAAGGAAACACTACCTACTGGAACTTGTTTAATATTAATTACACCTGACTCTGAAAGAACAATGTGTACTTTCCTAGGAACAGCAGGAAAGATTAATGAAAATGATATAAACGCTATTGCAATAAAAAACAGTGAAATTTTATTTCTTGAAGGCTATCTATGGGATGAGGGTGAACCCAAAAAAGCTTTTGATAAGGCAATACAACATTCAAATAAAGTTGCTATGTCTCTATCTGATTTATTTTGCGTAGAAAGACATAAACCACATTTTTTAAATTTAGTTCAAAATAAGTTAGACATTACATTTGCAAATGAACAAGAAATCATGACTTTGATTGGCGCAAAAAGTTTTGATGAAGTTATTAAATTTTCACAACAACAAGAAAAATTAATTATTATTACCAGAGGAGAAAAAGGGGCAGCTGCTATCCAAGGCAATGAAGTAGTAGAGTGTGAGATTAAAAAAAATCTTAAAATTGTAGACTTAACTGGGGCTGGTGATCTTTTTGCTGCAGGTTTTTTACATGGCTATGTAAATAATCTAACTCTCAAAGAAAGTTTGAATAAAGGTACTGAAATGTCTTCAAAAATAATTCAAAAAATTGGTGCTCGCCTAAACTAAATTATTTCTTTCTTCTTTTAAAACTACCTTTTCCTTTTTTAGGCTTCACAACACGTTTACGATACTTTGTGGTAAATAAATCCAAAGCTATCTTGTTTCTTTTTTTCATAATAAATAACCAATTTTATTATTTAAAATAAAATCTTCATCTAAAAATTTTGATTTAATCTTTTTTCTCAATCTATAAATATGTGTTTCAACTGTATGAGTGTCAGCATCTTCCGAGTATTTCCAAACTTCATCTAAAATTTTATTTTTACTTATAGGTTTGTTATAACTTAAAAAAAGTTCCAAGAGTTGAATTTCTTTTTCTGTTAAAAATATGTAATTATTATCTCTTAATAATTTTTTCTCATTCTTATCTAAAATGTAATCTTTAATTTTAATAGAGGAGTTTTTGGAAAAATTCTTCTTTACCACTGAATTTTCAATTATTTGATTAATTTCTTTAAATTTTGTAGGCAAAAATATTTTATCATCAAATATATATGATTTTTCTTTATCCGAATTATAAGCTAAAATTTTTATCTTATTAGATTTTTTAAAAATCTCCATAGATGGATTACTATTGAAAAAATCTTGATGGCAAAATAAAACATCATAACTGTCAAAAGATTTTGAATCTACATTTGTATTAACTGTTGTTAATTTAAAATTTAAATGATCTTTAAGTTCCTCTAGTGAAGTGTTAAAATTGTTCGACCCAAAAGATAAAACATTTATTTTATGCATATATTTATAAAAAATAAAAAACTTACTTTAGACAAGTATAGAATAAAATGTGCGATTGGTAAAAGAGGAATTGGAAATAAAAAAAGAGAAGGTGATAAAATAACACCAATAGGTAAATTTAAAATTAGAACTATTTTATATCGTAAAGACCGTATGCCGCATTTTAAGTGCAAAATTAACAAACTTTCTATTAAAAGTGAGATGGGCTGGTGTGATGATCCAAAATCAAAAAAATATAATAAATTAATTAAGTTTCCCTTTAAAGGTAGTGCAGAAAAACTTTATAGAAAAGACAACACTTACGACATAATTTTAGTTTTAGATTATAACATAAATCCAATTCGTAAGGGTAAAGGTAGCGCAATCTTTATTCATGTAGCGAGAAAAAATTATAAAAGCACATTAGGATGCATTGCTGTTAGCAAAAGAAATTTAAAGATAATAGTTAAAAAAATTAATAAGTCGACAATAGTAAATATTAATTAGGATCTCTCGCCAAATATTGAACTACCTATTCTTAAATGAGTGGATTTATAATTAATGGCTTCCATATAATCTGATGACATTCCAATGCTTAAATTTTTCAAACCAAGAGAAGCATTCAGCTCTGATATACTTTTAAAATATTCTTCAGATTTATTATCATTAGGTGGTATAGCCATTAAACCTAAAACGTTCAAATTTTTTTCTTTAACACAATAATTATAAAAAGCATCTACCTCATTATAGGGGATACCTGATTTTTGAATTTCATTTCCTAAATTAACTTGAATAAAATATTTAATAGATTTATTTATATTTTCCTGGCTGTTGGCTAAAACATCTGCAAGCTTTTGACTATCCAAAGAATGTATATAATCGAAAATTTGAACAGCCTTTTTTGCTTTGTTACTCTGTAACTTTCCAATCATATGAAGTTTTAAATCCTTATTTTTGCTTTTTATTTGTGACCACTTTACTTCAGCCTCTTGAACTTTGTTTTCACCATAATGCATATGACCATAATCAATTAGTGGCATAATGTGATCCAACGAAAATGTTTTGCTTACTGCAATTATCGTTCTTGAAGTATAACTAGAAACTTTTTCAATATTAGATTTTATTTTATTAAATCTTTCAACTATGATGCTCATATGTTTGTCTTTAAAAATAAATATTTTTTTATAATAGAAAGTATCAGAGATATAGATTTAAAAAATATAAAAAATTCTAATAAATTCTCCATAATTTATAGATCTAAAAATATAGCTGAAAATATAGAAAAATTAATGCAATTTAGAAAAATCTGTAAAACTAGAAATATAGATTTTTATGTTTCTAACAACTTAAAATTGACAAAAACTTTAAAAGCAGATGGCATATACATATCGGCTTATAATAAAAATCTTAAAATTACCCATTTAAGAAATCTTAATTTTAGAATAATCGGATCTGCGCATAATATTAAAGAACTTAACATAAAAAAATTGCAAGGTTGCTCTAGTATTATTTTTTCACGATTGTTTGAAACATCTTACAAATATAAAAAAGGATTTCTGGGTGTAGTAAAATTTAATCTTTTAAAGTTATCTAGAAAAGAAAATCTCGTCCCTCTTGGAGGAATAAAGTTGTCAAATTTAAATAAGCTTAGTACGGTTAAATGTGACTCCATTGCTTTATCTTCAGAAATAATAAAAAAACCAATTATTTTTTCAAGACGCTGTTTTTGATTAAATAAATAATGAATTAAGACAAAAAAAAAGGGGCGAAAAATTCGCCCCTTTTAATTTTATTAACTAACTAACTAATTAGAATGCAAAGTTTAATGCGATAATTGTTTCGCTTGCGTCTGAACCATTAACATAGCTAACATTGTCGTAATCAGCTCTTGCTACTGATAAAGTTGCACCACCTAATGAGTAAGCAGCTTGAATAGAGTTCATATCTATATCATAAGTAGCTGTAGTTGAAGTTTGGAAGTTTCTTTCACCAGTTTCTGTAGTGTAAGATACTGACAATTCATCATTAACAGCAAAACCTATAGACATACCTGTGTTTTCATAAAACTCAACTGTACTTGCTCCAGCAGAAACTGCTGCAGTAGTTGTAGGAGCTCTGTATGATTTACCATAACCAACTGTAAAGTTTGCTATAGCGTATTCTATACCGTAAGCACCACCTTCATCCAACTGAGTTTCATTAGTCAAACCATCATCGTAGTCTTCGATTTCAAAGTAAGACGCAGATAGAGTTAAACCATCAACTGGCTTAGTCACTAATGAATAAGCACTGATGTTGTCTCCGTTTGAACCTGCTTGTGCATTACCACTTTGACCATCACCCACTTTTGTTTGACCGTATGCATATGATGCAGTCGTTCCAAAAGGAAGTTCTGGTGTGTGATATTGTAGTGAAGAATAAGAAGATGCTGAGATTGGGTAATTAATACCTTCACTTAGACCTGTATCAGTCATTGATGTGTAAGCTGATTGGTCAAAAGCATATTCTTTACTATTTCCACAAGTTGATACACAAATTTTAGCAGTACCTAAGTCATTCATAGTTAATGTTATTGATGTATCATCGTTAAGTGCAGAACCGGCTGCAGGCGTCGTTGTTGACGAAGCAGTTCCAGCTGTAGTTGGATCTAATGCCATGTTGTATGACCAAGCATAACCATTGTCCATCTCACCACTTGCTTTGAAGTTTATTTCGTTTGTAATACCGATTGTATTATCAGACTGGTCTCCGTGTGTAATGTGGTATGTAGCTTTAGCTGAACCAGATACTCCTAGTTCACCAGCATTAACGGAAAACATTAAAGATAATGAAGCGATAGAAACGAATAAAGTTTTCATTATTGTTTTCATTGTTATTTCCTTTGTTTAGTTTTAATAATTAAAACGTGAGGAAAATTAGCATTTTAAAGGGTTTTTTAAATTTAAAACTCTATATTCCCTATTTATATTGATGACATGTTGTAAAATTACAACACTTATTATCTTGTTTTTCTATTTTTAATGGAATTCCTAAATTTTAACAATTTTTTTGTTTTTACTTATTCTATGGCATAAACATAGCTATAATTATGAGAAAACACTTAAGATTTTTTTTAATTGTTTCTTCAATGTTAACAATATTGACTTCCTGCGGAGCTTTAAAGCCCAAAAAAGTTGACACCAGAGAAACTTCAATCAAAGGATCAGAAAGATCAAGAAAAAACATTGAAGAAGGTGGCGGTGTTTCTTTAAAAAATGTTCTTAATAGAAGAGGAGGAAGCTTTGAATTTAGTTCATCTAATCCAATGTGGAGAGCTTCTTTAGAAATTTTAGATTTTCTACCTTTAACTACAGTTGATTATTCTGGAGGAATGATAGTTTCTGATTGGTATACCGGTGAAAGTTCAAATGAGTCAATTAAAATTTCAATTAGATTTCTTTCTAATGAAATTCGAAGTGACAGTCTAAAAATAATTGTCCATAAAAAAAAATGTTCTGAAAATCAATCCTGTCAAACTAAGTTATTAAATAATTCAAAAATTAGTCAGGAATTAAGACTTGCAATTTTAAAAAAAGCAGCTGCGTTAGAGAAAGAAAAAAAGAAAAAATAAATCTTAAATGGAAAGAGTCAATTTTCAAGTAATTGAAAAAAAATGGCAAGAAAAATTTGTTTCTTCCAAGCTTTACAATAAAAATGGTAAAAAATTTTATTGTTTAGAAATGTTTCCTTATCCATCAGGAAAAATACATATGGGTCATGTAAGAAATTATACTATTGGAGACGTTATCGCTCGTTATAAATATATGAAAGGTTTTAATGTTTTACATCCAATGGGTTGGGATGCTTTTGGTTTGCCTGCAGAAAATGCAGCTAGAATGAATAATTTAAAACCTAAAGATTGGACTCAAGAAAACATTAAAATAATGAAAAAACAATTAAAAATGCTTGGCTTGTCTATTGATTGGGATTTAGAAATATCCACCTGTGATGAGAGTTATTATAAACATCAACAAGAATTATTTATTGACTTTTATAATCAGGGATTAGTATCGCGTAAAGAAACATATGTTAATTGGGATCCTGTCGAAAAAACTGTTTTAGCAAACGAACAAGTTATAAATGGAAAAGGCTGGAGGTCAAATGCAGTTGTAGAAAGAAAGAAATTATCACAATGGTTTTTTAATATCACCAAATTCTCTAATGAACTCTTAAAAGATTTAGAAAAACTACCAGGATGGCCAGAAAAAGTAAAATTAATGCAAAAAAATTGGATTGGAAAATCTATTGGTTGTGAATTAAATTTTAAAGTCATTGGCCAAAATAAAAATTTATCTATTTTTACTACAAGACCAGACACTATATTTGGAGCAAGTTTTATTGCCATTTCAGTTGATCACGAAATCTGTAAAAATTTCCATAAAAATCAAGATTTTGAAAAATTTAAAAAGAAGTGTTCTAAAATTGGTACAACAGAAGAAGCTTTGGCAAATGCAGAAAAATTAGGATTTAATACAGAGCTTTTTGCAGAGCACCCTTTTGTAAAGGGTAAAAAAATACCCATATATGTCGCAAATTTTGTTTTAATGGATTACGGAAACGGTGCTATTTTTGGCTGTCCAGCTCATGATCAAAGAGATTTTGATTTTGCAAAAAAATATAAACTCCCAATTATAAGAGTGGTTTCCAACAAAGATAATTCTAATGAAGGTGAAAAAATGCAAGAAGCATACATTGGTGATGGGTCAATGGTTAACTCTGAATTTTTAAATGATTTAGACGTAAATGAAGCTAAAAAAAGAATTATTAATAAAATTGAAGAAAACAAAATTGGAAAAAAACAAACTTTGTTTAGATTAAAAGATTGGGGTATTTCTAGACAAAGATACTGGGGATGCCCTATACCCATGATTTATTTAGAAGATGGCTCTGTTGTTCCAGTAGACAAAAGTGAACTTCCAATAAAACTACCGGATGATGCTGATCTTAATTCCTCAGGGAACCCTTTGGACAGTCATCCAAATTGGAAAAAGACCATTGATAAAAAAACTGGAAAACCAGCAACCAGAGAAACGGACACTCTTGATACTTTTGTAGACTCATCTTGGTATTTTTTAAGATTTTGTTCACCCAAAGATAAAAATGCTCCTTTTGATAATGAAAAGGTTAATTATTGGATGCCTGTCGATCAATATATTGGAGGCATAGAACATGCAATTTTGCATCTGATGTATTCTCGTTTTTTTATGAAAGCAATTAAAAAATGTAATAATAAAATCAAATATTCTGAGCCATTTAATAATCTATTTACACAAGGCATGGTATGTCACGAAACTTATAAAGATATCAGCGGTAACTGGCTTTATCCTGATGAAATAGAAATAACCTCAAAAAAAAAAGCAATTAAAATATTAGATAAATCTGAAATTACAATTGGTCCTTCGGAATCAATGTCTAAATCTAAAAAGAATACAGTAGATCCCGAAACTATGATTAAACAATATGGAGCAGATGCAGTTAGGTGGTTTATCTTATCTGATAGCCCTCCAGAAAAAGATATACAATGGTCCGACATCGGTGTTTTTTCTTCAAATAAATTTTTACAAAAAATATGGAATCTAAATCAAACAATCTTAAATAGAGTTGATGCTAAAAACAATGATGACGAAAAAAAGAACTTTGAAGAAAAAATTAATTTATACGTCTACAAAATTGATAATGCTATAAATAATTTTCAATTTAACGTGGCTATTGCACAGTTTTATGAGGTTTACAGGTATTTTAATGAGACCATGAAATTAACAATAAGCTCGAAAGTTCTGACTGATAATATAATTAAAATTATGAAACTAATGATACCTTTTACCCCTCATCTTGCATATGAATGCTTATCAAATCTAAAGTGTAAAGAAGCAAATAAATGGCCAAAAATTAATGAAAAAATATTAGAAAAAATCAAAATAAACATGGTTATACAAGTAAATGGAAAAACTCGAGACGTTCTAAGTGTTGAAAATAATCTAAATCAAACAGAGATAGATAAATTAATAATGAAATCTTCTAAGGCAAATAAGCACTTAATAAATAAAAAAATTATAAAAACTATCTTTATTAAAAATAAAATTATAAATTATATTATTAACAATTAATGAAACAAATAATAACAAAATTTTTTTTATTTCTTTTTTTATTCGCAACAGTAAATTGTGGGTATAAAGTTATAAATGAATCTGAAAGAAATAAATTTTCAATACAAGAAATTAAAACTTCAGGCGATAAAAGAATAAATTTTAAAATTAAAAATAATCTACTAAATTTTTCTAAAAAAAAAAGTCAAAACATTTTATTAATAGATTTAAACACGGAAAAGATTAAAAATATAAAAGAAAAAAACATAAAAAATGAAATTACAAAATATGAAATTTCCTTAAACGTTGATGTTGAATTTAATTTAATCAATAATGATGAAAATTATACATTGAATATTTCAAATACAGGAAGTTATTTAGTTGTAGACAGCTATTCTACAACACTAAATAATGAGAAAAAATTAATTGATGATTTAATAGAAAATATTTCTGAAAAAATTCTAAAAAAAATAAGTTTGAAATTAAATGATATTTAAAAGTTATATTTTAGAGCAAAATATACAGTCTGCCGATAGTAAAAAAATTTTTTTATTTTATGGAGAAAATGAAGGTTTAAAAAAAGAATTTAAAAAAAAATTGAGAGTCCAAAATAAAAATCAAGAAATCCTAACTCTATTTCAAGATGAAATAATTAAAAATAAAAATATTTTATTAAATGAAGTGAACAATAAATCCTTATTTAGTGAAAAAAAAATAATTTTTATTAATCAAGTAAATGATAAGATTTTAGATATTGTTAATGAAATTATCGAAAATATACAAGATGAGAAAATTTTCTTATTTTCAGATATTCTAGAGAAAAAATCTAAATTAAGAAATTATTTTGAAAAATCTAAACTCTGTGGAATTACCGCATGTTATCAGGACAACGAAATTACAATAAGAAAAATAATTATGGAGAAATTAAATGGTTATAAAGGATTAACCGGCCAAGTTACAAATCTTATTATTCAAAACACTGGATTAGACAGAAATAAAGTTGATAATGAAATAGATAAAATCATTAGTTGTTTTAAAGATAAAAAAATAGATCTTAAAAAACTGGATTTATTGTTAAATATTAGAACAAATGACGATTTTAATCTTCTTAAAGATGAGGCAATAAATGGTAATAAAATCAACACTAATAAACTACTTGCTGACACTGTTTTTGAAGTAGAAAACAATATCTATTATTTAAACTCAATAAATCAAAGGATTAATAAACTTAATGAAATTGAAAATATGAAAAAAGAAAATTCTAATATCGAGTCACTAATATCAAGTCTTAAGCCAGCAGTATTCTGGAAAGACAAACCGATATTAATTGAACAATCAAAAAAATGGAATAAAGAAAAAATACAAACAGCCTTAAAAAAAACTTACAATACAGAATTGAAAATTAAATCAAATTCATCAATAAAAAAGGATTTATTAATTAAAAATTTAATAATAGAGTTGTGTACTACAGCTAGTTCCGCTTAAGTAAATTTGATACAAGCTCGAATTGCTCTAAATTCTTATACAAAATAGTAATTTTGCCAGAATTATTTTTCTTATTTTGAATATTAACATTCAATCCTAAATTCTCTTCAATTTTATTTTGTTCATTTAATATATTGGAGTCTATTTTAATCTGACCAGACTTTTGTGGACCTTTTTTGCTTCTTACTAAAAGCTCAACACTTCTAGCACTTAAATTTTTAGAAACAATTTCTTCTGCAATATTTGTTGCGCTCGGTAAACCGATTAAAGGCCTAGCTTGTCCTGCTGTTAGATTACCTTCCTCAATCAAACCAATAACATCTTTAGGTAACGTTAAAAGACGCAACGTATTACTAATATGACTCCTGCTTTTGGACATAAACTTAGCTATTTTTTCATGATCATAACCAAATTCTTCTGATAATCTTTTATAACCTTTTGCTTCTTCTATAACATTAAGATCATCACGTTGAATATTTTCAACAATAGCAACTTCTAATGCCTCATGATCATCTAAGTCTAAAATGACAATTGGCACTTCATGCAGACCAGCTTTTTGTGCTGCTAGCCATCTTCTCTCTCCAGCGACAATCTCATATCTGCCTGGATCGACTTTATCTTCTCTTACTGCTATTGGCTGAATAATACCGTTTTTTCTTATAGAATTAGCTAATTCAACTAGTTTTTCCTCATTAAAATGAACTCGTGGCTGATATTTGTTTGGACTTAAATCGCCAATACCTGCCTTATATCTATTATGATCTATTTTTTCTTTTTTTTTTACTTCTGGGTTTTGATCTCCAAAAAGGGCTTTTAAACCTCTACCTAATCCTTTCTTGTTAGAAGTGCTCATGCTGCGGTTTCCACATTGATATTCTTTTTGTCTAAAAACTCATCGGCTAATTTAAGATAAGATTTACTGCCTAAGCAAGTTTTATCATAAATAACACATGGCAGTCCATGTGATGGAGCTTCAGACAATCTGACATTTCTAGGTATTACAGTTTCGTATACTTTTTCTTTAAAATAACTTCTTGCCTCTTTATCTACTTGTGAAGATAACTTATTTCTTTTATCAAACATCGTAAGCAGAATTCCTCTCACCTTTAAATCTGGATTCAAATTAACTTTAATTCGATCTATGGTTTTAACTAATTGAGTTATACCCTCTAAAGCAAAAAATTCTGTTTGAAGGGGAACCAATAATTCTCCAGATGCCACCAAAGCCATAATTGTCAATAAGCTTAATGAAGGAGGGCAGTCTATAAAAATGTTATCGTATTTTGATAACAAATCATTTTTTTCTTTATCTAAAATTTGTTTCAAAACAAACGCTCTATCAGAGTCATTTGCTGTTTCAACTTCAAGACCAGATAAGTTTACATTAGATCCTATAATGTCTAAATTTTTAACATCTGTTTTTTGAATGACATCCTTTAATTCAATTTTCTTAATTAACAAATTATAGATATTATTATTCTCGTCGTTATTTGATCTTCCTAATCCAGTAGTCGCATTACCCTGGGGATCCAAATCTATGATAAGGTTATTTTGACCCAAAATGGACAATGATGTAGCCAAATTGATTACAGTGGTCGTCTTACCTACTCCACCTTTTTGATTGATCACCGCTATAGTAGATTTATTTCCCATTTTATTTTACATCGACTATAATTATTTTAGAATCATGGTCTGTTATACTTTTTTCTATTTTATAGCTCCAATTAGAACCTAAAGATACATTATTAATTTCTGACTGTGCATTTTTTCCCTTTAAAATAATCAATTTGTGAGGTTTTTTTACTATTTCACGTGAAATCCTTAAAATTTCCTCTAATTTTTTGAAAGCTCTACAAACTATAACATCTGCTATTATTGTTTTCTGTTCATACACATCATTCCCTATTTCTATATTTTTAATATCTAATTTTTCCTTAATATTCTTTAAAAAAGCTCTTTTTACAGGGGACTTTTCGTATAATTTCACGTGAAATCTTACATTTTCATTATAAAATGCAATTATTAAGCCTGGAAATCCAGCGCCAGACCCAAAATCAACAATATTATGGTCCTTCGATTCATCTATAAACTTAATTATCTGAGCCGAATCAAGTATATGTCTAATCCAGATGCTTTTTTCCGTGCTTTTAGAAATCAAATTATAACTTTTATTGTACTCTAGAAGATAATTATGGAATTTTTTTAGTTTTTTTATAAAAGAATCGGAAAATCCTAGCTCATTTTTAAGTATTTCTATTACTTTCAGCTCATTCATCAAGCCGTAGCTCTAATTTTTGATCTTTTTATATGTGAAAGAATTATTATAGCCGCAGCTGGTGTTACTCCGTCAATTCTCAGAGCTTGTCCAAGTGTATTTGGTTTAATCTTTTTTAGCTTAGACTTAATTTCATTTGAAAGACCACTCAAAGAATCATAGTTAATGTTCTTAGGTATAGTAATAGACTCATCTTTCTTAAAAGATTCTATATCATGAGATTGTCGTCCTAGATATCCTAAGTAGTGAGCGTCGATTTCAACCTGCTTATCAAGAGGCGCTTCATAAGAGGGAATTGTAGGAAATATCTGCCTTATTTTTGCCATATTTACATTCCGTTGTCCTATAACCTCTAGAGCAGATCTTTTTACTCCATCCATTGCAATTTTAATCGAAAATTTTTTAGCCTCGTTAGGGGATAAAAAATTAGATTTTAAAGATTTAGTTAATTGCAATAATTTTTTTTCCTTATCTAAAAAAATATTTTTTCTTTGTGATTGGACTAAATTAATCTTTATTCCTAAAGGTGATAATCTTTGATCTGCATTATCTGCTCTAAGTGTTAATCTATATTCGGCTCTTGAAGTAAACATACGATAAGGTTCAGAGACACCTTTTGTGATTAAATCATCAATCATAACTCCTATATAAGAGTTCGATCTATCTAAGATAAACTCATCTTCTTTTTTAACTTTTAAAGCTGCGTTAGCGCCAGCTATAAGACCTTGAGCAGCAGCTTCTTCATATCCCGTCGTACCGTTAATTTGACCTGCTAAAAAGAGAGATTTAATTTTCTTTGTCTCTAAGGTGATTTTAAGCTCACGTGGATCAACAAAATCATACTCTATAGCATAACCTGCTCTTTTCATCTTAACATGCTCTAAACCCTTGATTTTAGCCAATATTTGAAGCTGAACTTCCTCTGGAAGTGAGGTGGATATGCCATTTGGATAGACGGTATTATCCTTTAGTCCCTCTGGCTCCAAAAAGATTTGATGTTTCTCTTTTTCTTTAAATTTCACAATCTTGTCTTCGATAGCAGGACAATACCTTGGTCCGACTCCTTTTATATTTCCAGAGTACATCGCGCTTCTAGAAATGTTCTCACTTATAATTTTATGAACGGCATTATTAGTGTAAGTCATTCCACACTTAATTTGCTTATTGTGTAGTTTATTAGTTAAAAATGAAAAATAGTAAGGATCCTCATCAGCAGGCTGCATTTCTAGATCGTCATAATTAATAGTGTCACCATCAAGTCTAGGTGGTGTGCCTGTTTTAAGTCTTCCAATATTAATTTTAAATTTTTCTAATTGTTCACTTAATCCTGTTGAAGGTTTTTCATCATATCGTCCTGCTGGTGTCTGTTTTTCACCAATATGAATTAACCCGTTTAAAAATGTTCCTGTAGTAAGAATTAATTCTTTGCACCTAACTTCTTTTCCGCTATGACAGATAAAACCAATGATTTTATTTTCATCGAATAAAAATTTTGTAACTGGATCTGCTATAACTTCTAAATTTTCATAATTAAGTAAAATTTTCTGCATATGCTCTTTGTAAAGAGCTCTATCTGATTGAGTTCTAGGCCCTTGTACTGCTGGACCTCTACTTCGGTTCAATAATCTAAATTGAATACCTGATTTATCAGCTACAATGCCCATAACACCGTCTAGAGCATCTATTTCTCGGACAAGATGACCTTTTCCAAGCCCTCCGATCGCAGGATTACAGGACATTTCACCAATTGTTTCTATCTTATGTGTAAAAAGTGCAGTATTGACGCCCATTCTAGCTGATGCAGCAGCAGCCTCACATCCAGCATGCCCACCACCTATTACTACTACATCATAGCTTTGTTTTGTCATGTAATGAATGTAACGCGGTATGTTAGGAATACAAGAGGTATTTTATTTACCTATACAGAAATCTTTAAATATAGAACCAAGTATTTCCTCAACATCAACTTTGCCTACAATACTTCCAAGATGGCGTGTGGCCATTCTTAGATCTTCAGCAGCTAGTTCTAAATCCTTGTTTTGATCTTTTTTAAGAAAGTTATCTATTTCTTTTAGGCATTCATTAAGTTTTGATCTATGTCTCTCTCTTGTAATTAAAGCACTGTTATTAGATGTAAATTTTTTGCTTAATTTTTCTTTAATTTTTTTAATCAACTTATCTATATTTTTATTTTCTTTAACTGAGGCTAAGACTGTATCTGCCTCAAATTTATGATTTTGTTTATCTTGCACATCTGATTTATTAAGTAAAACTATTGTATCTTTGTTGATCATTTTCTTAATTTCACTATTTATATTTTTTGAAGAGTTATCTATTACTACAATATTTAAATCTGCTTCTTTAGATTTTCCCAATGCTAATGAAATCCCTTTTTTTTCTACCTCATTTTTAGCTTCTCTAATACCTGCTGTGTCCGCTAGAATTACTGGATATCCATCTATATTTAAATAAGACTCGATTACATCTCTTGTTGTTCCTGCCTCATCTGAAACAATAGCGACATCTCTTTTTGATAATAAATTTAAAAGAGAAGATTTACCAGCATTGACTTCACCTGTTATGGAAACTCTAAATCCATCTCTTATTTTTTCTCCGATTTTATTATCCTCAATTATTTTATTAATATCGTTATGAATCTCTTTAATAGAGTTTTGTACTTCCTTTAAAACTTTTTGAGGTAAATCATCTTCTGCAAAATCTATTTTGGCTTCTATATAAGATAAAGATTTTACTAGTTTTTCTCTTAAATCATTATAATAATTTGAGGCATTACCTTGAACTAATTTAACAGCTTGCTCTCTCTGCAACTCAGTTTCTGCGTGAATTAAATCACCAATACTTTCAGCTTTTAAAAGATCAATTTTATCATTTTGAAAAGCTATCTTTGTAAATTCACCTGGTTCAGCCAATCTACAATTATCTTGTTCTGATAATGTCTTTAATAAAGCGTTAATTACTGCATTGCTTCCATGAACTTGGAACTCGGCTAAATCATCTCCGGTATAGCTATTAGGCCCAGGAAACCACAATAATAGTGCTTCTGGATCTATAACCTTGTTATTTTTAGGATCATGAAATTTACAATAATTTACCTCGTTAGAATTGATTTCTTTTAACTTAGTCAAATTTTTACAAACTTTTAAAGTATCTTTACCTGAAATTCTAACGATGGCTATTCCTGACGGACCTTTGCCTGATGATAGAGCATAAATGTTCATTGAACTAAATTGATAAACCTTGATTAGAAATAAATTTACTTATTTTTTTTAGAGTATTATTTTTCGAAATATTCTTCAAAATTGTTTCTTTAAATGGGTCTAGTAATTTATTTTGTTTAAAAAAATTATAAGTTAGATCAATTCCTATACCAGTAATAATATTTTCAGATTTTCTATTATTTGTAAAATCTTCAAGCGCTGGGGTGCTTTTTAAGGACATGCCTAATCCGGTATAATACTTAAATATTTCTTGTAATTTATTAATATCTCTAAGTACAAGATTGAAGCCTTGGCCAGCTACAGGATGAACTGTGTGCAATCCTTCACCTAAAATAAGAATATCATTTTTATAGTATGTTCGTTTTAAATTAAGCATCAAAGGATAAGATCGCTGATTTGAAATCTGTATTTTTTTTGTTTTTAAAACTTCACAAATTTTAGATTTAACAATTAAATTAATATCTTTTTTTGGAAAGTCTTTATCTACACTCCACACAAAAGAAAAATTATTTTTTGAAAAGGGGAGTATTGCTAAAGGTCCTTCTTTCAAGAAATATTGAGCAGTATTCAGATTTTTTAAGTTATGCTTAACATAACCTGTGATAGCGATTTCTTTATAATCTTTATCTAGTGATCTTTTATCAATTATACTTTGATAGATTTTTGAGGATCTACCTAAGCAGAGCACTTTCATATCGTAACCATCTAAATCTTTTAGTTTATTAATATTTTTGTGAAAAGTTTTGATCTTTTTCTTTTTTATTTCTTTAATTAGAATTTCTTTAATTTTGTCATTTTCAAAAACGTACATAAGATTTTTGCTATCTTCATTAAAGTTTAAGAAATTCATGTTCTGATCTTTTGTCTGGTAGAAAAGATCTATCTTTTTAGAAGGCCAAAACAATTTTTTGTCCAGTTTGTCTATGACTTCGTTAAAAAACTCATAGTTAGAGGCAGAAATAGCGGTCGTTCTTTTATCTTTAGAATGCTTGTTTTTTTTAGATATTAAATGAACTTCTAAGCCTTTTAATTTATTTAATGCCAAAGCAGCCATTAAACCTGAAAGACCGTCTCCAATTATGCATATTCTCTGTTTTTTCATATTAAAATTTTTAACAGTTTCATAAAAATGGTAAAAAGTACGTAAAACGATTCGAAATGAATACAAACTTTTTAAATAGTTTAACAAATTTTTTAAAAAAACGAACCTTTGAATTATTGGGAATAATCTTAATTTTAACAGGTATTGCCCTTGCAATATCCTTTGCAACATATGCTCCTGAAGATCCTTCATTGATTTATGGCGATAGTGATATAGAAATTAAAAATTTCTTTGGCATATACGGTAGTAGCATTGCAGATTTTCTTCTTCAAAGTTTTGGCTTAGCTTCTTTCTTGCTTTTAGCTAATTTCTTATTTTGGGGAATAAGTTTATTAGTAAAAAAAGAAATCAAGAGAATAATCTTAAAATTATTTTTAATAGTGGGATATCTTACATTGGGATCAATTTTTATTTATCTGACATTTAATAATTCTTTTTGGCTTATAGATAATGGTAATTCGGGTTTCGTGGGAGAAATAAGTTATAATTTTATTAGCAATTTAGCTCCTTGGATTGATAATGAATATTCTCTTTTTGCTCTATTTTTTTTAACATTAGTTTTTTTTATTTTTTCTTCAGATTTGAATATAAGAAAAATAATAGTACAAATATTTAAGTCATTGTTTAAAAAGAAAGAAGAAGTCCTAACATCAGATAATCTTACAAGTGATAAAATTGATGAAGAAATTTCTTTAACCGAAAAACCTCAGCAATCTTTTATTTTTGAAAATGAAGAAAAAACAGTAAAAACAACAACTCAATCAAAGATCAAATACAAATTACCGTCAATAGAATTTCTAGAAAAAAACTCTTCAAAACCAAGTTTGATAGATGTTAATAAGAATCGTCCAAACGCTGAATTTATGGAAAAAATTCTACTAGACTTTGGTATCAATGGAAAAATTAAAACTATAAATAATGGACCTGTAGTTAGTTTGTATGAATTTGAACCTGCCCCTGGTGTAAAAGTTTCAAAAATTATAAATCTATCAGAAGATTTGGCTCGTAATACCAGCTCAACATCAGCAAGAGTTTCTGTAATTCCTGGAAAAAATACAGTTGGTGTTGAAATTCCAAATGAGGCTAGAGAGGGCGTTTCTTTAAGAGAAATAATATCTAATGATAAATTTCAGAAAAAAGAAATAACGCTTCCTATAGCGCTTGGAAAAAGTATTTCTGGTGCTCCAATAGTAGGTGATTTAACAAACATGCCTCATTTACTTATTGCTGGAACGACGGGATCTGGAAAATCCGTATGTATAAATACAATTATTGTATCTTTACTTTATAAATTAAATCCCGATTTGTGTAAGTTCATTTTAATTGATCCTAAAATGTTAGAACTTTCTACTTATGAAGGCATACCTCATTTGCTTACACCCGTAATTACTGATGCAA
Organism: Pelagibacterales bacterium SAG-MED29; assembly: GCA_014653815.1. Lineage (GTDB taxonomy): Bacteria > Pseudomonadota > Alphaproteobacteria > Pelagibacterales > Pelagibacteraceae > Pelagilacustribacter. The sequence continues at coordinate 19,284 of JACWDZ010000003.1, read as the reverse complement.
AAAAAGCAACCTCGGCATTAGCTTGGACAGTTAAAGAAATGAATAGTCGTTATAAACTAATGAGCAAAGTTGGTGTAAGAAACATCGATGGCTACAACGCTAAACATAAACTTAAAATGCCTTATATAGTTGTTGTTGTAGACGAAATGTCAGATTTAATGTTGGTTGCTGGCAAAGAGATTGAGAATTATATTCAGAAACTATCTCAAATGGCTAGAGCGGCAGGTATTCACATTATCATGGCAACTCAAAGACCAAGTGTGGATGTAATTACTGGTACAATTAAGGCTAATTTTCCAACACGTATATCTTTCCAAGTAAGTTCTAAAATTGACAGTAGAACTATATTGGGAGAGCAGGGCGCAGAACAGTTGCTTGGTAAGGGTGATATGCTTTTCATGTCATCAGCAAATCGTATTATTAGAATACACGGCCCTTATGTTTCAGAACAAGAAATTGAAAAAATTGCCAATACATTAAGAGCTCAAGGTGAACCTGACTACATAGAGGAAATCACAACTCAAGAAAATAAAGAAAACGCAACACTGTCAAGCGAAGATGGTGATGAAGATGAGCTTTACAATCAAGCTTTAGAAATTATTAAATCAGAAGGAAAAGCATCAACTAGTTTTCTACAAAGAAAACTACAAATTGGCTATAATAGAGCTGCTAGAATCATTGATATGATGGAAGAAAAAGGCATCGTGAGTAAAGCAAATCATGTTGGGAAACGTGAGGTCCTTTAATTTTTTTTTTAGAAAATTTTTTTTAGCTCTATTATTCATTTCATTTTCTTTTAATTTATCTGCGAATGAAAAAGATCAAATCGTAACTCGATTAAACAACTTAAATTCCATAGAGTTTACTTTTAATCAGGTTATCAATGAAAAACTAGAAACAGGAAGCTGTCTTTTAGAATTTCCCGGAAAATTAAAATGTGAATATTTTGATAATAAGCAAAAAGAACTTGTTATTAATAACAGAAGACTAGCGATAACACAGAAGAAATATAATAAGACTTATTATTACCCTATATCAAAGTCTCCTTTCTTAAATATTTTGTATAAAGATAAACTTTTAGAAATAGTAAAATCTGGAAAATTAGAACTAACTGAAAAAATTATAAAACTCATTTATTTAAGTGAAGATGAAATAGCTGTTTTCTTTGATAGGAAAACATTAGATTTAAAAGGCTGGGAATTAATAGACCAATACAACAATAATATAAATTTTTCTTTAAATATCATTTCAAAAAATGATGCCTACAAAAAGGGTACTTTTAAAATTCCAGATATAAATTAGGCAACAAAATCTATTTCTTCTTCTTTAAATATTTCAAAGCCTTTTGACTTATAATTTTGCAATGCATGCTTATGGTCTAAGCTGCAAGTATGTACCCACATTCTATCTGGATTTTTTCTGGATGCACTTGCTATAGCATGGTTTAAAAGCATTGAACCTAATTTTAAACCTCTAAACTCTTTTAAAATTCCCATATTTATTAATTCTACTTCGTTAGATCCTGAATGATATTCTTGTTCATAAAATCCAACTAGATCCTCTTCTTTTTTTAAAATATGTGTTTCAAGATTTTTATTTTCAGCGTACTTTAACCAATCTTTATCAGACCAAACCAATCTATCTCTCCAATAGTGATCAACTCCTATTTGTTTGTAAAAAAATTTATTTAGTTCAAAATTTTTTTTATCATCTATAATAATTCGATAATTCTCTGGTATATTTAATTTAATGGGATTTGAAAAATCTTTTATTTCTAAAAAATATCTTTTTACTCTTGAAATCATTAGCTAACCATTTTACCTATCTTTTCGCCTGCAAATATATGAAAATGTAAATGAGGAACCTCTTGACCTCCATCATTTCCAATATTTGTTAAAGCTCGATAGCCTTTATCTTTTGCACCTAATAAATTTGAAACATGAGAGATAGCTTTATTAAGCTCAACTATTTCTTTATCAGATGCTTTGTTGTTAAAATCATCTAAGTCTACATATTCGCCTTTTGGAATAACTAAAACATGAACTTTCTTTTGAGGACTAATGTCATGAAATGCTAACACGTGATCATTCTCATAAATTTTTTTACAAGGTATTTCTCCTCTAAGAATTTTAGCAAATATATTGTTCTTGTCGTAACTCATTTTTGTCTTTTCTTTAACTCGCTCATTACGTCTTCGATCTTTATATCATTGGCCTCCAAGTAAACCATCAAATGATAAATTACATCGGCAGCCTCGTGAATTTTATTTGAATTTTTATCAACAGATTCTATCAACTCTCCAATCTCTTCCTTTACCTTAGAAACGCTTAAATTTTTGTCATTTAATAGTTTGTTCGTATATGACTTATCAGGTGAAGAATTTTTTCTTTCTCTGATCGTTTTGATTAGCTGTTCTAAATTTTCAAACATATTATAATCTTACTGGAACATTCTTCGATTTTAAATATTCTTTTGTTTCTTTGATTGTAAATTCACCATAATGAAAGATAGATGCGGCTAAAACTGCGCTTGCGCCACCAGTCTTTATTGCTTCATATAAATGCTCTAAATTTCCCGCTCCTCCTGAAGCTATTACTGGAATACTAACAGATTTTGTAATAATTTTTAGAAGTTCTAAATCATAACCAGTTTTAGTTCCATCTTTATCCATAGATGTAAGAAGAATTTCGCCAGCTCCATTGGCTTCTGCCTTTTTAGAAAACTCAATCGCATCAATTCCAGTTTTTTCTCTTCCCCCGTGAGTAAATATCTCCCATTTACCATCTGAAACTTTCTTAGCATCGACAGCTACTACCATGCATTGAGTTCCGAATTTTTTTGATGCCTCTTTTACAAAATTAATATCTTTAACAGCGGCAGTATTGATAGAAACCTTATCTGCTCCTGCTAACAACAAATCTCTTATATTGTCTGTTGTTCTAATTCCTCCTCCTACAGTTAATGGAACAAAACATTTTTCAGCTGTTTTGTTGACTACATCTATAATTGTATTTCTATTTTCATTGCTTGCTGTAATGTCTAAAAAACATATTTCATCTGCTCCGCCTTTATCATAAATACTTGCTTGTTCAACTGGATCACCAGCATCTTTTAAATCTACAAAATTTATACCCTTAACAACTCTTCCATTTTTTACATCTAAGCAAGGTATTATTCTATTTTTAAGCATCTAATTCTTTTGCGAGTTGATCTAATTTTATATCACCATCGTATATAGCTTTACCAACTATTATACCTTCAATATTTTTATCATTTAACTTTCTTGCTTTTTTAATATCGTTGATTGAAGAAACACCTCCAGAAATAATTACGGGAAATTTAGACATCTCTGCAATTTTAACTGTTTCGTCAAAGTTAGGACTTGCTTTAGTTCCATCCCTATTAATATCGGTATAGATTAGTCTGCTTACACCGAAATCATTCACTTCTTTTAAAAAATCTGAAGTTTTAATATTTAAATTCTCTTTCCAGCCTGAAGCAAAGAGATTTCCATCTTTGGTGTCTAATCCTAAAGCTATTTTGTTTTTAAATTTAGTGCACGCTTCTTTTAAAAATTCTTTGTTTTTTATTGCAGCACTTCCTAAAATTACTTTTTCTACACCTGAATCAACATACTTCTTAATACTATCTATAGATCGAACGCCTCCGCCAACTTCAATCTTCAAATCATATTTACTTACTATTTCTTGAATAATATTTAGATTAACTGTACTGCCAGTTAAAGCACCATCCAAATCAACAATGTGTAGATTTTTAAAGCCGTGATCTTTATATTTTCCAGCTTGATCGCTTGGTGAAGTTTCATATTCAGTTTTATTATCAAAGTCTCCTTTAACCAACCTCACGCACTTTTTGTCTTTAATATCTATTGCCGGGAATATTTTCATGTTTTTTATTTTTCCTTTTTTCAATTCTCCAAAGAATAAAAAATAATATAATTAAAGCAGGTTGAAGAATTACAAATATAAATATATTAGCTAAATAATAACCAAATCCATATTCACCTGGTGAACCTCCAACTACTTGAAGTATATAAACACACCACATAAAAAAATCTGTAATAATTGTCTCAAACATTTTATAAATTTAAGAAGTTAGTTAAAATTTTAATTCCAGTATTTTGACTTTTTTCTGGATGAAATTGCGCTCCATAAATATTTTTAAAAGAAACTGCAGCAACTACATCTTTTCCATAATTTGTTGATAATGATACTATCTTCTTGTCTTTAGGTATAAATTCATAACTATGAATAAAATAAGCATGATTATTATCAGCTAAATTTTTAAATACTGATGAGGAATTTTCTATTTTTATCTCATTCCATCCCATATGAGGAACCTTCAAATCTGACTCGCCAAGCTCTAATTTAACAACTTTTCCTGGTATCCAATTTAATCCCTCTGTTTTCTTTTCTTCGTAACCTGTTGTTGCAAATAACTGCATTCCAGCACAAATACCAAATATTGGTTTGTTTTTATTCAATACACTTTCGTTTAATTCATTATTTAATCCACTAATATTATTAATTCCTTCTCTGCATGCTTTAAAAGAACCTTGTCCAGGTAAAACTATTTTATCTGATTTCTTTACATCGTTAACGTCTGAACTAACTTTAACCGAGTAATTTAAATTATTATCAGAGTTTGCTTTTTCAATAGATTTAGCAATTGATCTTAAATTGCCAACTCCATAATCAACAACGGTTAATAGCATTTATAATTAAAGCTTACCTTTAGTAGATGGTATTGAATTCTTAATTCTTGCATCAATTGCCAAAGCATCCTTTAAAGATCTGGCTAATCCCTTATAACAAGACTCAACTTTGTGATGGCTGTTCTCGCCATAAATATTTTCTACGTGTAATGTAATTCCTGCAGATTGAGAAAATGCCTGGAACCATTCCTTGAAAAGTTCTGTATCCATCTCACCTAATTTTTCTACTTTTAAATCTACTTTCCAGATTAAATAAGGTCTATTAGATATGTCGACTGAAACTCTACTTAGTGTTTCGTCCATTGGTATCATTGTAGAGGCATATCTTGTAATACCTTTTCGATTGCCTGCAGCTTTTTTAATAGCTTCACCGATAGCTATACCTGTATCTTCAGTTGTGTGATGTAAATCAATATGCGTATCACCTTTGGCTTTGACTTCTAAATCAATTAGTGAATGCTTAGCTAGTTGCTCGAGCATATGATCAAGAAAACCTATTCCAGTTTTAATTTTATATTTTCCTTTTCCGTCTAAATTTACTACTACCGAAATATTAGTTTCTTTAGTTTTTCTATTTATTTTAGCTTTTCTTTTCATAATCTAAGACGATTTATCTTTGATATATATACAATTAAGCATTTTATCAATAAATCAGATTTCGCTATTGAAGATCTGAAATTAATCTCCACATATAATATCATGAATACAGCTGAAAAGTGGCATGGGACTACGATTGTCTTGCTAAGAAAAAATAACGAAACAGTAGTTGCTGGGGATGGACAGGTTAGTCTTGGTAATACTGTTTTAAAAAGTAAAGCCAAAAAAGTTAGGAAAATAGAAAGTAGAGGTGTGATAGCTGGTTTTGCTGGGTCTACTGCTGATGCATTAACTTTATTCGAGAGGCTCGAAGCAAAACTTGAAAAGCACGCAGGAAATTTACAAAGAGCAGCTGTTGAGTTAGCTAAGGACTGGAGAAGTGATAAATTTTTAAGAAGATTAGAAGCATTAATGGCTGTAGCTGATAAAAAACATAGCTTTATTATTTCTGGGACTGGAGATGTGTTAGAGCCAGAGGACGGTATTATAGGTATTGGATCAGGCGGAAATTATGCACTTGCTGCAGCAAAAGTTTTAATAGAAAGTGATTTAAAAGCCGAAGAAATTGCAAGAAAAGCAATTAAAGTAGCTTCCGATATTTGTGTCTTTACTAATAACAATGTTACCGTGGAGAAAGTTTAATAATGGTTAACTCTAAAAATGTAACAAATTTAAATTTAGTAAAAAATACTAAAAAGAAAAGTTCTCAAGTAAGTGCTTTGTCTCCAAGAGAAATAGTTTCTGAATTAGACAGATATGTAATTGGACAAAAAGAAGCTAAAAAAGCTGTTGCTGTTGCATTAAGGAACAGGTGGCGAAGACAAGCTCTTTCTGAAGAAATGAGAGATGAAGTGCTTCCAAAAAATATTCTTATGATTGGACCAACGGGTGTTGGCAAGACTGAGATTTCAAGAAGATTATCAAAATTAGCTGAAGCTCCATTTATTAAAGTTGAAGCTACAAGATTTACTGAAGTTGGCTATGTAGGTAGAGATGTAGAACAAATAGTTAGAGATTTAATTGAGATAGCTATTGCCATGGAAAGAGTAAAAAAAAGAAAAGAAGTTAAAGCAAAAGCTGAACTTAAAGCTGAAGAAAAAGTTTTGGATGCTTTAGTGGGCAACAAAGCTACTGTTGCAACGAGAGAAAGTTTTAGAAAGAGATTAAGAAATGGTGATCTTGATAGCAACGAAGTAGAAATCGAAGTTCAAGATAAAACATCTGGTCTACAAAGCTTTGAAATACCAGGTATGCCAGGAGGAAATGTTGGAATGGTAAATCTCGGAGACATTCTTGGAAAATCAATGGGAAATAAAAAAGGTAAAAAGAAAAAAATGCTTGTGAAAGAATCTCATGACATTTTAGTTGCTCAAGAATCTGACAAAATGATCGAAGAAGACAAGATTATTAAAGAAGCAAAAAAAACTACAGAAGAAAATGGAATAGTATTCCTAGATGAAATAGATAAAGTCTCAGCAAGAAGTGATCGAGTAGGTGGTGATGTATCAAGAGAAGGAGTACAAAGAGATCTATTGCCTTTAATTGAAGGAACGACTGTGAGTACAAAGCATGGGCCAATTAAAACAGATCATATACTTTTTATTGCATCAGGTGCTTTTCAATTAGCAAAACCATCTGATCTTCTCCCTGAATTGCAAGGCAGACTGCCTATTAGAGTAGAGTTAAATGCATTAAATGAAGATGACTTTAAAAGAATATTAAAAGAACCTGATAATAGTCTAATTAAACAATACAGAGAATTGTTAAAAACAGAGAATGTAAATCTTGTATTTACAGATGACGGAATAGATATGTTAGCAAAAATATCTGCCGAAGTTAATTCATCGGTTGAAAATATCGGAGCTAGAAGACTTCATACGATTATAGAAAAAGTCTTAGATGATATAAGTTTCAATGCTACAGATCGGGCAGGAGAAACTGTTACTATAGACAAAGAATATGTTAACAAAAATTTAGGTAATTTAGTTAAAGATACAGATTTATCGAAATTTATTCTATAGTTTTTTAAGTTTAATTATAATCGCACCATCACCACCATCTATTTTATCTGCATTTGAAATTGATACGATATGTTTCGATAAATCTAAGTCTGATTTAACATACTCTGGCACAGAATATCTTAACTTGCTTAAATCTTTAGAGGCATAAACATTTTTTTCAGTGTTAGAGTGAATACCTTTTCCTGTAATTAATAAAATTTCTTTGTAATTTTTTTTTACACATAATAAGATTATTTCTTTTACTCTCTCGTTTGCTTCGATCAAAGTAAAGCCATGTAAATCATACTTAAATCTATTTTGATGGGATTTACTGTCGTCTTGAATATTATCTTTATCAGTAATATCGGTTGGACTTTTTATATAACTTTGCCAGGTATTAATATCTTCTTGAGAAATATTTTTTTTCTTTATCACTTACTGACAATTTCAGATAAATACCAATTAGGACCTTTTTTTAATATATTTCTTGTAAACTTCCAATAATCTATGACCTGCTTTATCTTATTTGGATTTCCTTCGATAATCTTATCATCTTTATCTTTCTTTACTGAGATTACTTCTGAAACAAATTTTACTGAAGCAAAGAGTTCATTTCTAATTTTTTCATATTTTTCAACACTAGATTCTTTCACCCCAATAAAAGTAAATTCAGATTTTATATTTTCTTTATTTCTTGCCTGTATAGCCTGCTCAAAATTTGTAGCCATATCCGGAGTAAGCAAACTTTTTAACTTTTTACTATCACCATTTGCAAATGATGTAAGAATTGTTTCATAAGCAATTTCTGCACCTTTAAGAAATTCTTTTTTTTCTTTTCCTTCTAGTACATCATGATTTTGTTTAAAATCATTAATATTATTATTTGGTACATTAAATTTTTTTTCTGCAAAACCTGAATGAATTTTAGGTTCATGACCAGTCTTTCTTCCCAATATATTTCTCAGTCGTAGAATTATAAATCCAGCGATCATTCCAAGCAAAATAATGTCTATATATCCAAAATTGTTACTCATAGTTTGATAAATATACATTAATAATATAATTTTGTATCAGACAAATGAACTCATTTTTTCTACTATTTATTGGCGTGCCAACGTTAGAAATTTTTCTAATGATTAAGATTGGAGGAGAAATAGGGGCTTTGAGCACTTTATCATTAATTTTTTTAACCGCAATTATTGGTCTCTATTTCGCAAAACTGGAGGGAATTAAAACTATTAGATCAGGCGTCATGAATTTATACCAAAATAAAATACCAGTCTATGAAATGATCTCTGGAGCATCTATTGCAATAGCAGCTTTATTTCTTATCATTCCTGGTTTTATTACAGATGCAATAGGTTTCTTACTATTAATACCTTTGACAAGAAATATTTTAATTGGTTTTTTTATAAAAAGAAAGACAACCTCAAAAAATCAAGAAGACATAAATACATTAGATGGTGAAATTATAGAAGATAAAAATAAAAAAGATGAGCTATAAAATAATTGGCAAATATATTAAAGATCTAAATTTTCAGATACCTAATCCAAAAATTTTTTCAATATTATCAAAAAGTATTTCAAATTATAAAATAAACATTGATATTAGAAGCAATCAAATAAGAGAGAAAATTATTCAAGTTGAAACAACTCTAAATCTTACGCCTATTAAAGATGATATTGAAAAAATTAATACAAAAATAATATATGCTACAATTATTGAATTAAACGATGAAATAAAAGATAAAAAGGAAATAGAAAAAATAATTTTAATTAATGTTCCGTCTGAAATTTATCCTGAACTAAGAAAAATATTTGTCTTTGTATTTGAGAACTCAGGTTTTAAAGATATTAAAATTGCTAATAACGTTGATTTTCAAAAACTTTATAATCTTAAAAAAACTCAGTAAAAATTTTTTTTGATCTCAGATTTTAAAAATTGTTTGTGATTCTTTAAATCTTCTTCGGATATTTTCACTATTGTTTTGTTATATGATTCCTCTCTAATAGAAGATCTAGCTTCATTATAACCAGCAGTAGTAAGATTAAATTTAGGCTCTTTTACATCTAAAAGATTTATATAAACTTCTCTTAACAATTCACAATCTAACAAAGCATTGTGTTTAGTTCTTTTAGATAAATCAATATTAAATTTTTTGCATAATGCATCTAGAGAGTTCGAAGTTCCAGGAAATTTATTTCTAGCAACTGCCAGGGAGTCGATAACTTCTTTTTTATTGATTGTTTGTTTTTTAATTTTTCCTAACTCATTATTCAAAAAACCTAAGTCAAAGTTTGCATTATGAATTATAATTTTTTTTCCTTTTATAAAATCCAAAAAATCGTCAGCTATTTGATTAAAAGTTCTTTTAGTTCTTAAAAATTCTTTTGAAAAACCATGAATTTTAAATGCTTCTTCAGGAACATCTCTTTCAGGATTAATTAATTTATGAAAAACTTTATTAGTTGGAATTAAATCTTTAGTTTCGATACATGCTATCTCCACAATTTTATGGCCATCTTGAAATGAAAGTCCGGTAGTCTCTGTATCTAAAAATATCTCATTCATATAATTTAATTATATTTAAAAGATTTTTTTTTAAAACATCTAAAGATTTATTATTAACAACTATGTGATCACAAAATTTCATCTTTTTAATATCTTGCAACTGATGTTTGTTTAATAAGGAAAATAGCTCACCATTACCTCCTCTAGACTTATATCTTCTTAATCTCAGAGCCTTTTTTGATTTTATAAAAATTATAATATCAAAATACTTCGTAAGTTTACTTTCAATTAATAAAGGTATCTCTAAAAATAAAAGCTTTTTATTTCTATTCTTTCTTAGAAAAACAAGCATCTCTTTTCTTACCTTTGGATGAATTATCTTCTCTAATTTTTTTAAATTTTCTTTTTTTGATAAAATTTTATTTTTTATTTTTTTTTTAAATTCTGAACTAGATTTAAATTCAAATTTTCTTGCAATAGATCTCCTAAAGTTTTTGTTCTTATATAATTTACCAACAACTTTATCTGCACTAAAAAGCGGGCCTCTTGCCCTAGAAATAATCTTGCTTGCAGTTGTTTTTCCTGAAGCTATAGAACCTGTTAAACCTATTATTGTCATTTTAGTTTTGAGATAAGCAAATCAATCAATTTATCATCTATTTCTGGATTAATTTTATTCCATAAATAAAAAGATTTTTGGCCTTGATAAATGAACATTTCCAAACCGTTGAAAGTTTTAATTTTATTTTCTTTTAGAAATTTAAAAGTCTTTGTTTCAAGAGGATTGTATATTGTATCTATATAGATTAAGTTTTCTTTTACTCCTTTAAAATCAAATTCAAAATCTTTACCATCTTTTAAGCCGAGACTTGTTGCATTAATTATAATATCAAACTTGCCAATTTCATCTTTAAGAGATTTCCACTCCAAAACATTTAAGAAATTAAACTTTTTTTTTAAAAAAAGAGATTTTTCATGAGTTCGATTTATGATTGATATATCTTTTACTTTTGATTTTTCTAAAGAAAAAATAACCGATGAAGAAACACCTCCTGCTCCTATTACTAAGGCTGTTTTATTTTTTGTATTACTGATCGCCTTTAAATATGCTGCCTGCAAGCCAAACACATCAGTATTTTCTCCAATAATATCATCAACATTATTTAAAAATATTGTATTAACTGAATTAGTATGTTGAGCATCATTAACTACCTTATCAACAAATGGAATTATTTTTTGTTTATAGGGTAAAGTTACATTTATTCCATTAAGTTCTTTATCTCTAATTTTCTTAATTATACTTTTTAAATTTTCTTCTTTTACATCTAACAAAGAATAATCTGCTTCAACGTTATATTTTTTGAACCAATAATTATGCAAAACTGGTGAGAGCGAATGAAGAATTGGGCTGCCAATAATTGCAAATGATTTCTTTTTCATTGATTGTATTTTTTAATATAATTCATTATTTGTTTAATAGGCAAACCCATAATAGAGTCGTGATCACCTTTAATATACTCAAAAAGATTTAAACCATCGGCTTCTACTTGGTATACTCCATAAGCTAATAATATCTCTGTTTTTATCTTTTCTAGGTATTTTTCTAGCTCTTCATCCTTAAAATTTTTCATTTTTAATTCGGATGTTTCAGTATGATTCCAAATCATTGCTCCATTTTTAGAAATACAGACAGAGCTGATAAGATAATGTTTTGAATTATTTAATTTTTTCAGGATCTTCAAGGCTTCTTCTCTAGATCTAGGTTTATTAATTAGTTTATTATCTAATGAGACAACACTATCAGCGCCTAACACAAGACGATCTGGGTTTTGTCTGCTAACTTTTATAGATTTAAGTTCTGCTAAATTCTTAGATATAATTAATGGGGTAGCTCCTTCCATTAATAATGATTTTTTAGCCTCATCTTCGTCTACATTTGAAACAATAACTTCTGAACTAATATTATTTTTTTCTAGAATTTGCTTTCTCACGTTGCTTTTGGAAGCTAATATTATTTTCATTTATTTTTTTGTATTTCAAAAATTTTTAATATAGAAGCTGCACTTTCTTCTACTGATTTTCGAGTCACATCAATGGTTGGCCATCCATATTTTTTAAAAAGTTTTTTAGATCTGTCAATTTCTTCTTTTATAATTTTAAGATCGGTGTACTCTTTAATGTTTGTTTCTTTCATCATTGTGACTCTATTCCTTCTAACATCAGCTAGTCTCTCGGGATCAGTTACTAGTCCAATTATACATGTTTTGTTTTTGTTAGATTTTAAATCTTCCGGAATCTTTTGATCCATCACAAGAGGAATGTTGGCAGTTTTATATCCTCTGTTTGCTAAATACATAGAGGTTGGTGTTTTGCTAGTTCTGCTAACTCCTAAAAGCACTATATCGGCTTCAGCAACATCATCTAACTTTTTTCCATCATCATGTGACATAGTAAATTGAATGGCTTCAATTCTCTTATAATATTCTTCATCTAGCACATGTTGAGCGCTAGGTTTATAAATTGCTTTCTGATTTAAAAGTTTAGAAAAATTCAAAATTAAATTTCCTAATATATTAAAACATGGGACTTTGTTTTTCTCACTAGAATCTGAAATATATTTAGCTAACTTTGTTTCAACAATAGTATATAAAATTATAGAATTTTGTAATTTGGAACATTCTTTTATTATCTTATTAATTTGTTGTTCTGTTCTTACAAAAGCAAACTCTTTTTTTTCATATTCAAAATTAGAGAACTGAGATTTAAGAGATAAGAAAATTCTGTCTAGTGTCTCACCAGTTGAATCAGATACTAGATATACATTGTATTTTTCGTTCATATGTCTGTTAACAATTGTTTAATAAAACAATCTTTTTCATTATTTATAAATCTCATACAAAAACATTAACAATAATTAACATTATTTTAACATTTTGTTAGGTGTTGATATTATAATTCTATATTTGTTTATAATTTTGTAAAATAATTAAATATATAACATTAATCAGACAATTTATTAAAATTGGATTGTATAAAATATGTATAAATAGTTATATTAATAACTAACAAGACCTAATAGGGAATCTATAATTATAAATCTAAATTATATAAATGAGTACTCTTAGAAAAATTTTAGTCAGTAAAGATATATCTTGTAAGTCAGTCTGGTTTATGAGACAAGCTGGGCGTTACCTGCCTGAATTTCGTGAAATTAGAAGTCAAAATCAAAATTTTATTAATCTTTGTTTAAACAGTGAGTTAAGTTCCAAAATAACATTACAACCCATAAAAAGATTTAATCTAGATTCAGCAATAATTTTTTCAGACATTTTAATGGTACCATATGCTTTAGGACAAGATGTAAAATTTATTAAAGATCTAGGACCAGAACTTAGTGAATTTAATATAGAAAAGTTTTTAGAAAATAGTGAAAAAGAATTCTCAAAAAAATTAAAACCAGTTTATAAAGCAATTGAAATAACAAGAAAAAGTTTAGATAGAGATAAATCTTTAATAGCTTTTATAGGAGCTCCTTGGACACTATTAGTTTACATGCTTAATATTAAAAAAAATAAGTTTGAGATAGATTTTAATAAATTAAAAAAAAAAGACTTAGATATAAATAAAATTTTAAGTAGATTGATTAAATTTTTGTGTATTCATATACATAATCAAATAAGTGCAGGAGCTGATGTTATTCAAATATTTGATTCGTGGGCTGGAATAATACCTCATAATAATATTAAAGATTATTGTTTTATACCAAATGCAAAAATAGTTGAGTTTTGTAAAAGAGAAAAAATTCCTAGTATTTGTTTTCCTAGAGGTATTAAAGAAAAATATAAAGACTTCAATGAGATAGTAAAACCGAATGGAATAAATATAGATTATGATATAGATCCCTTGTGGGCAAAAAATAATTTGAGAGGCACAACAATTCAAGGTGGGTTGGATCCAAAAAAATTATTAAAAAGTGAGAAAGAAATGTTGGAGGGGGCGACGAAATACATTAATACATTTAAAGATATCCCTTATGTTTTTAACTTGGGTCATGGTTTACTTCCAGAAACAGATCCTGATAGAGTAAGGAAATTAATTGAATTTTATAGGAACCACCAATGAACAATGACCATCCCGATGTTAAATTTGGAAAGATAGGTGTTTTGCTAATAAATCTTGGCACCCCTGATTCAACAAGTTGGTGGGATATTAGAAAATATTTGAAAGAATTTTTATCAGATAAAAGAGTTATAGAAGTAAACCCTTTTGTTTGGAGAATAATTTTAAATTTATTCATTCTTACTTTTAGGCCCTCAAAAACAGCACATGCTTATAAAAAGATTTGGAGGAAAGAAAGTAATGAGTCCCCCTTGCTGTTTTTCACAAGAAGCCAAGCTAATAAACTTAAAGAAAGAATTGCTAATGAAAAAATAGTCGTAGATTTCGCCATGAGATATGGAAATCCAAGCATAAAATCCCGATTAGAAACACTTAAAAAACAAGGATGTGAAAATATAGTTGTTTTACCTTTATATCCTCAATATGCAGCAGCTACTACAGCAACAGTTTGTGACGAAGTCTACAGATCTTTAATGGGGATGAGATGGCAGCCAAGTCTTCAGATTATTCCTCACTATGAAAGCGAGCCATTATATATCGACGCTTTGATAACTAGTATAGAGAGAAAAATTAAAGAAATAAGTTGGAAGCCTGATTTAATAATTTCTTCATATCATGGAATTCCTAAATCTTATTTTGACAAGGGCGACCCGTATCATTGTTACTGCCATAAAACAACAAGATTGATGAAAGAGAAGTTTAATAAAATAGAAATTCAAACAACTTTTCAATCAAGATTCGGACCACAAGAATGGTTAACCCCCTATACAGATAAAACTTTAGAAAATTTGCCTAAGAATGGAACAAAAAATTTACTAGTCATTTGTCCAGGTTTTGCATCAGACTGTGTTGAAACTTTAGAGGAAATAAATATTCAAGGTAAAGAAAGTTTTTTAAAAAATGGCGGAGAAAATTTTGATTTGATTCCCTGTTTAAATGATAGTTTAGATCATATTAAATTGTTTGAAAAGCTAGTTACAAAGCATTTATAAAATGAATTTATATTTATTATTTAAATCTCTACATTTAATTTCAGTTATATCTTGGATGGCAGGACTTCTATACCTACCAAGAATATTTGTTTATCACGCTGAAGCTAATGATAATTCGCAGAAAACAGTTTTTAAAACTATGGAAAGAAAGCTTTATAATTTCATAATGATGCCCGCTATGCTGCTATCATGGCTTTTTGGAATTCTTTTAATACATAGCCTTGGTTTTTCAGTTTTTTCCGAACTATGGATGCAGGTAAAGATTATAGCAGTAATTATTTTGACCTTTTATCACTTCACTTTAGGTAAATATCTTAACGATTTTGCAATAGACAGTAACCAGAAAACCTCTAAATTCTTCAGGATATATAACGAAATACCTACACTTATACTAATTGTAGTTATATTTGTTGCTATATTTAAACCTTTATAATTAGGGGTTGAATTTTTTTTAAAAACCCCTATATTTTTATCACATTCCTTTAATCAACAATAATCACATGAACTTACAAGAACTAAAGCAAAAAAATCCTGCAGAACTTATCAATGAAGCCGAGAAACTTGGCATTGAAAATCCAAGTACTTTAAGAAAGCAAGAAATATTATTTGCTATACTGAAAAAACTTGCAGAAAAAAATGAACAAATAAAAGCTACTGGAGTCTTAGAAGTATTACAAGATGGTTTTGGATTCTTAAGAGCTATAGAGTCTAACTATTTACCTGGTCCAGATGATATATACGTTAGTCCAAGTCAAATAAGAAAATTTGGTTTAAGGACAGGTGATTCCGTTGAAGGTGAGATTAGAGGCCCTAAAGATGCTGAAAGATATTTTGCATTGCTAAAAGTGAATAAAATTAATTTTGATGATCCAGAAAAAGGAAAAAATAAGATTGCTTTTGACAACTTAACTCCACTGTATCCAAATGAAAGAATCAAATTAGAGGTTGAGTCTACAAAAGCAGAAAAAAAACCTGACAATACAGCTCGGCTAATTGATTTAGTTAGTCCAATTGGGAAAGGACAAAGATCATTAATTGTATCTCCTCCTAGAGCAGGTAAAACAATTATTCTCCAGAATATAGCTCAATCTATAACTGCAAATCATCCCGAATGTTATTTGATGGTTTTGTTAATCGACGAAAGACCAGAGGAGGTAACTGATATGCAAAGATCAGTTAAAGGGGAAGTCGTTGCTTCTACATTTGATGAACCCGCATCAAGACACGTTGCGGTGGCCGAGATGGTTATAGAAAAAGCAAAAAGATTAGTAGAACATAAAAAAGATGTTGTGATTCTATTAGACTCTATAACAAGATTAGGAAGAGCTTATAATGCTGTAATACCTAGCTCAGGTAAAGTTTTAACAGGTGGTGTTGATGCTAATGCACTTCAAAGACCAAAAAGGTTTTTTGGTGCGGCGAGAAATGTTGAAGAAGGCGGATCATTAACTATTATCTCAACCGCATTAATTGATACAGGCAGCAGAATGGATGAAGTTATTTTTGAAGAATTTAAAGGGACAGGCAATTCTGAACTTATACTGGACAGAAAAGTTGCTGATAAGAGAATTTATCCTGCTCTAGATATAACGAGATCAGGAACAAGAAGAGAAGAATTGCTGTTTGAAAAAGATGATTTATCAAAAATGAATGTTCTTAGAAGAATTATTAGTCCCATGGGAACAATGGACGGAATAGAATTTTTAATTTCAAAATTAAAGAATACTAAGAATAATTCTGATTTTTTCGACTCAATGAATAAATCTGCTAACTAAAAATTTACTGTAATGTTTGATTGTTAAAATCTACTTCGTGTAGATAAAAGTTAACTATATTTATTAAGACCTTAACTTTTTCCTCTAGAGAAATAGATTCTAAGAGTTTTTGTTTTTCTTCGTTTGTTATAGGAGCTATCATCGATAAAGTATTTATTTTTTGTATTTCACTTAATTTTGCAAACTCTTTCCAATTTAGTAAAAGACCACTTTTTTTAAAAAAAATTTTAACTTTTTCCATAAGAGGCTCGATATTAATTTCTTTTTTTTCGGGTTTTAGATCCATAATAAATTTTTTGTAATTAACTTTAAACTCACGGTATGACTTAAAATTTTTTTGTTCCTCTAAAATTTCGAATCTAGTAAGACCCGTAAGATTAATCAAAATTCTTCCATCAGCACTTTTTTGAAAGTCACTTATCTTTCCTAAACATCCTATTTTATATACCTCATTATCACTTTTTCTCGATTGGATCATTCCCATCAACTTATCTTTTTTAATCGCGTCATTTACCAAATCTAGATATCTTTTTTCAAAAATATTTAAAGGTAAATTTGTTTTAGGAAAATAAATAACACCTGAAAGAGGAAATATAGGTATTTGATTTGGAAATTTTTCGTCCATTTTAAAAATATCTTATTTTAGTTCTCATATAAAAGTTCTTTTAATTTTTCTTTATTATCATAAATATATTTTGGAAAAGAATTATCAATTTTTAATACTTTAAAATCATAATTTCTATCAAAAAGATCTACTTTTTGATCTATTTTTCTTTTAATTATTTCCATATTTTTAAATTTTTCATTATTAAATTGCTGTTCAGAGTAAGAATTAAGCTTTTTATAAATTCCTTCTGCACTTTTTACGGAACTAAAATGCCACCCACCATTTTCAATAAATTTATCAAATTTGGGTTTATAAAATTTATAAAATGGCATTTTTTTTACTTTTATTTCCCTTAGCCATTGCGGAGATTTTAGATCTTTTTTTCTACACATTCTTGTTCCATACCACTTAGGTTCAGATGTATTTAACAAGTTAAACTTAAGTAGAAAATTGCCTTGGACGAAACAAACATATTTGTCCTCTTTTTTAAAATTTGAAATTTTTTCTGGGTTTGGTATTTCATCAAGATCGGATATCATAATTAAATCATTGGGGTCACAATCTGATAATCCTCTAATTAATGTATTTCTTTGAAATTGATCTCTTGCATGTGCTGTGTGCCAATGTTTTTTGAATTTTTTTACTACTTTAGGCAAATCATCTATAACTATATATCTAATTTTATTCTTATATTTTTTGAATTTTTTTATATCAAAATTTAATTTTTTTTCGTTTCCAGCATGGTCTAGTGTTGCCTCACAGATAATAAATTTATCAACGAAATTGTATAAAGTAGCTAATCTGATTTCTAATAATAGATCTTCATCAAAATAGCTAAAACAGTCAATGACTTTCATAATTTTTAAAAAAGTGACTTACTTTGCAAACTTTTATTAATTTAAATTTATTATCTTCCATAAATTGAAATATTTTATTTTTATCTTTACTGTTTTCTAATATTTCTACACATATTAAGTCTGGTTGATAATATTTTAAGTCTATAGTCTTTAATACTATATAATCATGACCTTCTAAATCTATGTTTAGAAAATCGAATTTGTGATGAACTAAATCCTCAAAAGTGCTGGAGTTCATTATTTTTTCTTTCGTTAAAGTTTTCTGTGGATCATTAATTAAATTAATTGAGTTTCCAGCACTAAAATTATGTTCAAAATATACTGTTTTTTTTTTATTTCGCTCGTTACTTATTAAAGCACATTTATTATTATCCCTGCTTCTCACTATATTAAACATATCAATGGAGGTTTGATTTAGATCTATGTTTGTGCCATCCCACCCTTTTCTATAAAGCAAGTAAGTATTATTATATCTAATTGGATGAAATGCTCCTAAATCAACAAATTTACCTTTTTTCTTTTTTTTAAAAAACTCCATTAAAAAAATATCTTCATCAAATTGCGAATAGTTTTTTCTTTTATAGAAAATTTTATATCTAAAAAAAAGATGGTAGTGTAAATAAAGCTTGTAAATTAAAGTTCCACGCTTAAGTTTTTCTTTTATCATGAGTTAAAAATGTAATCAGAAATAATCTGATAATTAATTTTTTTATCTTTACGAGCTGTGCAATATTTTTTTACATATCTATTATACTTATCGTTTTTAAAAGTTAATAATTCTTTTAATTTTTGAATCGGAAATAGTGACTACAATTACAAATCTAAAAATATTCTCTATTTCAGATTGAGAAGTTGTTAGACTTTCTATATTTATATGTCTTTTTAAAAAAATAGCAGAAATTCTGTTCAATAAACCGATATTGTTTTCAGTATAAATTGAAATAGTATATGTGTTAATTTTTTCTGTCATAATTTTATTCTAATCTAATGTCTGAAACTGAGGCGCCTGAGGGAATCATTGGAAATACATTAGCTTCTTTTTCCACTTTAACTTCAAGAAAATAAGGTTTATTAGAATTCATCATGTTAG
>JACWDZ010000029.1 GCA_014653815.1 Pelagibacterales bacterium SAG-MED29 | reverse complement strand
CTTTAATCACTTGTTCTTTATTCATGTCTACTATTGTCAAATCAGCATCGAAGTTTTCTTTGATAAAACCCTTGTCTTTAATTCCGAATATTCTACAAGGATTTTCACACATAAGTTTAATTAACTGCTCTAAAGATAATTTTTCTTTGTTAACATGATCTATCATTACAGGAAAAATAGTTTGCACTCCCGGCATTCCTGAAGGTGAATTGGGATACTCTTTATTTTTATTTTCTTTTGTGTGTGGTGCGTGATCGGAGCCTAGTACATCAACAATGTTATTTTTTATAGCGACCCAAAGTCTATCGTAATGTTCTTTGGTACGCAAAGGTGGATTCATTTGAGCGTATGTTTTTAATTTATCGTAACAATCTGGAGCATAGAGAGTTAAATGTTGTGGAGTAGTTTCAAAAGTTACATTTTTTTTTATGCATAGCTAAAAAATCTACTTCTTCTTTTGTGGTTACATGTAAAACATGGATTTTTTTATTATAGCGCTCTGCAATTTTAACAACTCTTCGTGTAGAAGACATGGCACTTTCAACGTCTCTCCAAATTGGATGAGAATGAACGTCTCCTTTCTTAATAAATTTTTTTCTTACTTTTAATATTTCTTCATCTTCTGAATGAATTGAAACTATCCTATCACTGTTGGAAATAACTTTTTCGATGTCCGCTTCTTTATCAACTAATAAATTTCCCGTTGATGAACCAGCAAAAAGTTTAATGCCACAACATCCTTTTAAATTTTTGAGTTGGGATAATTGTTCTATATTTTCAGGTGTTGCTCCAAAATAAAAAGCATAATTACTATGCATTCTATCTTTTGCTAGTTGAAGTTTTTTTTCAAACTCAACTAAATTAGATGTAGGAGGATTTGTGTTCGGCATCTCAAATAAAGAAGTAACTCCACCTAATACTGCAGCTCTACTGCCGCTCTCTAAATCTTCAGCGTCAGTAGATCCTGGTTCTCTAAAGTGAACTTGAGTATCAATTATTCCTGGAAGAACTGTTTTATCTGTTGCATCAAAGACTTTTGAACTATTTAATTCTATTTTTCCAATTTTCTTAATCTTATTGCCTGATAAACCTAAATCTACTTTTGTTAATTTTCCTTCTATATAGCAAGATCCATTTTTTATAACGAGGCTAAAATTATCAGACATGATTTATAAAATATATTATACAATATAATCTATTGATATGGAAAAAGATCAAATTATTATATTAGAAGATAGAGGATTAATATCTATATCCGGCAAAGATGCGGGTGAATATCTGCAAAATATAATTACGAACGACATTAATAAAGTTTCAGAAACTAGCTCTATCTTTTCAGCATTATTTAGTCCTCAAGGTAAATATCTTTTTGAGTTTTTTATTATAAAATCAAAAAATGGATACTTCTTAGATTGCGATAACAAAGTTGCAGAAGAGCTCATAAAAAATCTTCATAAATATAAGCTCAGATCTCAAATTGAAATAAAAGATCTATCTAGTGAATTTGTAATTGGAGTTATAAATCTAGATAAATTCAATGAAATACAAAATTTAGAAAAAAATAAAAATGATACTATTCTATACAAAGAAAGCCCTGTCTTTATTGATTCAAGAAGAAAGGAGCTTGGAGCAAGAATTTTAGCTAATATAGAAAAATTAAATCTAGCAATTAAAGAATTAAATTTAAAAAAATCCGATATTAAAACTTATCTTAATCATGCCTATCATTATGGAGTTCCTGTTAAGGGATTGGAACATTTAAAAGAAAAATTGTTTGGTCTTGAAGCTAATTTGGAAAAACTAAATGGAATAGATTTCAAAAAAGGTTGTTATATTGGTCAAGAAAATACAGCAAGAATGAAGTTAAAAAATAAACTTAGGAGAAGATTGATGCCAATTAAAGTGGAAGGCAAAATCAATATTGGAA
>JACWDZ010000028.1 GCA_014653815.1 Pelagibacterales bacterium SAG-MED29 | reverse complement strand
ATTAATCTTTTCTTAAATATTTCTAATTCATTCATAACAAGAATATATTATACATGAATTAATGAATTTATTAAAAAAAGATATTATTTTTAATGATGTAAAAAAATTAAAAGGAGTAGGAAAACAGTTATCAAAGTATTTAAAAAATAGGAAAATAGAGAAAGTAAAAGATATATTGCTTAATCTTCCTTATTCAGAAACAGATAGATCAAAAATAGTTAGTTTAAACAAATTAGAGGTAGGCAAAATTCAAACAATACAAGTTGTAGTTAAAAAATTAAATTTTCCAAGAATAAGAAATTTACCTAATAAGATTATCTGTGAAGATAAGACTGGAAAAATAGAAATCACATATTTCAATAGCCGAGAAGGTTATTTAAGAAAAATTTTTCCAATTAATGAATGGATAATAATAAGTGGTAAAATTAGTTTTTTTAATAAAAAATATCAAATAACAAACCCTGACTATGTGACTTCTATAGATAAAGAGAAATACGTAAAACAAATAATACCAAAATATTCATTAACTAAGGGAATAAATGAAAAGAAATATCGGGTTATTTCAGAACAAGTTATTAATAATTTGCCAGATGTTGAAGAATGGTACGATAATGATTTTCTTAAAAAAAATAATTTTTTAAAATGGAATGAAAATATTATTGCTCTTCATAAAACTAAAGATAGTCAAGATAATTTATCTAAAACATATAAAAGATTAGTATTTGATGAAATTTTTGCAAATTTCTTAGTTTTATCTGAAAATAGAAAGAAGATTAAAATAATGAAAAAAAATAAATTTTTTGAATCAATTAAATCTAATAAAATATTAAAAAGTCTTTCTTTTGAACTAACTAAAAGTCAAAAAAATGTTTTAAATGAAATTAATCTAGATCTAAAATCTGATACTAGAATGTTTCGAGTTGTTCAAGGTGATGTTGGTTCAGGAAAAACAATCATTTCGCTGCTTGCAATTGCAAATGTTATAGAAAGTAAATATCAATGTGCGCTAATGGCTCCTACTGAAATTTTGGCAAAACAACATTTTGATCTAGCTAAAAAGATATTTTTTAATACAAAAATAAGAATAGAATTTTTAACTGGTAAAACAGAGATAAAAAAAAGAAAAAAAATAATAAATGATCTGAAAAATGGAAACGTTGATATTATAATTGGGACTCATTCATTATTTCAAAAAAAAATTGATTTTAAAAATTTAGGTTTAGCAATAGTTGATGAACAACATAAATTTGGAGTTAAACAAAGATCTGATCTTGCAAAAAAAGGAGGAAATAATTGCGATGTTCTTTTGATGTCGGCAACACCAATCCCTAGAACTATGATGATGTCATTATATGGTGATATGGATATTTCTAAAATAACCGAAAAACCAGCTAAACGAAAAAAAATAATTACTTTAAGTAAGCCAGAAAAAAAAATTAATGAATTGTGGTCCTTTATAAAAAAACAAATAAATATGGACAATCAAGTATTTTGGGTTTGTCCTTTAATAGAAGAATCTTCCTTTTTAGATTATTCTTCTGCAAAGAAAAAATTTGATGTTATTAATAAAAGATTTCCAAATAAAGTTGGTTTAATACATGGAGCTCTTGATAAAATTGAAAAAGAAAAAGTTCTTAATAAATTTTTAAAAAAAGAAATTTTTATTTTAGTCTCAACAACTGTAATAGAGGTTGGTATTGATTTTCCTAACGCCAATTTAATTATAATTGAGAATGCTAATAAATTTGGATTAGCTCAACTACACCAACTTAGAGGCAGAGTTGGTAGAGGCGGCAAACAAGGTGTGTGTATTTTGCTTTTTAAAGAAGGATTAAGTAAAAATGCAATAAAAAGAATTAAAACTTTAAAAAAAATCTGATGATGGTTTTTATATAGCCGAAGAAGATATGAGATTAAGGGGTTTTGGAGATATTATTGGTTATCAACAAAGTGGTGCCAAAAACTTTAAATTTGCAGATCCTATTGTCCATAAGAACTTATTCATTTTGGCTGAAGAGCATGTTAAAAAAATCAATATTAATGTAAATGAAAGTAGATATAGTTTTTTATTAAAATTATTTGATAAAGCTGAAATAATTAACCAAAATATTGACTAATTTAAAAACTGGAAACATTTCAGATGATTTTGAGAATGTTTCAGATGCAGATTGGATTATTGAAGCAGTA
>JACWDZ010000027.1 GCA_014653815.1 Pelagibacterales bacterium SAG-MED29 | reverse complement strand
TGACAAGAACAACGATGGCTATTAATGAATTAAAAAAAAATAATCTTCCTTATCTGGTTTGTTTAACGGATCCGACTGCTGGTGGAATTACAGCTTCTTACGCGATGTTGGGGGATTTACACATTGCAGAGTCAGATCACGCTTTAATTGCTTTTGCTGGGGCTCGAGTTATCGAAGGAACGGTAAAAGAAAGTTTGCCAGAAAATTTTCAAAGAAGCTCTTATGTTCAGAAAACTGGGTTTGTGGACTTAATTCTCGATAGAAAAGATCTTCAAGAAAAAATTGGGATTTTAATTTCAATTCTATTAAATAAGAAACCTGTTATAAGCTCTGAAGAACATGAAACTTCAGAAAATAGTCAGTCACTTACAAAAGCTGCATCCTAAAGAAATAGATTTAAGTTTAGACCGTATAAAAATTCTTTGTGAAAAATTAGACAATCCTCAAGAAAAAATAAAAGCAATATCAGTGGTAGGAACAAATGGTAAGCAATCTACCATTAATGCAATTTTTTCGATTCTTAAAGAAGCAAAAGTAAAAAGCAATGTTTATACGAGCCCTCACATTCAAAAAATCAATGAGAGGTTTGTTTTTAATAATAATATGCTTAATGATGATGAATTAATTGATCTTTTTGAAGAAGTTGAAAAAATAAATGATCAAAATCCCTTAACTTTTTTTGAGGCTTTGTCTGCTTGTTATTTCTATAAGGCCGCTCAATATCCAAATAATATTAATTTAATAGAGGCAGGTTTGTTTCATAGGTTTGACGCAACTAATATTCTAAAAAATAATTTAGCAAGTATTGTATGCTCTATTAGTAAAGATCATCTTGATTGGTTACCAGAGGATCAACAAACTATTGAAAAAATTGTATTTGAAAAAACATCCTCTCTTTTAAATTCTAATATAATTGTATCTAAACAAAACTCGGTTAAAACAACTGAAAGTATCAAAAAATCAATTTCACAAAACTTATCTAATAAATTGTTTTTTAATGAAGATTATAGTTATTCTAATGGAGAAAACGGTTTTTTTTATTATGAAGATAAATTTGGTGGCTTAAAACTACCATTGCCAAATATTCTTGGACAATTTCAGTTAGAAAATATTTCAACAGCAATAGCAACAATAAGACAGTTAAATTTAGAAGTTAAAGATGATGATATAAAAAATGCAATTACCAAAATTGAGAGTATTGGCAGATTACAAGAAATAAAGTCTGGAAAAATTAAAGATCTAATCAAAAATAACCAATTATTGTTAGATGGAAGTCATAACGAAGATGGTGCTAGAGTTTTAAATGAATATCTCCAAACCTTAGATTGTAATAAGCATTTTATTATAGGAATGATGTCTAATAAAAATCATGAAGAATATATTAGCCACTTTAAAGATATATCATCTCTAACCACTGTTGATATTCCTAATCAGCAAAACGCTATCAGTGGTAAAAAATTAAAAGAAAAATTTCAAAATGTTTTTAATACTAAATACGAGGACAATATTGAGAAAGCAATTAAGTCCTTAACACTTAAAGAAAACGATATATTAATAATTACAGGATCTTTGTATTTAGCTGGCGAAATATTAAACTTAAATTAGATATTTTTTTCTAAAAACTCTTTCATATGACTTTCTGGTACGCCACCAACTTTTCTGTCAACCTCAACACCTTTTTTATAGATTATCACTGTTGGAACACCTCGTATTCCCGCAGCACTTCCAGTATTAATACCGCCATCTTCTATATCAGCGTAATAAAAACCAGCCTTGTCTTTATACTCAACAGCAAGCTTGTCCATAATTGGTTTTAAGGACTTACAAGGCCCACACCAAGCTGCACTAAACTGGATTACCGAAACGTCTTCACTTTTAATTTTGTTTTCAAAATCTTCATCTTTAAAATCTGTAAGCATAAATCCTTTCTATAAACTTGTATCTTAAAGTCAACTAGGCAATTTCATATTTTTTTTCGATAGACATAATAAAATCATTAATTTCATCTAGTTTATTTAATTCAATTTTATTGTCTCTTTTATCCGCTTGGTCTCTCAAATAGTCGATTTCATTATATGCCATATTTACTGTTTGCCACTTCTCCTTATTCTTACTTAGTATGCGTCTAGCAATTTCACTTTTAATATTTTTATATAAATCAGGTGGTAAAATTTGAGGTGCCTCTTGATAAATTATTTTTTGACCAA
>JACWDZ010000026.1 GCA_014653815.1 Pelagibacterales bacterium SAG-MED29 | reverse complement strand
ATCAATTTTAGATAATTGAACATTATTAATTTCAGAGAGTTTTTCTTTAAAATAATCAATTAACAAAGGAATGTCTTCGGTTCTTGAAGAAAGTGAGTTTAATCCGATAGGAACCACATTTAATCGATGAAATAAATCTTCTCTAAATTTTCCTGATTCAACTAACTCTTTTAAATTTTTCGAAGTGGATGAAATAAGTCGGATATTCACATTAATATATTCAGACCCGTTTAAGCGTTTAAACTTTTGATCAATTAAAACCCTTAAAATATTAGCTTGTGTTTCAAATGGAATTTCTGAAACTTCGTCTATTAATAAAGTTCCTTTATTAGCTCTTTCCAATGCACCAGCTGATATATTTCCATTAAACTCTTCGCCGAATAACTCTTTTTCATATGTTTTTTCTTTAAGTAATGCAGCATTCAAAATAACAAAAGATTCTTTTGATCTTGGAGAATTTTTGTGTATTTTTCTTGCGACTAGTTCCTTGCCTGATCCGGTGGGCCCTGAAATTAGAACTCTACTTTCTGATGATGATAATTTCTCAATAGTTTTTCTGATTTTAGTAATGGCAGGACTTTTGCCTATTAAATCAAACGAGTGAAATAGTTTATTTTCAATAATATCTTTTTCTTGTTTTAAATATGCTGCTTCTAGAGCTCTTTTAACATAATTTAGTATTTTTTCTGTAGAAAACGGTTTTTCAATAAATTCATATGCACCTAATCTTGTTGCTTCTACAGCTATTTGAACAGTTGCATGTCCTGAAATCATAATTACAGGAGTTATTTTATTTTTACTTATAATTAATTTTAAAAGATCAATCCCATCTTTATCAGTTTTGTCTAATTTTATATCAATGATAGCTAAATCAGGTAATTTTTTATTTATCTCTAAAACTGCTTGATCATAATTAGCAGCTGATCGAACATTATAATTTTGCTCTTTTAAAATATTGCAAATTAAAAAGCGTATGTCCGAATTATCGTCAATAACTAAGATATCTTTATGCATTTACTGTTGGAAATGAAATTTCAATATCAACTCCATTTTCATCTTTCCTATTTTTTATTAAAAAATCTCCAGAATGTTCACTGATTATCTTGCTAACTATAGGTAATCCTAAACCTGTTCCTTTTATCTTGGTGGTAAAATAAGGCGTCATTACTTTTTTTGTATCTGATATACCTGTGCCATTATCTGTTAATCTAATCACTATATAGTCATTATTGCTAATAATTGCTATGTCAATTTTACCTTTAAAATCAGGGGTTTTTTTCACTAAATCTAAAAATGCTTCTTCAGAGTTTTTAATTAAATTAATAAAAACTCTGTTCAATTGTTCAGTGTCTCCATTAATTATTAATTTTTTATGACTTGTATTAATATTTATTTTATTTTTTGAAGAGATTTTAATAAAATCTACAGATCGTGTAATTATATCAACAATGTTAATCCTTTTAAATGTTGGTCTTGGCATTCTTGCAAAATTTGAAAAT
The DNA here is from genome assembly GCA_014653815.1 of Pelagibacterales bacterium SAG-MED29. Classification (GTDB taxonomy): domain Bacteria; phylum Pseudomonadota; class Alphaproteobacteria; order Pelagibacterales; family Pelagibacteraceae; genus Pelagilacustribacter. The sequence continues at coordinate 965 of JACWDZ010000026.1, read as the reverse complement.
TCATTAACTAAATTCTCAATATCTTTAATTTGTCTATTAATTGTCTCGAGATATTTTTCAAAATCTTCGCCACCACTATCTATTTTTGAAGAATATTTTTCTCTCAAACGGTCAATTGACAGTTGGATTGGGGTCAAAGGATTTTTAATCTCATGAGCAAGCTTTCTAGCAACATTTTCCCATGCTTCATGTCTTTCTGCAGCAAGTAATTTATCTTGTTGTTTTTTAAGCCTATCGATCATTGAATTAAAGTTTGCATTTAACTGCTTAAATTCATCATCAGATTCAATATCTGGAACCTTGACATCTAAAGCTCCCTTGCATATCGACTCAGATGCTGAAATTAAATTAATAATAGGTTTTGTTAATCTTGATGCAAAAGTAATTGCTATAGAAGTTGATAAAAATAATAAAAGAGTTACGACAATTATATAAATAATTGCAAAGGTAACTTTTATTCCTGTCTGACTATTCTCAACTGAATAATAAAAACTTACAGCCTGTTCTGTTTCATTTAAATATCTTAAAGTTTCAGGATCAATATTTCTTGAAATATATAAATAAGTGTCCACTAAAGTAGTTAATTTAGTCATCACTGTTGTCTTGTTTTCTAAATTATTTGTTATAAAAACTGGTTTTCCTTCTAAAACTTCATCATAATCTTCATCTGACGGAACAATAAATTCATCGGCAATATCTCTTACATCTGATAATAATATATTTCCTAAACTATCAATAAGATAAACATCATCTATTCTTCTTAAAATTTTTTCGGATTTCATGATTGCTTTAAATCTATTTGGATTTGAATAATAAAAACCAGACGCTCTATTTAAACCAACGCTCATCAAAATCACATCTGATTTAACATTTTCTTTACTTTCGTTTAAATAGTTTTTGGCAACATCATAAGAATTATTAACAGCCGTTGTAATTTTTTTATCAAAATAATTTTGAATACTAAA
>JACWDZ010000025.1 GCA_014653815.1 Pelagibacterales bacterium SAG-MED29 | reverse complement strand
TTTTTGTTAATAAAACCTAAGTTCCACAAATGCACCTGCCTTAAATCTGCAAATCCTCCTTGTGAAAATGCTCTAATTAAATTTAGTGTAGATGCTGATTGAGCATAAGCTCTAAATAATCTTTTTGCATCTGGAACTCTTGATTTTTCAGAAAATTCCATTCCATTAATATTGTCACCTAAATAACTAGGTAGTTCTTTGCCATCTTTTTTTTCGACTGGAGAGCTTCTTGGTTTTGAAAATTGACCAGCAATTCTTCCAACTTTAATAACTGGCAATGACGCTGAATGAGTTAAAACTAGAGACATTTGAAGAATAGCTTTAAATGTATCTCTTATATTATCAGGATTAAACTCTTCGAAACTTTCAGCACAATCTCCTCCTTGTAATAAGAAAGCTTTACCTTTAACAACTTCTGATAAAGATTCTTTCAAAGATCTTGTTTCTCCGGCAAAAACTAATGGTGGATATTTCTTAACTTTACTTAATACTAAATCCAACTCTTTCTTGTCCTGATACTCAGGTAAATGTTTTGCAGGATATTTAGTCCAGCTGTTTAAATTCCAATTTTTCATATTCAACCTGTGATATATATATATTGGTCTTTGGATTTTTCCAAGTTAGAATTAATAATAAATTATTAAACATGACAAAATTTGACAAAATATTGAGAAAAAAACTGAAAAACACCTAATTGAAGATTTTAGAACTTCATTTAAAAAGCTTTATTTCTACCCCTTCGACTATGTTTTTTAAACCTAAATTTCTTTTTTCCTCTTCTTCCTCTTCTGTCGAAAGATCGCCCTCCTCTTCTTCTTTTTTTTCTGTTTACTTCACTCCCTGGTTCAGCTCTAAAATTTGGATCTATTAAACGTTGAATCGCGTTCCATTTAGATCTGTCTTCTCCTCCCACAAAACTTAATGCGGAACCTTCTGCTCCAGCTCTAGCTGTTCTTCCAATTCTGTGAATAAAATCTTCTGGTACTTGAGGAATATCAAAATTAATTACATGTTTAATAGCTGGAATATCTAACCCTCTGCTAGCAACATCTGTCCCTACTAAAATTCTAAAATGATTGTTTCTAAAAGCTTTAATTACACGGTCTCTTTTATTTTGTCTTAAATTTCCATGAATTGCATCGGCATCGTGATCATCATATTTTAATCTTTTTACCATTTTTTCAGCATTTCTTCTGGTCTTTACAAATATAAGGATTGATCCGTGACGGTTATAAATTTCTTTTATTAATTGATTATATTTATCTCCATCTTTAACATGAATAACTTCTTGTTTAATTTTTTCAATTGGGGTTGAAGTTGAGCCAGCTGATATTCTTACAGGATTATTTAAGTATTTTTCAGCAAGTCTAATTATATTGCTTGGAAGTGTAGCTGAAAATAATAAAGTCTGATGTTTTTTAGGAACTGTTTCTAACACTTGATTAATTTGCGGTGTAAAACCCATATCTAACATTCTGTCAGATTCGTCTAAAACTAAAAATGTTGTATTATTTAATCTTAAAGTATTTCTCTTTATATGATCGTTAATTCTACCTGGTGTTCCAACAATAAGCCTTGGATTTCTTCTCATTTGTTTTAATTGTTTTTGCATTGAATCGCCTCCTATTAGAAGTGCTGTTCTGATATTGCCTCTACCGATTAAATTAGTCATGCTTTGTATAACTTGAGTTGCAAGCTCTCTTGTTGGGGTCATGATTAATGCAGTATCTTTTTTTGTTTTAAGTAAAAAATTTATAAGCGGTATTCCAAATGCAGCTGTTTTTCCTGTTCCGGTTTGAGCTGTTCCTAAAATATCTTTACCATCAAGAGCTACAGGAATAGCCTGTGCTTGAATAGGCGTGGGTGTTTTAAAATTAATTTTTGCAATAGAGTCCATTAAGGTTTCCTCTAATCGAAGTGATAAAAAATTTTCCATTTTTTAATTATTGTAACAATTATTAAGCAATTATGTTTTTGGGTTAGAGTTTTTAGGTATGAATAACATAATAGAATAAATAAGCGAGCTAAAACTAAGTTTATTCTACTGTTACAGACTTTGCTAAATTTCTTGGTTTATCAATATCGCAGCCTTTTAGTAAAGCAACATGATAAGCTAATAATTGGATTGGGATAGTTAACAATATAGGAGAAAGTAAATTACCTACTGAAGGAACTCTAATGCCAAATCTAATATTTTCATTTATTAATTTTTTTTTATGATCAGTGATAAATAAAATTTTTCCTCCTCTTGCGATCACCTCTTGCATATTAGAGAGAGTTTTCTCAAAATATTTATCTTTTGGAGCTATTACAATTACTGGTAAACCTTCTTCGATTAAAGCTAATGGACCATGCTTCATTTCACCAGCTGGATAACCTTCTGCGTGTAAATAAGATAATTCTTTAAGTTTCAAAGCTCCTTCTAATGCAATTGGAAAGGATAGTCCTCTTCCTAAAAACATAGATCCTTTAGCATAAAGAAATTCTTTAGCCATAGCTTGAACGTTATTTTCTACTTTTAAGCTTTTCTTGATTGCATCTGGAAGAGTTTTTAAATTATTTATATTAGTTTGATATATAGTATCATTTATATCTTTTCTAATTTGAGCTAGTTTTAAACATAAAATATAAAGAACTAGCATTTGACCTAAAAATGCTTTTGTTGAAGCAACTATTAAAGGTACAAATAATCCAAAATATAAAAAT
>JACWDZ010000024.1 GCA_014653815.1 Pelagibacterales bacterium SAG-MED29 | reverse complement strand
GAGTCCACAACAAAAATTTTGGCATCTTTAACACCTAGAGAGGAAAGAGTTTTGCGAATGCGTTTTGGAATTGGAATGAACACAGATCATACTTTAGAAGAAGTTGGTTTACAGTTTTCTGTTACTAGAGAGAGGATTAGACAAATAGAAGCTAAAGCACTTAGAAAATTAAAACATCCAAGTAGATCAAAACAACTAAAAAGTTTCCTAGAAAAATAATTTTTTCTGATGTAAAAGATACTAGTAGAGGGCCTGTAGCTCAGTTGGTTAGAGCAGTACACTCATAATGTATTGGTCCCAGGTTCGAGTCCTGGCGGGCCCACCATCAATTAACTACTACTGAACTCTTCCAATTTGGAAATTAAAATATTGATATCATTATTATTGGAATTTAGTATAGAGGAAAACTCTTCTTTTTGAGTTCTTGCCAAACTTAATCCTTCGACAATTAAATCTCTTATAAGAGGTTTTTCAGGGTTTTTTGTATAAACTCTCCAGTCAATTTTTATTTCTGGCTGATTGTCGGTTGCAATTATTTTTGATTTTACAATTGTATAGTTTGAGTTTTTTTTCTCAGCATCAATTATCTCAAATTTATTTGATGAATAGTCTGACAATCTTGAAGTTAGACTTTTTAAAAAGTATCTTTTGAAAGCTTTTTGGTAGTTTTCCAAACTATTTTTATCTGTTGATTTTCTTAATTCTCCGAGTGTATATAAGCTCAAAGCATTTATATCTACATTTTCTATAGCTACATTTGCTATGAAATTCTTTTTTTCCTCTTCACTTATATCTTTGTCCGATAGTTTATTAATTGCGTCACTAACCAATTCTTTAATAAATATTTTAGGGTCAGTAGCGTAAGTGTTTGCATAAGCTATTTCCAAGATGAAAATAAATGAAACTAAAATTAGACTTAACTTTTTCATTTTCAGATTAATCTTAGTTGTCTAGATTTCCCCAGTCATCTTCATTTTCACTGGAGTTACTAATTTTGTTTTTTCTATTTTGTAGATATAAACTTTTTGTTGCGGCGTATAAATCAATTGAATTTTTTTCTAAACTCTCAAAGTTGGTCATATTATCACCTCTAAAATCGACAGCAGTTATAGCCTTAACGCCCACATAATCAATTTTGGTACCAGAAATGCTCTTAATTTCTCTTTCATGCCAAGTAATTCTAGCAAAAGGATCTAAATAATTATTATCCACTACCATTCCCACGGTATCTCTAACAGTAGTTGGACCTAAAAATGGTAAAACAAAATAACATCCTCCTCCAACACCATATGCTCCTAATGTTTGCCCTAAATCTTCTTTTTGATTTTCCAGACCCATTAGTGACGCTGGATTTCCAAGACCTAGCACACCAACAGTTGTATTAATTAAAAAACTACCTGTTGCATGGCCAGCCAATCTGATCTCTCCTTGGAGAAGATGGTTTGGAATTGATAATAAAGTTGCAATATTAGAAGTAAAATTGCTAGTTCCTTTTCTTACAGGTTCAGGAAGTTTATTATATCCTTTAGCAACTGGTTCCAAAATTACATTATCGAATCCCTGATTAAATTTAAAAATTCCTCTGCTGACTTTTTCAAAACATTCTTTATCTGATTGTGCATTAGCATTTACAGAAAAGACTAAGAAAATAGAACAAATTATTAAATGTAATTTTTTAAACTCCATGACCGCTATATATAGAAATTAGATAGATATTGCTATAAATCATGCCTTTATTTTATAAGAGATTTTATCTTCAATTTTGTTTATATTTGTTAGTAAATTAGCCAAAAAAATGAATTTGATACCTCTTAAATCTCACAGTTTCTCAAAAAAACCAAGAAATAAAGGAAATATTAAATTTTTAATTATTCACTATACTGGAATGCAATCTATGCGTGCATCAATCAAAAGATTAGCAAGTATTAAACACAAAGTAAGCTGTCATTATTTGATTAGTAGAGCAGGTAAAATTTTTCAAATGGTTGAAGATAATAAAGTTGCCTGGCATGCGGGTAAATCAAAATGGGGCAATCTTGAGAATCTTAACAATAATTCGATTGGTATCGAACTAGTAAATAATGGTCATAAATTTGGTTACCAACAATTTTCGGGAAGTCAAATAAATGCATTAGTTAAGCTTTGTATTAAATTAAAAAAAAAATATAAAATTAAAAATCGCTTTATTTTAGGACATTCGGATATAGCACCATTAAGAAAATCTGACCCAGGGGAGAAATTTCCTTGGTTTGAACTTAAAAAAAAAAAGATAGGGATTTGGTATTCTTTAAATAAAAAAAGTTCTTTATTTAAAAAATTGAGCGATAAAAAAATTAGAAAAATTTTTTTTAAAAATTTGCATAAAATTGGTTATAGATATTTTAATAAAGAGAAGGCTTCAAAAAGTGACAAACTGATAATCAAATCTTTTCAAAGAAGATTTAGGCAAGAAAAAGTAAATGGAAAAATAGACCTAGAATGTCTTAAAATAAGCAATAATTTAGCTAAAAATCACTAGATTTTGCTTGATTTTAAACACTTAAAACACTACATAGTTTTTGCCAGATAGTTGGATTGTCGCTATTAGCTTTGCTGATAGAGGAAAGTCCGGGCTCCGTAAAGACACAGTGCCAGTTAATGACTGGCGAAGGTGACTTCAGGGATAGTGCCACAGAAAATAAACCGCCTAATCAAGGCAAGGGTGAAACGGTGAGGTAAGAGCTCACCGGTTTTTTGGTAACAAAAAACGCACGGCAAACCCCACTGGGAGCAAGGTTAAATAGAGAAGACACTGCAGAAATGCTAAAAACAGTCTTTAGTTAGTCTTCTGGGTTAACCGCTTGAGCTTGAGTGTGAACTCAAGTCTAGAGAAATGACATCTTCAATGACAGAACCCGGCTTATAAATTATCTGGCAATTTCTCCTTATTAAATGTTCTCTTTTTGTACTAATAATCAAAAAACTATTATATTGACTATTTAAATTAAAACCCATACGATCCCAAATAATCCCATAATGGAGGGTGATTTGAAGATATTAAAAGAAATTAGGGTTTTAAAAAAGAATGTTTTTATCAAACTACGAAAACAAATTGGACAAAAAAGGAAGGGTATCTGTGCCTGCAACTTTTAGATCTCATCTAAACTCTTTAGGTTACAACGGATTTATAAGTTATCCATCATTTAATCATTCAGCTTTAGAAGCTTGCTCACAAGATAGAATTGAAAAATTATCTAATACTATAGACTCATTAAATCCATTTGAAGAAAAAAGAGATTATTTTGCTACTTCAATATTATCTGAAAGTGTAAATTTACAATTCGATACTGAAGGCAGGGTATCACTAACAGAAAAATTACTTAAACACGCTAACATCAAGAGCAACATTTTATTTGTTGGTCTTGGAAAAACTTTTCAAATATGGGAGCCAACAAC
>JACWDZ010000023.1 GCA_014653815.1 Pelagibacterales bacterium SAG-MED29 | reverse complement strand
TACTGCAGTGGAAAATATTGATGAGACAATTAAAATAATAAAAAATTCTAAAGATACAGAAACTGCAAAAAAAAATCTTTTATCAAAAAAATGGAAAATTAAAAAAAGTATTAGATTAATTACTATAATTGAAAAAAAGAAAAATATTTCAAACTATCAATTATCCAAAGAACAGGTTAATGCTATTCTTGAACTAAGACTTCAAAAACTGACAGCATATGGAATTGGAGAAATAGAAGATGAAATAAAAAAATTGTCAAATTTAATAATCGAATATAATAAAATTATAAATTCTAAAAAAGAACTAAACAAATTAATAGTTAAAGAGTTAGAAAATATCAAAGAAAAATTTAGCTGTCCTAGAAGAACTAAAATTATTGATGCAGTATTAAATTATAATATTGAGGAAACAATTCAAAAAGAGTCTGTTGTTATAAGCATTACAAATCAAGGTTATATCAAAAGGAGTCCACTAAGTTCTCTCAAAGCTCAAAAAAGAGGCGGAAAAGGAAAAACAGGAATATCAACAAGAGAGGAAGACTTTGTAGTTCAAATATTTACAGCAAATACTCATACACCAGTTTTATTTTTTTCTACTCAAGGATTAGCTTACAAGATTAAAGCTCACAAAATACCAGAAGGTACAGCTGCTTCTAAAGGAAAATCTATATTTAATTTATTACCATTAAAAAACCATCATTCCATAAGTTCTATTATGCCTCTACCAGAAGACGAGTCTGAGTGGAAAAATTTAAAGGTTATTTTTGTTACATCTAAAGGGAATGTTAGAAAGAATACTTTAGAAGATTTTGTTAATATTAATAATAATGGAAAAATTGCAATGAAATTAGACCAAGATGATAAAATTATTGGTGTTAAAATATGCAAAGATGATCAAGATATATTATTAAGCACACAATTTGGTAAATGTATAAGATTTAAATCTAAAAAATTGAGATTATTTAAAGGGAGATCGTCTAAAGGAATAAAAGGCATTAAATTGAATGAGAAAGATAATGTAATTTCACTTTCAATTTTAGATCATTCAAATGCTATTCCAAAAAAAATTAGTAAAGATAAAAAAATAAAAAATGCTATGGATAGATTTGTTTTATCTGTAACAGAAAATGGATACGGTAAAAGATCTTCTTGTTTAGATTATAGAGTCACAAATAGAGGTGGAAAGGGAATAATCGGCATAATTAATTCTCCAAGAAATGGAAACATAGCATCATCTTTAATTGTAAGTGATTCAGATGAAATTATATTATCTACTGCCAAAGGAAGCATCATGAGATGTGCAGTTAAAGAAATAAGAGTTGCCGGTAGAAACACTCAAGGTGTTAGAATAAAAAAATTATCAGGAAATGAAAAAGTTGTCTCTGTTATCAAAATAGAGGATAATATTCAATAATTATGAAGACCGCAATTTATCCAGGAACTTTTGATCCTATTACTTTTGGGCATATTGATGTAATTAAAAAATCATTAAAAATTTTTGATAGAGTCATCATTGCAACAACTGATAATATTAACAAAAGTTATTATTTTTCTATACAGGAAAGATTATTAATTATAAAAAATTCTTTATTTAGAGATTTAAAATTAAAAAAAAAAAAGATTATAGCTGTGCCGTTTGATACTCTCACAATTGATTTATGTAAAAAATATAATGCTACAGTTATAATAAGAGGTTTAAGAGCTGTTTCAGATTTTGAATATGAATTTCAATTAGCTGGCATGAATAAAAAACTTGATTCAAGTATCGAAACAATGTTTTTAATGTCAGATGTTGAAAATCAAATAATTTCTTCAAAATTTGTAAAAGAAATTAGTAAATTAGGTGGAAATATTAATAAGTTTGTTACCAAATCAACAGTTAAGATGCTTAAAAATAAATTTTAATGAACAAATTTATCTATTTAATCCCTTTGGAAGAAAACAAGAAACAGAAGCTGATTATTTAGGCTTAATATTTTCTTCATTAGCTGGTTATGATATTAGAGAGTCTGTAAAGCTATGGGAAAGAATGGCTGACAAAAAGAAAGGGAAAGAACCGCCGGTTTTCTTAAGTACTCATCCATCAAGTACAAAAAGAATTCAAAATTTAAATGGTTGGATAAATGAAATAATTATTAAATATCCTCCAATTAAAATTTAAATAAACTACTGGTGAGCCCTGATGGACTCGAACCATCGACACCCTCCTTAAAAGGGAGGTGCTCTACCAACTGAGCTAAGGGCCCTGAAAGAAATTCTCTTTTATAGATATATATCGAAAATTTCAAATAATTATTAATTAAAATAATTGGTATATTTTTTATAAAAAGTAGCAAAAGTGCCGTTCTTGATATTTTTTCTAATTTCACTCATAAATTGTTGATAAAAATAGATATTATGTAGTGAAATCAACATTGAAGCCATCATCTCATTAGATTTGACTAAATGGTTCAAATAGCTTTTGGAGTATTGATTTAATCCTCTTATTTGGCAAGATGAGTCTAATGGAGATTTATCTTTTTGATATTTAGAATTTTTAATATTTAATTTTCCTTCCCATGTAAAAGCTAATCCAGTTCTACCTGATCTAGTTGGCAAAACACAATCGAACATATCAATACCATGATAAACAGCTCCTAAAATATCTGAAGGTGTTCCTGTACCCATCAAATACCTTGGTTTATTTTTAGGTAATAGATGAGTTGTTTCCTTTAAAATCTTAAACATTTCTGATTGAGATTCTCCTACTGCGAGTCCACCCATTGCATAACCATCAAAGTCTATTTCAATTAATTTATTAATGCTTTCTTCCCGTAAATCTTTATAAAGACCGCCTTGAGCAATACCAAATAAAGCTTTTGACTTGTCTTGACCAAATTCAATTTTACAACGTTCTGCCCAATGAGAAGATACATCTATTGCTTTTGATAAAATTTTTTTATTATCAGTTAGTTTTGAACACTCATCTAAAACCATAATTATATCTGAATTGATAGCTTTTTGAACTTGAATACTTTTTTCTGGACTTAAAATAATTTTTTTGCCATCAATATGGGATTTAAATACAGCTCCGATATTTTTATCTATTTTGTTTAAATTTGACAAAGACATGATCTGATAACCGCCTGAGTCTGTAAGAATTGGTTTATTCCAGTTCATAAATTTATGAAGACCATTAAATTTTTTTAATATTTCTATTCCAGGTCGTAATAACAAATGATATGTATTTCCTAAAATAATTTGAGTGCCCGTCTTCAAGATATCGTCTGTATAAATACCTTTAACAGTTCCTTGAGTTCCTACAGGCATAAATGCAGGAGTATCAATTTTTCCTTTTGGTGTAGATATTCTTCCTAATCTAGCGTTATCATTTTGAGTTATCAGCTCAAATGAGAATTCATTATTTTTCATTTAACTTATTTTGATTTAAGACTAATAATCTTGTCAGGATCTTGAACAGATCCACTATTAGGATCACCTTTTTTTATCATATCAATAAATTCCATCCCTTTAGTTACTTTACCAAAGGCAGAGTATTGTCTATCTAGGTGAGGGGCGGAATCAAAACATATAAAAAATTGACTATTAGCACTATTGGGATCTGCTGATCTTGCTGCTGACAAGGTTCCTCTTGTATGAGCAATATCAGAAAATTCTGCTTTTAAATCTGGTAACTCTGAGCCACCAGTCCCAGCTAAAT
>JACWDZ010000022.1 GCA_014653815.1 Pelagibacterales bacterium SAG-MED29 | reverse complement strand
AGTGCATTAGATAAAATTGGAATAAAAACTGGTGATACTATATCAATAATGGCTTTCAATACTCCTGAAATATTTGAAGCACATTATTCAATACCAATGGTTGGTGCTGTAATTAATGCAATTAATACAAGGTTAGATCCAAAAACAATAAGTTACATTTTAAATCATAGTGATGCAAAAGTATTAATAGTAGACAGACAATTCCATGAGGTTCTTGGAAAAGCATTAAAAGATGTCAAAAATAAAATTACTATTATTGATATTGAAGACAAAGATACAGACACATCAAAATTTAAAAATATTGGTGAATTAGAATATGAAAGCTTTCTAAATACTGGTGATTTAGATTATAAATGGAAAAAACCCAAAGATGAATGGCAAGCTATTTCTTTAGGCTATACTTCTGGAACAACAGGAAATCCAAAAGGCGTAGTTTATCATCACAGAGGATCTTATTTAATGGCAACTGGCAGCGCTACAGCCTGGAACATGCCAAATAAATTAAACTTTTTATATACAGTTCCAATGTTTCATTGCAACGGATGGTGCTATCCATGGACACTAGCAATGTTACATGCTCGTATAATTTGTTTAAGAAGCATAGATGTTAAAAAAATATTTGAATTAATTGATAAATATGAAGTCACTCATTTTGGGGGTGCGCCAATAGTTTTAAATATGCTAGCAAATGCACCTAAAGACCAACAAAAAAAATTAAAAAGAAAAGTAAATGTATTAACAGCAGGAGCTCCTCCACCGAGCATTATTTTTGAAAAAATGGACTCTTTAGGCTTTGAAGTAATGCATGTTTATGGATTAACGGAAACATATGGACATATACTCCAATGCGCTTGGAATGATGAATGGAATGATTTAGAAAAAAATAAAAAAAATGAAATTAAAGCAAGACAAGGAGTAAGATATCCTAACACGGAAGGTGCGGTAGTAATGGATCCTAAAACAATGAAGCCTGTGCCATATGATGGAAAAACAATGGGTGAAATTATGATTAGAGGAAACGTAGTTATGAAGGGCTATTATAAAGATAAAGAAGCAACAGAAAAGTCAATGGCAGGTGGTTGGTTTCATTCTGGTGATTTAGCAGTAACTAATCCTGACGGATATATTAAAATTCAAGATAGATCCAAAGATATAATAATTTCAGGCGGAGAAAATATATCTTCAATAGAGATAGAAAATACAATTGCAAAACATTCATCAGTATCTTTAGCAGCTGTAGTTGCTAAACCCGATGAGAAATGGGGAGAAACACCTTGTGCATTTGTAGAATTAATTAAAGATAAACCAGCAACAGAAAAAGAAATTATAGATTTTTGTAGAGAAACTTTAGCAGGATTTAAACTACCTAAAAAAGTAGTGTTTTGTGATTTACCAAAAACTTCAACGGGAAAAATTCAGAAATTTGAACTTAGAAAAAAAGCTAAAGAACTAAACTGATTTTTCAATATGTCTAAAATATCAATCGATCTAATTTGGAATCTTAATAAAGGAGAAATGTCTCCAGGAAAATATTCTAATCAACATGAAATAATTTTTACTCCAAATATGAAAATCATAGCTGACTCAGCTCCAGATTGGAGAGGTAGTGAATTAAATAGCAACCCCGAACAAACCTTGGCTGCTTCTTTAAGCAGTTGTCATATGATGACATTTTTAGCATTAGCAGCGAAAATGAGTTGGCCAGTCATTGGATACAAAGACAATGCAATAGCTACACTTGGAAAAAATTCAAAAGGTCAAATGTCAGTTACTAAAATAGAGTTAAATCCCAAAGTACAATTTTCCGATGGATTTTCTGCTGACGGTGATGAAATGAAAAAAGTTCAAGAAAGAGCACATAGATATTGTTTTATTGCCAATTCACTCTCAGATGAGGTAAAAGTCATAATAAGTTAAATTCTATGAGCTCTGGAAACAATAATAGTATAGTAAAAACCTCAAATAATTCTGACGGAATTTTACGCATAACTTTAAATAATCCTAAAAATCACAATGCTTTATCGGAAGAAATGATGTTAAGCATTCAATTAGCTTTAGATGAAGCAGCAGTTGATAACAAGATAAGAATAATTATTATTTCAGCAGAGGGTCCTACATTTTCAGCAGGGCACGATTTGAAAGAATTAAAAGCTGGTCGTAAAAATTCTGATAAAGGAAAAGGTTACTTTAAAGAAGTGATGTTGAAATGCTCAAAACTAATGCAATCTATTGTTAACAATCCTAAGCCTGTAATCTCAGAAGTTGCTGGTGTTGCGACAGCAGCGGGATGTCAATTAGTTGCTAGTTGTGATTTAGCTTATGCGGGAGAATCTGCTAAATTTGCTACACCAGGTGTTAACATTGGTTTATTTTGTTCAACACCAATGGTAGCTTTATCAAGAAATGTATCCAATAAACATTCTATGGAAATGCTTTTGACTGGTGATTTAATTTCATCTAGCAAAGCAGCTGAAATTGGATTAATTAACAAAATGATTAATGATAATGATCTTCAGAATTTTGTTTTAGAAAGAGCATTAAAGATATCTAAAAAATCAGCAATGACTTTAAAAATTGGTAAAGAAGCATTTTACAAACAAATAAATATGACTTTATCAGAAGCTTATGATTATGCTTCAAATGTTATGGTTGAAAATATGCTTAAACTTGATGCAGAAGAGGGAATAGACGCTTTCATAAATAAGCGAAAACCTAACTGGCAAGATAAATAATAACTTATTTAATGAATCTTCAAATCGAAAACAAACAAGTGTTTTTTACCGATACCGGAGAAATATTTGATAAAAAAAAACATTCTATAATACTTCTTCATGGAAGCGGTCAATCTCATGTGGTTTGGTCTCTAACAGCACAATATTTATCAGATCAAAATTACAATGTTTTTGCTTTAGATTTTCCTGGTCACGGCAATTCTGAGGGAGATAGTTTAAAAACAATTGAAGAAATGGCAGAATGGTTAGAAAAAGTTATTATAAAAATTGGTATACAAGATTTAACTTTAGTAGGACACTCACAAGGTTGTTTAGTTGCTTTAGAATACACAAATAAGTTTCCTAAAAAAATTAAGAATTTAATATTTGTTGCGGGTTCTTACGAAATTCCGGTAAACAAAAGTTTGATTGATTTAGCACATTCAGGTGATATGGAGTCATTACATCTAATGATGAAATGGGGTTACGGTCATTCGAAACAATTTATTGGAGGAAATCCACTTCAAAAAATATTGAACTCATCAAGAGAAGTAACAGAAGTTTTATCAGTAGATTTAAAAGCGTGTAATAATTATAAAAATGGGCTTAAGGCTGTTAAAAAAATCAAATGTCCAACGTTTTTTATACTTGGAGAATCAGATAAAATGATAAAACTTGAAAAAGGAAAAAAATTTTCAGTTTTGGTATCCGGATCGAAGACACACGTCATAAAAGACTGTGGTCATATGATAATACTTGAGAAAGCTTTTGAAATGAGAGAGAAGATTGCTGAATTTTTAAAAAAATGAAAACTTTATATCCAACTCTGCGAGCTGCTATTACAAGATCAAGAAGATTGAGAGGAACGCCTTTTATTTCAAGATTAGAAAAACAAGGGGTAAAAAGTTTTACAGTCTATAATCACATGTTATTAGCTACAACATTTTCATCTCCAGAGGAGGAATATGATCATCTTAAAGAACATGTGCAAATCTGGGATGTATCTGTTCAAAGAGAAATTGAGATTGTAGGAAAAGATTCC
>JACWDZ010000021.1 GCA_014653815.1 Pelagibacterales bacterium SAG-MED29 | reverse complement strand
TCTGCTATTTCTTTCTTAATTGACTGCGCAGTAATATTATTTTTTTTATTGTATTTTAACTGCTATTCCATGGCCATAAGAGATAGTTTCTAATTTACATTTATTCCATTTAAATCTCAAAGGAGTTCCGAGCTCCTCTAGCTCTAATTCCGGTGTATTCAATAAATTAGTTTCTTTGATAAAACTCTTATAGTCTCGTTCACCAATTTTTTTAGCTAACATTAAAGTTCCTATATTAGAAGATCTAATTAATATATCTTCAACCGACAAATCTTTAGGAAATTGTTTGATATCTGATATTTCATGAACAGAACATTTTATTTTTCTAGGTATATTTTTAATAATCGTTTCAGGTAATACTAAATTTTTTTCAATAGCTAAAGCGATTGTAAATGTTTTAAAAATAGAACCTAATTCATAGACACCCTTGGTTATTTTATTAATATAATTTTTGTCTTTAATGTTTTCTCTAGCATTGATATTAAAGTTGGGTAGAGAAACTAAAGACAAAACCTCACCATTTTTAGCATCCATTAGTAAAGCGCCCCCGCCAGTGGCATTAAAGGTTTCTAAAGCTCTATTGAGTTCATCCTCTATTATATGTTGAACATTTGTATCTAAAGTTAATTGCAATGGAGTGTTTAATAATCTCTTATCTTTAAGCTCTTTGTCAAAATATTTTTCAACTCCAGAGATTCCATAATTATCATAGTCAACTTGGCCTAAGATATGACCGTACAAATTTGCATGAGTATAAATTCTGGATTGAAAAGGTTCAAAAATTATACCTTTCTCTCCAAGAGACCATAATTTTTCTTTTTCATGTTGATCCAATCTCTTCTTTAAATAAAAATATTTTTTTTGATCTAATTTTCGCTCAATTAGTTTAATGGATAAATCAGGAAAATTTATTCTAATCTTAATTAGAAAATTCTCTTTATTTTTTATTAAACTAGGTTTTATAGCTGCATGAAAAGAATTTACGTTTCTAGATATTAAAATCCCATTCCGATCTATTATGTCTCTTCTTAGAGATGTAAAAAGGGATGAATTATTTTTTTTACTATAAATTTCAGGATTTTTTAAAGATACAAAAATAATTTTGATCGAAAATATCGTAATTAGAGAAAAAAATAGAAAAAAAAGCAGATAAACTCTATCCTGAGAAATACTGGAATTTTTAACTTTCTTATTTTTTTTATTAGTATCTAAATAATCTTCAAAATAGAAACTCTTTTGGTTTATATTTAAATTTTTATTTTTTTTTTGTTTTTTTCTCATTATCTATTTTAAGAATTGTTATTTTTTTTTGAGAGTCTATAAAATCTTTATAATTAAAATATATTCTAGAAAAATCCATTGGAACATAATCAATGACAGCCAATTGTTGAATTTTTTTTGATAAATGGCCGGGAGAAGAAACGTAAAAATAATCTAGTTGTGTTTCGTGTAAATCTTTTTTTATAACTGCAATTTTTCTATCAATTTTATAAATATTTTTTTCAATAATTCTGGTTTGATTCTTAATTGCGGATGTAATGCTTAATAAAATTGAAAATATAAAAATCGATATAATTAAATTAATTTTAAACACTTGATCTCTCCAAATCTAAATACTTTTTGAATTTATTTACTAATTCGTGCGGATAAATAAATTTATTTTTACTTCTAGTTGCATATCTAAGTTTGGCTGAACGTGATGGCGGATTTTTAATAATTTCTATGTTAGAAGGTTTAAATATTTTATTTTTATATTTATCAAATAAAGAGACATCGATGTCTTTATTTTCGGGAAAATATCTAGAGGGTTTAGATCGATTTGAAGAAAAATTACTAAAAAAGTATTTAATTATTTTATCCTCTATGGAATGAAAACTAACAATTAATATTTTTCCTCCTGGTTTTAAAATTTTTGTTGCGTTAATAACTCCCTCAATAAGTTCAGTAATTTCTTTATTTACAAATATTCTTAAAGCTTGAAAAGTTTTGGTGCTTGGATTTATTTTATTTGCATAATTTTTCTTTTTACTTTTTTCAATAATTGCTACTAGCTGATCAACTTTAGTAATCTTTTTCTCTAAACGAGTTTTAATTATATTTCTTGCAATTCTTGATGCGTCTTTTTCTTCTCCTAAAATTTTAATAATTGACTTCAATTTTTGTTCGCTGAAATTATTTACTACTTCTTCGGCGGAAGTGGTTGAAAGACCCATTGACATATCTAATTTTTCTTTTGAATTAAAAGAAAAACCTCTTTCTAAATTATTCAATTGAATTGAAGATAAACCTAAATCAAATACTACAGCATCGACCGCTTGTTTTTCAACAATGGTATTTACTTCACTAAATTTTTTCTTATGAAAAAAAAATCTATCAGGATATTTTTTTTCTAACTCTTTGCTGATATTTATAATAAATTCATCTCGATCCAGAGCTATAACTTTCGTTTTAGAAAATTTAAGTAATTTCTTTGAATAGCCTCCTCCACCAAAAGTGCAATCTATATAAACGCCACCTTTATCAGGAGAACAAATTTTAATTACTTGATCCAACATCACCGGAAAATGGGGAAGTTCCGATAATGAAGTTGGATTGATCATAATGATATAATTTTATCATTAAAATTTTTGTTTTCTTAAAAATGCAGGAATTTCAAAATCCTCTTCTTCGTTTGAGTCCTGATCAAAAAATTTTTCTGTTTGTTCGTCTCTACCAGGGTCATCTAATTCTCTTTCGACTTGAGATTCATTATCCTGAGCAAAAAGTTGAGGTGTATACTCTTCCTCATTACTTATCTCAACTTCTGAACTTATATTTTCATCTTTTGTCAATGAAGAACTATCCTCATTATTGCTTTCTATGTATGAAGCATTTTCGATTGAAACGCCTGTTGGAATATTGTCCTCTTTTGTTTCTATTTTAGGTTCAGGAATGCTCTGTCCTAAATTATTAACTATAGATTGTTGTTCTTGATCATTGACTTCAAACTTTTCATCTAACTTTAGAGCAGTTGCTCCTTCGATAGAGTTAAAAGTATTGTTGTCTATATTGTTTATATTTTGAGAAAATAAATCTTCAGAATATCCATTGTTTCTATGTTGTATTCTTGAAGTCATATTTAAAACAGTATTGTTTTGAGGCTTGTGTCCGTCTAAAGCCGTTGCAACAATTGAGACCCTCATCTTGCCGGCCATGCTTTCATCTTTTATAGCTCCAAAGATTAATTCAACTTCTGGGTCAACTTCAGCTCTAACTTTTTGAACTGTTTGATCAACTTCAAATAAAGTAAGATCTTTTCCGCCAGTAATATTTATTAGCAATCCTTTTGCACCCTTTAAAGAATATTCATCAATTAGAGGATTATTTAGAGCCATCTCTGTAGCTGCCATCGCTCTATTTTCTCCCTCGGCTTCTCCAGTTCCCATCATTGCTTTGCCCATAGAGCTCATTACAGTCTCTACATCAGCAAAATCTAAATTAATCATACCTGGTCTTACCATTAGATCAGTTACACTTTGCACACCATGTCTTAAAACATTGTTTGATAAATGAAATGACTCTTCAAATGTTGTAGTCTCGCTAGCAATTTTAAATAGATTTTGATTAGGAACGACAATTGTAGTGTCTAAATGTTTTTTTAACGCCTCTAACCCTTCTACGGCTCTTCTCATTCTTTTAGACCCTTCATAGTCAAAAGGCAACGTAGTAACTCCAACTGTCAAAATATTTAATTCTTTAGCTGCTTTAGCTATAACGTGAGAAGCTCCAGTTCCTGTTCCGCCTCCCATTCCAGCTGCTATGAAAACCATATTACTTCCTTGTATATAATTAACTATCTCACCTATTGACTCATCTGCTGCTGCTTGACCGATGTTATGTTTTGCACCAGCTCCGAGACCTTTAGTTAAATTCATACCAATTTGAATTTTTGCATGAGCCTTGCTCTTTTTTAAATCTTGAGCGTCAGTATTAATTGCTACAAATTCAACTCCTTCCATGCCAGACTCGATCATCTCATTAATTGCATTTCCGCCAGCTCCTCCAATCCCTAAAACTAGAATTCTTGGTTTTAATTCCTTAA
>JACWDZ010000020.1 GCA_014653815.1 Pelagibacterales bacterium SAG-MED29 | reverse complement strand
CATTTATTATTAAGTTCTTGCCAAATTTTTTTTTTAAAAGATCAGTATTTAAATTCATAAACTAGATTTTAATTCTTTCATCCATTTTGAAATAGACCCGGCACCCATACCGATTATAATTTCATCGCTTACTAAATTCTTTTTGAAGTAGTTTGATAGTTCATTTTGATTTTTTACAAGTACTGTTTGAGTTTTAGAATTTTTTGATATTAATTTTGCAAAATTGAATAGACTAAAACTTGAATTTTTCTTTTCGCCTGCAGCATACATAGGGCAAATTAAAACTAAATCTGATTTTGTGAATGATTTAGAAAAAGCTTTTCTTAATGACATTACTCTGGAATATCGGTGAGGTTCAAAAACCGTAATAATTTTTCTACTAGTATAAACTTTATTAACTCCTTCTAAGATTGAAGAAATTTCAGTTGGATGATGGGCATAATCATCAAAAAATTCATTTTTATTTTTGGTAAATATTTTTGTCATTCTCCTTTGAACCCCAGAAAAGTTTTTCAAAGCTTTTTTAATAACATCAATTTTTACTCCAAGATTTATACAAACTGCTGCGGCTGCAGATGCATTAAGAACATTATGTTCTCCTATTAATTTTAAATTAATATTTTTAATTGTCGCTTTGCTGTTGTCTAAATTTCTATAATGCAAATCAAATAAAGAATGAGTGGCATGATATCTTGGATTGCTAATTCTATAATTAGCTTTTTTGTTAAATCCATATGTTAATATATTTTTATTTTTTATTTTAGTTAAAATTTTATTGATATTTTTATTATCAATGCAAATTAAGGATTTCCCAATTGGTGGAGTTTTGTTTATAAATTGAATAAATGCATTCTCCAAATTTTTATAATTTTTATAATAGTCTATATGTTCAAAATCTATATTAGTTACTATAGAATAATTAATTGGTAACTTTAAAAAACTGCCGTCAGACTCGTCTGCTTCTAGAATAGCCCAGTCACCTTTTCCTAATTTGGCGTTACTATTGAAAGAATTAATAACTCCTCCGTTAATAATAGTTGGGTCCAATTTTTGATCAAATAAAATTTTTGCCACTAAAGATGTTGTGGTGGTTTTTCCATGAGAACCGGTAATTATTATATTTTTTTTTAATGACACAACATTAGCTAAAACTTCAGCTCTTGAATAAATTGGAATTTTACTTTTTTTGGCTTGTTGAATCTCTGCGTTATTATCTTTTATAGCAGAAGATTTGACAATAATTGTTGCACTTTTTATATTTTTCTTAGCATGTCCTATAAAAACTTTAATACCTACTTTTGAACAATTTTGTGTACTTTTATTTTTATTTTGATCACTGCCTTGAATTTTAAAACCCATAGTTTTCATAACTTGAGCTAAACCGCTCATGCCTATTCCTCCAATGCCTATGAAATGAATAATTTCTTTTTGTCCTATTCTAATGTTCTTCATTTATTATCTTGTTTATTTGATTATCGATATTTTCATATACTGATTTGTCAGAATATTGTCTTTGCTTGCTTGAGATTTGACTTAATAATGATGTGTCTTCACTAATTTTTTTAATCAATTGGAATAATTTTGTGTTTAAATTTTTTTCTTCTATTAAATAGCTATACCCATTTTTTTCATAATAAATAGCATTTTTTAATTGATGATTGTCCGCTGATGATGGCAAAGGAACAGAAATAAAGGGTATTTGTGCATTAATCAGTTCTGCTAACATTGAAGATCCTGATCGGGTTATCGCTAAGTTAATTTTAGAAAAATAATCTAAAATATTATTGCTAAAATTAAAGACCTCAAAATCAATATTTAAATCTTTATAGAAAGAGGTCAAGAATTTGTTCTGCTCAGGCAAACATTGTTGATAAATTTTTAGAGGTATTTTAGCATCATTACATTCTTTAAAAATTTTTGTAAGTTTTTCTGCAAAAATTTTTGCTGCTTGACTGCCTCCTAAAATTAATATTTTTAATTTTTTATCACTTTGATTAGAATTAGACTTAACCCGAAAATTGATTATTTCTTTTCGAATTATGTTTCCGATCTCACAAACTTTTTTATGATATTTCTTTGAAATTCCTTCCAGTTCTTTGTAAGATACAAAAACTTTTTTTGCATATGGCAATAAATATTTATTAGCTTTTCCAATGTACAAATTATTCTCATAAATAATAAATGGAATTCTAAGTATTATGGCAGCAATGCAGACTGGAAATGAAGAATAACCACCCATACCAAAAACTAAATTTGGTCTATTCATTAATAAAAAAATTAGAGATTTAAATATAGAGTAAAAAATAATTAATATTGAAAATAATAATTGAAATATATTTTTTTTAAAAATAGTTGATGAAGTAATCTCTGTAATCTTTACATCTTGATAGCCTTCTAAATATCTCAAGCCTCGTTTATCTGAAATTATTTCAACATTTATTTTTTTACTATCAATAAAATGTTTTGCTAAACTATAAGCAGGGAAAACATGTCCACCTGTGCCGCCTGTCGCAATAACTATTTTCTTGAATTTATTGCTCATCTATATCCAATTTAATTTTTGTATAATTTAAAATTACTCCTGCCAAAACAGCACTTCCAACAAGAGACGAGCCTCCATAGCTCAAAAAAGGTAATGTCATTCCTGTTGTTGGCAGTAAACTAGTATTCACACCAATATGAATGAATGTTTGAAAAATAAGAAGTGAAGCAAGACCACATAAGGAGAGTTTTAAAAAATCATCATTTATTAAAATACAATTTTTTATAATTCTAAAAGCAATATATAAAAAAATGGCTATAATTGAGATTGAAATAACTGAACCATATTCTTCAGATATGATGGCAATAATATAATCAGTATGGGCTTCGGGAACGCTATCTTTTAAAATTCCTTCCCCCATTCCTTGACCTTTAAGGCCTCCTTGCTTTATGGCGTCTAAAGCTTTCGAGGATTGAAAATCATCCCCTTTACTAGGATCTAAAAACGTTACTAAACGATTAATTATATAACCAAATTTCTGAGGCATTAAAAATAAAAGGCCTCCTATTAAAAGTATAAAGATAATAAAAAAACTAAAAATATATATAAAACTGACACCCGAAACAAACACGGTTGCAATCCAACTTCCTATCAGCAAAATTGACTGACCTAGATCTGGCTGATCAATTAAAAGTATTATTACTGAAGATAACAAAAGAAAACTAAATAAGTATCTTATTTGAGAATTTTTTAATTTATTTAAAGTTAATATTTTAACTGTTGCCAAAATAAAAAAAGGCTTTAAAAGTTCTATAGGTTGTAATCTAAATAAATACAAATTTAACCATCTTTTAGCACCTTTTACCTCCACTCCAATAATAGGAACTAAAATTAATAATATAAAAAATATTATAAAAAGCGGAATAACTATTCTTTTTAGCAAAGATGTTTCTATTGCTGAAATAATAAACATTATAAAAAGTGCTAATATAGTGAAAACTAAATGTTTTGAAAAAAAGAAATAGTAAGCTTTATTTAATCTTTCACCTGCTAATGAAGAGGTGGAAGAGAATGAAAAAAAAAGACCTAAAAAAAATAAAAAAAGAAAACCAAAAAGAATATTTTTATCAATATTTCTCCAATAATTATTAAAGTCAAATTTAAATAAATTTTTTAGCATATAGTCTACTTAATTTCTTAAATTCATTACCCCTATTTTCAAAATTTTTAAATTGATCAAATGATGCAGCGCTTGGACTTAATAAGATCGTGTTATTTGTTTTTTTCAATAATTTTATATCTCTTAAAGCACTTATTATTGATTCTTTTAAATTTTTTGTAACAGAAAATTTTACTTTATTTTTTAGTTGCTTTTTAAAAAAATTGATATTTTTTCCAATTATATAAGATTTAATAATATTATTTTTTATAGACTTTAAATCAAGTTTATCTTTGTCTTTCGGTAATCCTCCAACTATCCAATAAATATTTTTACTGCTCGCTAAAGCAGATTTAGTTGCCTGGAAGTTGGTAGCTTTTGAATCGTTGATAAAAGTAACATTTTTTTTTTTAAAAAAAATTTCATATCTATGAGGGAATCCTAAAAAAGAATTCATGGATTTTATAAATGATTTGTTTTTAATTTTTAGTAACTTTGCTAAAGTATAAACAAAATTCATATTTTCATCATTTCCGCTGAATTTTAAGTAATTATTTTCTATTTTAGATTTTATTTTTTTATAATCTTTAAATCTAATTGAAACCAATTTACTCAAAAATTTCTTTCTTTTAAAAATTGCTTTAAAATTATCATTTACTAAAGCAAAATTATTTTTTTCTTGTAAGTAAAATATTTTTAACTTTGATTTAATATAGGATTGAATAGATCCATGCCAATCTATATGATCATTGGTGATATTTAACAAAATTGCATAATTGGGATGTATAAATCTTGAATGTGAGAGTTGAAAAGAAGAAGCTTCAATAACA
>JACWDZ010000002.1:102500-166205 GCA_014653815.1 Pelagibacterales bacterium SAG-MED29 | reverse complement strand
ATCCTTAGCTAAATCTTTAATTAATAAACCAGAAATTTTACTTTTAGATGAGCCAACCGCAAGTCTAGATCCTGATATTGGTGATTTTGTAAGAAGTTATATTCAAGAATATAGATCAAAAAATCAAGTCACTATACTTCTTGCTTCCCATAATATGAATGAGGTTGAGAGACTGTGTGACAGTATAATAATGATGAAGAAAGGAAAAATCATAGATAGAGGAACTTGTAAAGAAATAATTAAAAAACATGGAAGGAATAATCTTGAAGAAACATTTCTCAAGCTAGCTAGGAGCAGAGATGAACTTCAGTAAGATTTACGCTTTAGGACTTAGACATATTTATTTAATAAGTAACTCTTTACCAAGAATTATAGATTTAATTTACTGGCCGACAGTACAGATTTTTCTTTGGGGTTTTATATCTAAATTTTTTACTTTAAGTTCAGATTATTATAGCAACACAGTAGGTATTATTTTGACCGCTGCAATCTTATATGACTTCCTATTTAGAGTAAGTATAAGTTTTAATATGATGTTTTTAGAGGAAATTTGGAGTAGAAATTTCACGAATTTATTTATAGCGCCAATTAGAATAAGTGAAATCATTACCTCCCTTACTTTAACAGCAATTTTAAGAGCGCTTATCGGTTTAGTTCCTGCTGCAATTTTAGCAATACCTCTTTTTGGCGTTTCAGTTTTTAAACTTGGTTTTCCGCTATTGCTTTTATTATTACCGTTATATCTTTTTGGTGTTACTTTAGGACTTTTAGTGACATCAGGATTATTAAGATTTGGCCCGTCATTTGAGAATATTGCATGGGCAAGTTTATTTTTTTTAGCCCCTTTAGGCTGTATCTATTATCCTATGGAAATTTTACCAAACTCTCTACAAATTATAGCAAAAAGTCTCCCTTTGGTTCATATATTTGAAGAAATGAGAAACATTCTATTAAATAATACTGTTAATTATTTCGACATAATTAAATCAATATCTATATCTATAGTTTATTTTATTTTAGGTGTTATAATTTTTTATTCCTCTTATTTAGGAGCCAAGCAAAGAGGAACATTAATAAACATGGGTGAATAATATTAAATGAATGAAAAAATTAAAGAAATAAAGAAACTTGAGTCAGCTCCAAAAGTAATAAAGAATTTATATAGTAAAGAGGAAATCGAAGAATTTTTGAAATTATATAAAGATCTTCCAACTACAGTTCACAACAAAAAACAAAATGTTATCAAAAAAAGATGGCTACAAGGCTATAATGAAAAATTAGAAAAAATATTTTGTGAAAGACTTAAAAAAGAAATTGGAGATTTTAAAATGGATAATCTTCAAGATGAGAATGGTAAAGATATATTTGGACTTATACAAGAAAGTCATGCTCCAATCGGATTGCATGTAGATGCTGGTTTTGAATTAAAAAACCAAATATACAAACAAAGCTTAATCCCTCTTTCGCCTGTTGGGAGTACAGTTATTTTTAAAAATAGATTTTATGAAGGATCGACTAGTTTTACTCTAGATCCTGAAGAACTAAAGAAAAAAAATTTAAGTTACGGTCAAAACAAAAGATCGTCTGAACATTTAAAGTTATTCGGCGATAAACCATTTGATAAAGAAATATACGAAAAGTATTTAAAACATGAAAATATAGATAATTTAAAAGGTTTAGAGGTAGAGCTAATTTATAAATGGGAAGTTGGTTCAATGTTAATTTTTGATAGAACTCATTTACATTGCTCATCATCAGTAATTGAAGGCAATAAAATAGGTATAGCAACATTTACAAAAAAATAAAAAATTTTTTATGTTTCTAAGGAAAATAAAAATAAGTATAACAAAACTAATACTGCCGTTTTTACATAAAATTCTTCAATTGTTGAAAGCCAATACAAGAACAATAAATTTTCTTCATGATAAAAAAATTAATGCAAACAATACTTATAATTTTCAAGAAAATATTGAAGCATTGCTCAAAAATAAAAAATTAATTGGTCTAGACGTGGGAGCTCAAGGAGGTTTTAATTCTGATAAATTTTTTCCAGAAAAATATAATAAATACTTTGAGTCTATATTAGTTGATCCATTGAAGGATTCTTTAAAAAATGGGCAAAGCAAACACGTTATTAATAAAGGCCTTTGGAGCTCTAAGGGTGACAGAAAGCTTTATATTCTAAACAAACGACCTGAAAGTTCTTCGATGTATGAACCTGATAGCAAATCTTTAACAATTTATGATTTTGAAGAAAAAGATTTTCACTTATTTGATGTAATTAAAACTGAAATGGTTGAGTGTGATACATTGTCTTCAAGTCTAAAAGAACTAAACATAAATACTTTGGATTATTTAAAAATTGATACTCAAGGTGCTGAACTAGAAATTCTAAAAGGTTTAGAAAATTATAGACCTTTAATTATAAAGTGCGAAGTCCAGATATTTCCTATGTACAAAAAAGAACCTTGCTGGACAGAAGTAACGGATCTTTTATATAAATTAGGTTATATGTTGTCTGACTGGAGAAAAATAGGATCTCACGCTACAAGAACTCCTGTTGAAATGGATATGATATTTATTCCAAATTTTGTAATAGACTCTGGAAAAAAACTAATCCTCGAAAAAGAGAGAGAATTTATTAGTTTAATGCTTATATCAGGACAAATAAAACTTTTAAAAAAAATCTCAAAAATTCTCAATTTAAAAAATTCTGAATTTTCCATGAAAATTGAAGATAGATATTTTAATTAAAAATATATGGCAATTTTTGACTGCTTCCAATATTTTAACGAAGATCATATAGCGGATTTAAGATTTAATATCTTAAATGAATTTGTGGATAAATTTGTAATAGTTGAGTCAACAGTTGATCACCAAGGTAAACAAAAAAAATTACATTTTGACATTGATAAATATAAAAAATTTAAAAATAAAATAAATTATATTGTTGTAGACGATACTCCTGAAAGTATAAAAAAACCTCATGAAGGCGGCGAATCCTTAGTGGAGCAACATCAAAGAAACTCTATTATGAAAGGTTTAAAAAATTGTCTTGACGATGATTTGATTATTTTGTCTGATGTTGATGAAATACCCGATTTGACTAAACTCAACCAATTTAACAAAAAAAATAAATATATAGTTTTTTCTCAAAAAGCTTTTGCTTATAAATTGAATTTACTTAATAAAGCAGAAAATAACTGGCATGGTTCAAAGATGTGTTTAAAAAAACATTTTAAATCACCGCAGTGGCTGAGAAACTTAAAATTTAAAAAATATCCATTTTGGAGAATTGACAAGCCACAAAATCTTCAAATTATTCAAAATGGTGGATGGCATTTTGCCTATTTATTAGATTCTAAAGGAGTCTCAAAAAAAATTAAATCATTTGCTCATGGAGAAGATAATAAAAAAGATAATACTGATATAGATAAAATAGAAGGAAAAATGGAAAAACTTTTACATCCAACAAAAGGATTTGAATTAACAAAAGTAAAAATAGATGAAACTTTTCCTAAATATATCTTAGATAATATTTCATATTACGATAAATGGATAGCTAAATAATACTATTTTTTCTTTCTCAAATATTTTTTTTCAAAATTCTTCATTTTCTTGTACAAAGAAAATTTTCTTAAAAAATTTTTTACATTTTCTTTTTTTCCTGTAATTTCATTATTAAAACCAAATCTATTTTTAAAATAAGTTCTATTTTTCTGATCTTCATCCAAAATCTCTTCTTTGGGTCTTCCTTCAGAAAAATAATATAACGCAATAGATTTTCGGGAAATATCGTTAGGACAATCTATTGGATCCGGATGACCATGATTGCTAAAATCTGTGGTAGAAAAAATTACTATTTTGTTAAAGTTTGGAAGTATTTTTTGTTTACATTCTTTCATTTCTTTGTCCCAAAGTTCTAAACACCCTTTATATTCTTTTTTCCAATTTTTATTTAAATAAATCAAAACATTTACTCTTCTGTCAAAATTATTAGCTGGGTGTTTGTTAAAATCAGTATGAACTTTTAATAATCCTCCTGTTTTAATCTCATGCAATCCTCCGCCATTTAATTCTTTATCAGCTATAAGTTTTTCATTAATTGAAGTTAAGATTTGTAAAAAATTTAAGAAAGTTTCAGAATTTAAAAAATTAAAAAAATTTTTTATTTTATCTGGAAAATTTTCAAAATCATTATTTGCAAATTTTATTTCATTTTGATTTTTATAATTTTCCGATTTTTTTAAATTTGATAAATCCGGAAATTCATTCAATATTGAATCCAAATACTCGTTAGAAAAAAAATTATCTATTTGAATATGAGGAAATGGATCTGCGAAAGAATATTGATCTTTTAAAGATAGAGCCAGGTCATTAAGGTTTTGACTTTTTTTTGATAGTATTTTGCTATATTTCATAATTATTTTGCAATATTAAGATAAAAAATGGATTATATGAAATGAAAAAGAATCTTGTTATTGATCAAATTCGATAATATTTAATTAGGTGTGCGCCCGGAAGGATTTGAACCCTCAACCTCCTGATCCGAAGTCAGGCGCTCTATCCAGTTGAGCTACGAACGCATTTGATTATAATCTAGATTAAATCATGAATAACTCAATGAAATTCTTAGTGAAAGAAAAAGATGATGGAAAAAGGCTTGATATCTTCTTGTCAGAAAAAATAAACCATTTAACAAGATCAAATATTAAAAAAATTATTGAGTCTAGAAATGTAAAAATCAATAAAAAAATAACTAATTCTTCTGCAAAAAAAGTTAAATTAAATAATACAATAATAATTGAATTTTTAATTAAAAACTCAGATAAATTATTGCCCAATAAAATAAAATTAGATATTCGTTTTGAAGATGAAGATGTGTTAGTTATAAATAAGCCAAAAGGAATGGTTGTGCATCCTGGTGCAGGTAATTACAAAAACACTTTAGCAAATGCATTAGTTTATAAATACAAAAATAAATTATCTAATATTAATGGAGAATTGAGACCTGGAATAGTTCATAGAATAGATAAAGAAACTAGTGGTTTATTGGTAATTGCAAAAAATAATTTAGCTCATTCAAAACTTGGAAAACAATTTAGCAATCATTCTATCAAAAGAAAATATTTATGTTTAGTTTGGGGTGTTATAAGGCCGCTTCAAGGTCGTATAGAAACATTAATTTCTAGAAATAAAAAAAATAGACAGCTAATGACGGTGAGTGATTTTAACGGAAAAAAAGCAATAACGAATTATAAAACTATAAAAGTATTCAATATAAAAAATGTTCCAAAAATTAGTCTAATTGAATGCGATTTAGAAACTGGGAGAACACACCAAATAAGAGTGCATATGAAGTATAAGAACGCATCTCTATTGGGTGACAATCAGTATGGTAAAAAAAATATCAGGTTTAAAAAAATAAACGAAGATTTTTTTAAAAAACTTTCTGCTCTTAATGGCCAAGCTCTTCATGCAAAAAGTTTAGGCTTTATTCATCCGTCCAAGAATAAATGGGTTAGTTTTGAGTCCGAATTGCCTAGTGATTTTGAGCAATTATTGGATTTATTGAAAAATCTTTGTAGTTGAAAAATAAAATTTAATATATAAATCAAAAATATGAGTAACAAAAAAATAGTAAGCAATCTACCTACACCATCGGTCGGAGGTCTTTCTTTGTACTTAGCTCAAATTAAAAAATTCCCAATGTTGGATGCTGAAGAAGAGTATATGTTGGCAAAAAATTGGAAAGAAAATGGAAATTTACAATCTGCACACAAATTAGTTACCAGTCATTTAAGATTAGTTGCGAAGATTGCTATGGGCTATCGCGGATATGGATTACCTGTAAACGAATTAATATCTGAAGGGAATATAGGTTTAATGCAAGCTGTAAAAAAATTTGATCCAGATAAAGGTTTTAGACTAGCAACTTATGCTATGTGGTGGATTAAAGCATCGATACAAGAATATGTTCTAAGATCCTGGAGTCTTGTGAAAATGGGAACAACTACTGCTCAAAAAAAACTTTTTTTTAATTTAAAAAAACTTAAAAATCAAATTGCGCCTGGACAAGAAGGTGATCTAAAAAATGAACAAGTAGAGGAAATTTCAAAAAGATTAGACGTTGACTCTGAAGAGGTGATAAACATGAATAGAAGAATGATGGGTCAAGAAAAATCTTTGAACGACCCAATCAAAAGTGGAGAAACAGATGAATGGCAAGATTGGCTAGTAGATGACAGTCTAGATCAAGAATTAATCGTTTCACAAAAACAAGAGTACGAAGATAAAAAAGAATTATTAGCTGGTGCTATGAAAATTTTGAATGAAAGAGAAAAAGAAATTATAATAGCAAGACGACTTTCTGAAAATCCAAAAACTCTAGAAGAATTAAGCAAAAAATACAAAATTAGTAGAGAAAGAATTAGACAGATTGAAACGAAAGCTTTTGAGAGATTGCAAAAATCAATGATCAATTCTAGTAAATCAAAAAATCTACTTCCCCCAAATTAAACATTGAAAGGGTCTTCAATCAAAATTGTATCCTCTCTTTCTGGGCTCGTTGAAATGCTTGAAACCTTGGCTCCAATAAAATCCTCTAAAGCATATATATAATTTTTAGCTTTTTCAGGTAAGTCTCTGATGTTCCTTACTCCTTGAGTGGAACTTTTCCATCCAGGAAAAGTTTTGTAAATAGGTTTAATTTTAGATTGATCCTCAGAAGCTGTAGGTAAATAATTTATTTTCTTTCCATTTAATTCGTACTCTACACATACTTTAATTTCATCCAATTCATCTAAAACATCTATTTTAGTTAGTGCAACGGCATTTATACCTGCAATCTTGATTGTTTGACGAACTAAAACACCGTCAAACCAACCACATCTTCTTTTTCTTGCTGTAACTGTTCCAAATTCTTTTCCTCTTTTCCCTAAATTCTCACCAATCTTATTTTTAAGTTCTGTAGGAAACGGGCCGCTGCCAACTCTTGTTGTATAAGCTTTAGTAATACCTAAAACATAATTTATTTTATTTGGCCCTAAGCCAGATCCTGTTGCTGCCATTGCCGGCACGGTATTTGATGAAGTAACATAAGGATAAGTTCCATGATCTACATCTAAAAGTATTCCTTGAGCTCCTTCAAACAATATTTTTTTTCTATCTTTTATGAACTCATCTAATTTTAACCAAACAGGTTGTGCAAATTTTAAAATTTCAGGAGCGATTTTTAACAATTTTTTTTTAAGATCGTCTTTTTTATAGATCTTTTTTTTTAAACCTTTTCTAATGGCATTATGATGTAATAATACATTTTCCAATCTACTATCAAGATTGCTTGCTAATCTTAAGTCCATAACGCGAATGGAACGTCTTCCAACTTTATCTTCATAACAAGGACCAATGCCTCTTCTTGTTGTTCCAATTTTTGTTTTTCCAGCAGCATCTTCTCTTATTTCATCCATTTCTTGATGAAAAGGTAGTATTAGTGAAGCTGACTCTGATATCATAAAGTTGTCAGGCGTTACATTTATCCCTTTTTTTTTTATTTCTTTTATCTCGTCCAATAAAGCCCAAGGATCTATAACTACACCATTACCTAAAATTGAAATTTTTCCCTCTCTAACTATGCCTGATGGCAATAATCTTAATTTAAATACTTTTTTATCAATAACTAAAGTATGTCCTGCATTGTGACCGCCTTGGAAACGAACAACCACATCTGCTTCGCTAGATAACCAGTCAACTATTTTTCCTTTGCCTTCGTCTCCCCACTGCGAACCTACAACAACTACATTTTTCATTATTTAAATTTCTTATTTATTATTATTGAGTTTAAATGGTTTATAGGACCATGTCCTTTTCCATAATTAGGATTAGATCCTATAGCTTGGTTAACATATTTAATTCCTAACTCACAGGATTTCTTTAAAGGTTTTCCACATGATAAAAAAGTTGCAATTGCACTCGATAAAGTACAACCTGTTCCATGAGTGTTTTTGGTTTTAATTTTTTTGTTTTTAAAAATTTTAATCTCTTTTGTGTTTAAAAGAATATCTTCAATATATTTTGATTTTCTGTGACCTCCTTTTAACAGGACATTCTTTACACCAAATTTCAGCAAAATATTGGCAGCATAAATCATGTCCTCCAGAGTTTTGATTTTTGTTTTTGTTAAAACTTCAGCCTCAGGAATATTTGGTGTGATTAAGTAAGCTTTTCTGATCAACTTATCTTTTAGAGTTTTAATTGCTGATTTATCAATTAATCTAGCTCCACCTTTAGCAACCATAACAGGATCTAGAACAATCTTGGAAGTTTTGACTTTCTTCAAGACTTTTGCAACAGATTTGATTACCTGAGATGAATGAAGCATGCCAATTTTTATTCCATTTGGCTTTATGTCTTTGCATGTAAATAAAATTTGTTTTCCTATTTCTTTCGGTGCGATAGGAATTACAGCGCTTACCCCTTTTGTGTTTTGGATTGTAACAGCAGTAACCGCTGTCATTGCATAACCTCCGAGAGCAGTAACCGTTTTAATATCAGCCTGAATTCCAGCTCCTCCTGAAGAATCAGATCCAGCTATTATCAAAATTTTTGATTTGGGTTTCAATTTTTTATTGATTTTTTAATTATTGTTATGCATTTTAAAATTAAACTCTTATCATGTGACTCGCCCATAATTCTAATTTTCGGCTCAGTTCCGGATTTTCTAACTAAAATTCTTCCCTTGTAACCCATAAGCTTACAAGCTTTTTGAATCGCGTTTTTACATTTAGCCTTATTAATTATATTTTTATCTTTAACAGTAATATTTTCTAAAATTTGCGGCAAAGGCTTAAAAATATTTAATAGCTTGCTTGCTTTCTTTTTTTTTCTTAAAGAAAATAAAACCTCTAATGCTACCATTAATCCATCTCCAGTTGTTGCAAATTTTCCTAAAATTATATGTCCAGACTGTTCTCCACCTAAATTAAAATTTAATTTCTTCATTTTTTCTTTGACATATCTATCTCCGACTTTTGATCTAAAAAATTTTATTTTTTCACCTTTTAAAAAAACTTCTAATCCATAGTTTGACATTAGTGTCCCCACCACACCTCCTTTTAAAATTTTCTTTGACTTCCATCTTCGAGCAAGCATGGCTATAATTTGATCTCCATTTATAATCTTGCCTTTTTCATCACACATTATAATTCTGTCAGCATCCCCATCAAATGATATTCCAACATGTGCTTTAAACTTTTTGACAGCTAAGCAAATTTTAGATGGATAAGTAGATCCACACTTGTCATTAATATTTAAACCATTAGGTTTTACTCCAAGAGACACAACTTTTGCACCCAGATCTTTAAGTAATTTAGGAGCTGCTTTATATCCAGCTCCATTAGCACAATCCAAAACTATTTTGGTGCCTCTTAAATGAAAATTCTTAGGAAAATTTTTTTTTAATATTTCAATATATTTATCATTTCCATCTTCTAATCTTCTGACTCTACCTAGGTATTTAGGATTCGTTAGTTGTTTTGTATTTTTAGTATCTATCAATTTTTCAATCTTTTTTTCTATCTTGTCTGACAATTTCATGCCATCTGGTCCAAACAATTTAAGACCATTATCATGGTAAGGATTGTGAGATGCTGTAATCATAATGCCCATATTGGCCTTCATAGATTTTGTTAACATTGCAAGTCCATTGGTTGGTAAAGGTCCTAATGTAAAAACATGCATGCCTCCTGAAGCTAAGCCTGATACTAATGCGGGTTCCAAAGTATATCCAGATAACCTTGTGTCTTTAGCTATAATGGCAATCTGTTTAGATTTTTTTTGATTCTTAAAATATGTTCCTGATGCTAAACCAAATTTAAAAAATTTTTCACCGTTAATATTACCTTGATTAACTGTCCCTCGAATTCCATCGGTTCCAAAATATTTATTTTTCATTAATTTTTAAAATTTGATAAGATTTTTTTAAATACTAAAATACCTTGTTTAACCTCATTAACATTGTGAACCCTAAAAATTTGGACTCCTTGAGATAATAAAAATAAAACGGATGCAACTGTGCCTCCGATTCTTTCCTTGCTATCATTAATTCCAGATATTTGACTGATAAATCTCTTTCTAGAAGTTCCAATCAAAATAGGAAATCCAAGACTATGAAACAGAGATATCCTAGAAATTAAAGTCAAATTATGTTTCAAATTTTTACCAAAACCGATACCGGGGTCTACAATTATCTTTTTATTATCAATTTTTTTTATTCCTTCTTCAAAAAAATCATAAATATCTAATAAAACATTTTTGTATTTTGGGTTCTTCTGCATCGTATTTGGTTTGCCTTGCATATGATGAAAAACTTTTGCAATATTATATTTTTTTAATCTTGATAAAGATTGATTTTCATAATTAAAACCTGAAACATCATTTATTAAATCTGCTCCATGTTTTATTGCTTTAATCATTACTTCTGATTTTCTCGTGTCTATAGATAAACATATTGTTTTGTGTTTTTTTTTAAAATTTTTTATAATATTCTCAATTCTTCTCCATTCAATATTTGTTAAAACTGTTTTTGAATTTGGTCTAGTAGACTCACCTCCAACATCAATAATGTTTGCTCCAGCGCCAATCATATTCATAATATGGTTTTTGGCTTTTTTCTCATTATTAAACCTTCCTCCGTCTGAAAAACTATCTGGAGTTAAATTCAAAATTCCCATGATTGATGGCTTTAAAAAATTTACATTATTTAAAAAATTTTTTCTTTTAAGAACTATCTTTTTTAAATCTTGTTTAACTTTTTTTTTTGAAGAAGAACCTAAAGTCTCAATTTTTTTGATATTGATGATTTTCGATAGAACTTTATTGTTTTTTCTTGTGATAACCTCAACTTTATCAAAAGCAATATTTTTGTTACCACATAATGGTAAAGCTAATTTTTTTTTGATTAACAGCTTGGCATTAACGCCATAATAAAAATTACACGCACGAGTGTAATATTTTTTCATTTCTGTGTTAAATTGCTGGTTTTGGCTTCAACCCTAGCGAACCTAGAGCCGATGATGCTTTACCGTCATCTTCATCATCTTCTTTAAAAGATCTGGTTGGTTTTATGTCTTTTAACATTAAATCTCTTATCTCATCGCCAGATAAAGTCTCATATATTAAAAGAGCTTTCGCAAGTTTGTGAAGATCGTCAATTTTTTCTGTTAGAACTTTTTTCGCTCTTTCATACCCTTTGTCAACAATTTTCTTAACTTCGGCATCTACTTTTTTTGCTGTTTCTTCCGACATGTTTTGTTGTTTTGTTACTGATCTACCCAAAAATACTTCTTCTTCATTTTCTCCATATGCGATGGTACCTAATTCTTGGCTCATTCCATATTTTGTTACCATATTTTTTGCCATTTTAGTTACCATATCTATATCGGATGAAGCTCCAGAAGTTACTTTGTCATGTCCAAAAATTAATTCTTCTGCTATTCTGCCGCCCATAGCAACTGCTATGTCGGAGTGCATTTTTTCTCTTGTTACTGAAAGTTGATCTCTTTCTGGCAATCTCATAACCATACCTAAAGCTCTGCCTCTTGGTATAATTGTTGCCTTGTGTATTGGATCTGATGCTTTTTCATTTAGTGCTACTATTGCATGTCCACCCTCATGATAAGCGGTTAATTTTTTTTCATCCTCTGACATCACCATAGATCTTCTTTCTGCTCCCATCATTACTTTGTCTTTTGCTTCTTCTATGTCTGACATTGTAACAAGTCTCTTGTTTTTTCTTGCAGCTAACAAGGCAGATTCATTTATTAAATTCGCTAAGTCTGCGCCAGAAAATCCTGGGGTACCTCTAGCAATAGTTCTTAATTTTACATCTGGTCCAGTATTTATTTTTTTAACATGAACTTTTAATATTGCTTCTCTTCCAATAATATCAGGGTTTGCGACCACAACTTGTCTATCAAACCTGCCCGGTCTTAATAAAGCCGGATCTAAAACATCAGGTCTGTTTGTGGCTGCAATTAATATTATTCCTTCATTTGTATCAAAACCATCCATCTCTACTAAAAGTTGGTTAAGTGTCTGTTCTCTTTCATCGTTACCACCACCAAGACCAGCTCCTCTACTTCTTCCTACAGCATCGATTTCATCTATAAAAATTATGCACGGTGAATGTTTTTTTCCTTGCTCAAACATATCTCTAACTCTGGATGCCCCTACGCCAACAAACATTTCCACAAAATCTGATCCTGAAATAGAAAAGAACGGAACATTTGCTTCACCGGCAATAGCTTTTGCTAATAAAGTTTTTCCAGTACCTGGAGGACCTATTAATAACGCTCCTTTCGGAATCTTTCCACCTAATCTACTAAATTTTTTTGGATCTTTTAAAAATTCAACAATTTCCTCGACTTCTTCTTTTGCCTCTTCTACTCCAGCCACATCGTTGAAAGTAACTTTTCCTTGCGCTTCATTCAATAATTTTGCCTTAGACCTTCCAAAGCCCATGGCTCCACCTTTTCCTCCTTGCATTTGACGCATAAAAAAAATCCAAACTCCAATTAGTAATAACATTGGAAACCAAGAAAGTAAGATTCCTAAAAGCGATGGCATTTTATCTTCTAATGGAGTGGCAACTATGCTGATGTTTTGTTCTGATAGTTTCTCAACTAAGTTTGGATAATTTGGAGAATAAGTATTAAAAGTTTTTCCGTCAGATAAAACTCCAGAAATATTATTTCCTTGAATTTGAACTTCTACTACTCTTCCTGCTTCTACCTCGCTCATGAAACTAGAGAAAGGAAGCTTGTTGTTTTCAGAGTTTATTTTTTTAGGGTCTTGAAACATATTGAACAGCCCTACGGAAAGTAAGACTATAATTGCCCACATTACTAAATTTTTAAAATTCATATTATTTAAATAATCATTATTTTTAATTTAACAAGCCTATATTAATAAGAATTAAGTTGTAAATAAGACAAAATATATCACTTTTACGGAAATCTCTAATTTTTATTCTCTTTCTCTAAAATTATATGTTTTTTTTCCCTCAAAATAATGCATCCACCTAGAGTAAATTTTGCTTTTTTTTTTGCTTTAATTTGATTTATCAAATTAATAACTTTTTTTGATCTTGCTGCATAATAGGAATTAGTAAAATCTTTAATTGTTTTCTTTAAAACCATCACTTTTATTTCTTGATTAATATTATGAAAATTTTTTAAATCGATAAAAATTTTGTTATTTTTTTTAACAATTATATCTTTATAAATTTTGTTAAAATAATAATCTAAAGTATCTCGGCTAGAAGCTAGATTCTTAATTGATTGAAAGATTTTATCATAATTAATTCCACTTGATTCAAGTGAGGTTTTTAAATTTCTTATTCTAGTCCTTAAATATTTGGTATTTTTATTTGTCGGATCTTTAAAATACTTACCAAAGGTAATTTTTGAAATTTTTATTAGTTGATTTTTTTTAAAATCTAGTAAAGGTCTTATTAAGCTAATATTGCCATTAATCTTATAAATTTGCTTCATAGAAGATAATCCCTGTAAGCCGCTACCTCTAGAAAGTCTGATAAAAAATGTTTCTACTTGATCTTCAAGATTGTGAGCAGTCAATATAGTTTTAATCTTTTTTTTTTTACAAAAATTTGTAAGAAGATTGTATCGGACCGTTCTTGCTTCACTTTGCATATTGCTTGTAATTATTTTTTTATTTCTTAAAATATTAAGTGTTATTTGATATTTTTTTAATAATCTTTTTACAGACTTTGCTTCATTTGACGAGTTTTTTCTAATATTATGGTCTACTAAAACATAATAAATTTTGCATTTATTTTTATAGCTATAAGCTTTTGCTAAGGCAGTTAATGCTAAGCTGTCTGGTCCACCTGATACAGCAATTAAGAAAGTTTTTTTTTTAAAAGAGTTTAATTTTTTTTTAAATGAGAAATAAATATGAGATAATTCTTTGTAATTTTTAAAACAATTTTTAAGAATTACATTTGAATTTTTTTTGCTCATACTGAGCTTTTTGTAACACAGACTTGGTTGCTTTTGGATATTCTTTTTTTACTCCTGATATCATTTTACAACCTTGATCTTTTTCACCAAGTTGAACCATAGTAATACCAAGTTTCAAAAGATTGTCTGGAGCCTTTTTGCTTTTTGGATAGTTTTGATATCCGTCTAAATATGCTGTAGCTGCATCCGAGTAAAGCTGTCTAATCCTAAATGTCTCGCCATACCAATATTGGGCGT
Organism: Pelagibacterales bacterium SAG-MED29; assembly: GCA_014653815.1. Taxonomy (GTDB): domain Bacteria; phylum Pseudomonadota; class Alphaproteobacteria; order Pelagibacterales; family Pelagibacteraceae; genus Pelagilacustribacter. Next base: position 151,929 of record JACWDZ010000002.1, on the reverse strand, counting down.
TACCCGCTAAATCATGATCTTTATTTTTTTGAATAAATTCTTTTAATGCAAATTCTGCAGTTTCATAATCTCCTATTTTCATAAAACTAACTGCAAATTCATATTGCTCTTGTGGAGGTTTATCTGGCAACAAAGATTCTCTTTTTTCAGGTTCTTCCGTGATTACAGTTTGAGCGCTTTCAATAGAACTAGTTTCTTGTTTTTCAGGTAAATTAGAAACAGAATATCCTGGGTTTGCTCCAAAGTCTGCCGGTTGACTAGATCCTGGTAAATTTTTTTTTGTTTTTGTTTTTTTATTTTCAGGATTTGAATTTTCAAGATCAGCAAATCTTAATTGGTTGTCTGATTGAATCTTTGTAACTCGTGAAGATAATTTATCTAATTTAAAATTAACTTCTTCAAATTTATTTGTAAGCTCTCTAAACTGGTCTTCAATTTCATTTAATTTTAAAAGATGTTTAGTCAAAATATCTTCATTAAGGTTGCTAGATTGATTTGAAGAAGAGCTTGAGGATATAATGTCAGATTTTTTATAAACAACTTTTTCTAATGTTTTTAAATCTTTGGTTAGGACCTGAATTTGATCTGCGACTGCTTGAATTAATATTTCCTCTTCCTCCGCTTTTAAAAAAGAATGTGATAAAGCTAATAAAAATATAACAAAAATTAAAAAATTTTTTTTAATCAAATCCATGATGAATCTTTAAATATACAAAATGGCAAAAAAAAGACCCTTTAATAGTGTATTTATTAAAGGGTCCTAAATTTTGAAGAAAATTAATTTACTTTTACTGTAACTGATCTTCTGTTTTGAGACCAAGCTAAAGTGCTTGACGCAGGATTAACAGGTTTCTCTTTTCCATAACTAATCGTAGAAATTCTTTTTCCTGAGATTCCATAAGTCATTAAATAGTCTTTAGCTGCATTTGCTCTTCGTTCACCTAAAGCTAAGTTGTACTCTCTTGTTCCTCTTTCGTCAGCGTGACCTTCTATTGTTACATTAAGCTTTTTATTTTTTCTTAGATATGTTGCTTGTTTTCTAAGAGTCGCTCTTGATGCAGTCGTTAAAGAAGATTTATTCGTAGCAAAAAATACTCTGTCTGGAACACCAGAGGCTAAATATTTTACTGTTTCTTTTCCAGTATATACATCACCATCCATGTCTCCTGATTTTTTAGCTGTTGAACAAGCGCTTAGAATTAACGTCGTAAAAACTACTAAAAATATATTTTTTAAATTCTTGTTAAATGTCATTTTTTCCCCTGGGTTTATTGTTGAAATATTTCAAATTATTAAACATTATTCAAGCCTTAAATTACACAAAAAATGCCTTCACTTTGATAGTAATGAGGACCAAGATGGGTCCGAAGCATCTGTTTTAGTCATTAGTTTTCTCTCATTGTAACCTGTTATATCTATTGACCAAAGTGTTGCTGAAAAGCCTTCTCCTTTAGAGCCTGCTTTTGTCTCTCTATAAAATACTAAAACTCTTCCGTTGGGCGACCAAGACGGGGCCTCTTGATAATAATTTTCAGTTAATAGTCTTTCTCCTGAACCATCTGTTCTCATCACTCCAATATAAAATCTTCCTTTTCGCATTTTTGTAAAAGCTATTAAATCTCCTCTAGGAGACCAAACTGGCGTTCCATAAATTCCTTTTCCAAAAGTAATTCTTTTTACATTGCTGCCATCACTTCTCATAACATAAAGCTGTTGAAGACCACTTCTGTCAGAATTAAAAGCAATATATTTTCCGTCCGGTGAAAAAGATGGTGATGTATCAATTGATGAATGGTTTGTTATTCTCTCAACGACTCTGGTTTCTAAATCCATTGTGTAAATATCTGAATTACCATCTTCAGCAAAACTCATTATTATCTTTTTTCCATCTGGAGAAAATCTGGGAGCAAATGTCATACCTGGAAAATTTCCAACGACCTCTTGCCTGCCAGTCTCTATATCGAGCAAATAAACTCTAGGCATATTTCTAAAGTATGAAAGATAAGTAATCATTTGATTGGTTGGATTAAATCTTGGAGTTAATACAAGTTCATTTCCTAATGTTAGGTATTTTGTATTGGCACCATCTTGATCCATAATAGCTAATTTTTTTACTCTTTCACTTTTTGGCCCCTTTTCTGAAACATAAATAATTCTTGTATCAAAATACCCTTCTTCGCCTGTTAAACGTTCGTATATCTTATCAGATATTATGTGAGCAACTCTTCTCCAATTAGATGGTGTTGTGGTGAAAGCCAAAGCTGTCATTTCTTTAGCAGCAGTTAAATCCCAAAGTCTAAATTCTACTTTTAATTTTCCATCTTTAACTAATAACTTTCCGGTAACTAATGCCTGAGCTTTGATCAATCTCCAGTCTTCAAATCTTGGTTTTAAATGTGCAATATCAGGTTTTTGTACAAAAGCTTCTTTTTTTAATGGATTAAATAAACCTGTGTTTTTAAAATTTTTCTCAATAATTGAAGAAATGTTGTTGCCTAATTCTTTAACTTTTATACCTTCATGCTCAACTGATTTTATGTCGACATGTAAAGGTGAAACAGCAATTGGTAAAGGATCTAAATTACCTCTAGTAATATCAACTTCTATTAAAGCGTATGTAGAGTTTATGGAAATGAAATATATTGTTAAAGCTAAAAAGAATTTTTTCATATTACCCTTTTAACATTTCTGTTGGATTAAAATTTAATTGTATGTTTTTCCATTTTTCGTATCCTGTAGGCGGAACTTTAAGAGGTTGACACAATCTAACTGCTCTCAAAGCGCTTTCCGCCAACACTTTATAGAATTTTTGCCCAGGTCTATTCATTCTTTGGTGATCTAAAATTTCAGATTTCACTATTGTCCCATCTTTTTTTAATTCTAGCTTAATCCTAACTAATAAATCTTTATCGTAAGGTAAGCCAAGAGGCACACTCCAACAACCAAATATTTGAGCTCTTAGGGCGTCCTCTTCTGATAACGTTAAGCCAGTTGCAAAAGAATTCTTAACGCTGCTTTGAGTTAATTTATCTATCTTATTTTTTTTTACTGCCTCTTCTTCTTTAGCTTTATCAATTAAAGCCGCTATTTGATTTGTGTCTACAATTTCCTTTTTTTCAAATTCGGAAGACTGTCTAATTTCAGGTTCTATTTCCTCAGGATTTTGTTTTTTTTTAACTATCTTCTTTTTTTCTTTTTTTTCGTCTGGTAAAGGAATTCTATCAGGTTTTTCTTTTGCTTTTGCCGCTGGTGGTGCTTGCTCAGAAACTACTCTTTCTTCTTTTTTTTTTGTTTCTTCGATAATTTTTCTAGCTTTTGGAGCAAACGGAATATTTGTTTTGTCCGAAATTTGAATTAACTCAACTGAAACTATAGGGGGTAAATCTATTGGTTGTCTAATCATAAATGGTAAAGTTAAAACGGTTAGTAAAATCATAACCGAGTGAAATATTAAAGAATAAATTAAACTTTTTGTCATTTTTCATTTAATTTTTGTATGGCTCAGATATTAATGCTACTTTTGAAAAACCTGCGCCAGACAATGTTCCCATAACTTCTAGAACTCTACCATAATTTATAGTTTTATCGCCTCGAACATAAATTCTTGTGTCTGTTCTATTTTTTGCGATAGCTAAAAGTTTTGGAACAATTTTTTGATAATTAACTTTGTGTTCTTGAATATAAACTTCGCCTTTAGAATTAATAGTTATTGTTAATGGCTCCTGATCGTCTGGTAGAGAATCTGCTGCAGACTCCGGTAAATCAACTTGAACGCCCACTGTCAAAAGGGGGGCTGTTACCATGAAAATAATTAATAAAACTAACATAACATCAACAAATGGCGTTACGTTAATTTCACTCATAGGTTCATTTCTTGAGCGATTAAATTTAAAAGCCATTTTTATATAATTGATAAAAATCTTTTTGAAAAATTATCTATTTTTGAAATATATCTTTTGGAGTCACTATTAAATTTATTATAAGCCACAACTGCTGGAATCGCAGCTAATAAACCAAGAGCAGTTGCAAACAAAGCTTCCGCAATGCCGGGCGCTACTATTGCTAAACTTGTATTTCTAGAAATTGCAATTGATTGAAAAGAATTCATGATCCCCCAGACCGTTCCAAACAATCCTATAAATGGTGCAGTAGACCCTACTGTAGCAAGAAAAGTAAAATTTTTTTCTATCTTTTTAATTTCATCATCTGTTGCAATTTCTAAAACTCGTTCAACTCTTGCTGCTTGAACTGCAGATGATTGCCTCTTTGTTTTAATAACTTCATTCATCGCTGTTTTAAAAATTCTTGTTGCTGGATCTTTTGAATTTGCGGGAAGGTTATTATTAAAACCTTCAGCAGATTTTGCTTTCCAAAATTTTTTTTCAAAATCTTCTGTTGAAGCATTAATACTTTTAAATAATTTAAATTTATCAAATATCAATGCCCAAGAAAAAATAGAACTAGCAATCAAAAGAATGATAACAAATTTAACAACAAAATCAGCTCGTACAAAAAGTTTCCACAAAGAAAAATCTGAGCTTCCGCCTAAACCAACAACTTGAGCCGCTATTTCTTGTTCCATTAAAGTTAATTACTTTTAGAATGTGTCATGAATTTGGCGCTTTTAAAGTTAAATATACGATTAATTTATTTAATTACCTTCATTTAATCTGGTCTCGCTATAAAATCTTGCTATTAAAATAGCGTCTGATTTATTTACATCTTTTTTTCTAGCTAAATCATCAGACAATGAAGGGTACATCTCTATTGCTTTAGTTCTGCTTGAATCTTTTGATGAATTTATCAATTCAAAATGTTTTTTCCACTTCGATGGTCTTACAAAAAAAATTGGCAAACCTAAAGCCGCGCATACACCTTTTATTGCTCCAAAAGTTTGGCCAAAATTAAACATGCTAGTAACCCCTTGTCCTGGCATTGCGTTCACTTGTTCGACGACGACCGACACTTCCTCATTTTCTGAAATATTGTCTTTCAATAATTTTACTAGTTGTGCACTATTAAGTTGTCTTTTATTTTTTTTTCCCTCAGACATCACTGGTATTTCAAAAATATTAAGCACTTTATTGTTCTCTAGAATAGCTATTGCTCCACTTAATCCTGGGTCAATTCCTATGATTTTCATAATTTAAAATTTTCTAGATTAGCATTTGTATAAATATTTTGAACATCATCTAGCTCCTCCAACGATTCTAATATTTCCACAATTTTTTCACTTTCTTCTTTATTTAAATCTAAATAACTAAGAGGCCTCCATTCTACGCCAGAGTGTTGGAAGTTGTCTAATTTCTTTTCAAATTCGCTTTTAACTTTATAAAAATCCTCTTTTTCAGAGATCACTTCATGATAATTGTCTAGATTAAGACAGTCTTTAGCTCCAGAATTTGTAGCTATTTCAAATATTTCTTCTTCACTACATTTGTTCTTATCTATATGAAGAACTCCACAATTGTAAAATAAATGAGTAGTGGATCCGGACTCTCCAAGTCTACCTCCATTCTTCTGCAAAACTGTCCTTATACTTGAAGCAGATCTGTTTTTATTATCTGTTAATGTTTCAATTATAAAAGCAATATTAAATGGTCCAAAACCTTCGTATCTTAAATTTTCATAATTTTTATCACTGCTCATTTCTGATTTGTTTATTGCTCGAGAAATATTATCTTTAGGCATATTTGCCTGCTTGGCAGCTTGAATGGCTGTTCTTAGCCTAGGATTCATGTCAGGATCTTTATCTCCCAATTTTGCAGAAACTGTAATTTCTCTTGAAAGTTTTGAAAAAATTTTTGATCTTTCTTTATCGGCACGACCTTTTTTGTGTTTGATTCCAGCCCAATGTGAATGACCCGCCATATTTATTTAATTAAACTTCCACCTTCAATTAATCTAGTTATTTTTTTTGCCAAACCTGTCTCATGATCTGCATCAATAATTATTCCTGATAATGTGGCATCTCCTTCAGCAGGAAAATGTTTAATTGCGTCTTTAGATTTAAGAAATCTTTTTAGTGAATTTTCTTTATTCATGCCGATCACAGAATTGTAATCCCCACACATACCGATATCTGTTTGGTATGCTGTTCCTTTTTCTAAAATTCTAGTATCCGCAGTGGGTATATGAGTATGAGTTCCAACTACTCCCGTTGATGATCCATCGAAAAAATGACCAATTGCCATTTTTTCACTTGTGATTTCACCGTGAAAATCAACTACAATAAAATCAACATTCTTTTTTAATACAATCGTATCTTTAATTTTTTTTGCTGTTTCAAAAACATCTTCTGTTTTTTTCATAAAAACATTTCCCATTAAATTTATAACTCCAACTTTAAATTTTTTATTTTTTGTTGAATAAATTCCATAACCTTTTCCAGGGGAATCATCCAAAAGATTTGCTGGCCTAAGAAGTCTGTTTTCTTTATTTATGTAATCGGTTGTTTCTTTTTTATCCCAAATATGATTTCCAGAAGTAATAACATCAACTCCCAGCAAAAAAAATTCTTCCGCTATTAACTTTGTAATCCCCCTTCCATCATCCGCTGCATTTTCTCCATTGATAATAGTAAAATCTATTTCATTATCATTAATAATTTTAGACAGACTCTTTTTAATTGCCTTTCTTCCAGAGGGTCCCATTACGTCCCCCAATATAAGAATCCTCATTAAACGATACCTTTCTCTGTCAATATATAATCTAATTTTACATCATTATTGGACACTGGAAGCTTATGATGTTTTTGAAATGAAAAAGCAATGCCAATTGTCAAAATATTATTGTATGTTTTTAAATATTTTTTAAGATACCGATCATAAAATCCTCCTCCATATCCTAATCTATTATTTTTATTATCATATGCTAACAATGGGATTAGCATGACGTTTGGAATGATATTTTTGAATGATTTAAAAGGCTCAAGCATTCCAAATTTATTAACTTGCAATACATCATGCTTTTCCCATTTATAAAAATGCATTGAGTTTTTTCCTGTTATTACTGGTAAAAATATTTTTATTTTACCCATAGCATTTAAATCGAACAATTTAAGAATATTTACTTCGAAAGAAGCAGGATAATAACTGGATAAATTAACATTTTTTTTCTTATGTTTTTTTTTTATTAGTTCGATTAATGGATAAAAAAAACTAGGCTTTATATCAAAATATTTTTTCTTTCTAATAATAAAATATTTTTTTCTTAATCGATCTTTGCTCTGCATTTACTGAACTTTAGAAGTTGATTCAGTGTTAGAAAGTATTTTTTCTAGAGATTTTGTTGTTTTGTCTAGCATTGACTCGTACAGATTATTGTTTTCTTCAACAATTTTTTGAAACTTATCTAATTCATCATTCAGCTTACTGATTTCTTTGTCTTTTCCTTCTTTATATTTAATGGCTAATTTTTTTAATTCTTGAAATTTATCTGCTAAATTGTCTATTTTTTTCTTTTGTTGAGCAACTCTTTGTTTTAAATCAAAGTATTCATCAATTAACTGTATCGTAGTAATCAATAAAAGCTTATTTTCTCCAATATTTCCTAATTTATCTTTTAACTCACTATATTTCTTGTCTAAAAACTTAGTTAAACTTTTTAATGACTCTTCTTGACCGTCATCACAAGATAAAAGATAATCTTTATTATTAAATTTAATATTTACGTTTGCCATTCTTCAATTTCACTCACTAAATTTTCTGTTTCTTGACTCAGTTCTTCAATGTCTTGATTGAATTTATCTTCCATATTTGATTTTTTATTAATTTCTTCTTGAAGATTGGCTATTTTTTCCTTTAAATATTTATGTTCTCTCATTAATTCTTCATTCTTTTTTTCAATTACTGATTTTTGTCTGAGTAATTCGTTTTTTTCAGTTTTAATTTTCTGTGTTTTATATGAAGAATGTGAATAAGTTGATGTCAAAGCATTCAATTTATCTATTAACTCATTTAAATTTTTTTCTTTTTTTTCAAAAATACTCATTTGTTTCTTTTATATCATATTATTGATATACTTAGTTTAAGTCTATATAGGTAATTTAACTGTGAACGTAAAATTTAATCAATTATCAAATGCAATAAGATTTTTATCGATTGATGCTGTGCAAAAAGCAAATTCTGGTCATCCAGGGATGCCTATGGGAATGGCGGATGTTGCGACGACTTTATTTAAATACCACCTCAGGTTTAATCCAAAAAATCCTAACTGGATTAACAGAGATAGATTTATTTTGTCAGCGGGTCATGGTTCGATGCTTTTGTATTCTTTGCTTTACTTAACTGGCTACAAAAGTATTTCGATTGATGACATAAAAAATTTTAGACAACTAAATTCTATTTGTGCAGGTCATCCTGAATATAAAAAAGGCACAGGTATTGAGACTACTACCGGTCCTTTGGGGCAAGGTCTTGGCAATGCTGTTGGAATGACAATTGCTGAAGAAATATTAAGAAAAAAATTTGGACCAACTCTAATCAATAATAAAACATATGTTATTGCAAGTGATGGAGATCTCATGGAAGGAATTAGTCACGAAGTAATGAGTTTAGCAGGCCACCTAAAACTTAAAAACTTAATAGTTTTTTTTGATAATAATAAGATATCAATTGATGGTGCTACTTCATTAAGTGTATCTGATAATTATAAAAAAAGATTTGAAGGTTATGGATGGAACTTTTTAGAAATTAATGGTCATAATGAAAAACAAATTTCAAAAGCAATAACTAAAGCGTCCAAATCCAATAAACCTACTATAATATCATGCAAGACTATAATTGGGTTTGGATCTCCAAATAAGTCTGGAAAAGCTTCCTCGCATGGTTCTCCTCTGGGTGATGAAGAAATTGGTTTAGTTCGAAAAAAGCTTAAATGGAATCATAAACCATTTGAAATTCCTGATGAGATTTTAAATGCCTGGAGAGAAATTGGTAAAAAAGGAATTGAATTAGAAGAAAAATGGCTAGAAACATTAGACAAAAAAAACTCTAATATTAAGTCATTATTGCAAGACACATATATAGAATCAAATCTAAAAGATCTTAAGAATTTAATTAAAAAAGAAAAAACAAAATATTTTGAATCAAAGCCAAGCATGGCAACAAGACAATGTTCTTCAGCTGCTATAGAGAGTATTTCGAGTATCTTGCCTCAGTTAATTGGTGGTTCAGCAGACCTTAGTGGATCAAACAATACTAAAACAAATAACTCTAAAGTAATTAGTTCAAAAAATTTTGATGGAAATTATATTCATTACGGTGTTAGAGAACATGGAATGGCTGCTATAATGAACGGATTAGCCTTATACAGCGGATTAATTCCTTATGGCGGAACTTTTTTAATTTTTTCTGATTATTGTAAGCCATCAATAAGGCTTTCTGCTTTAATGGGTTTGAAAGTAATTTATATTTTCTCTCATGACTCTGTTGGACTTGGTGAGGATGGTCCAACACATCAACCTATAGAACAATTAAATGGGTTGAGAGCAATTCCTAATCTTAATGTTTTTCGCCCTGCTGATATAAATGAAACTTTAGAATGTTGGGAAATAGCTTTAAAAAGTAAAGACACACCTAGTGCAATTGCTTTATCAAGACAAAAATTACCTTACATTAATCCTAAATTTTCAGAAAAGAATGAATGCGAAAATGGAGCCTACTTAGTCAAAATGACTTCACATAACAACAAAGTTACATTAATTGCATCTGGATCAGAAGTTGAACTGGCTTTAAATGTGCACGATGCATTAAAAGAAAATAATATTGAATCCAAGGTAGTCTCGATGCCATGCCAAGAACTTTTTGATAAACAATCTGACGATTTTAAAAAAAGGATTATAGATGAAGAATCTTTAATTGTTACAATTGAGGCTGGCAATGTTTCTTCATGGAAAAAATATTTAGGAAACAAAGGCATGTCTTTAGGTATTGATAGATTTGGTGAAAGTGCTCCTTATAAAAAAGTATACGAACATCTTAATTTATCAGTGGAAAAAATAGTGGTCGCCATTCAAAATAGGCTTAGAGAATAACCGCGATTTCAATGAGTAAAATAAAATATTTTTCTGAGAATCTAGAGGTTCAGAGCAAAACAATAATTCTTAGACTTGATTTAAATGTTCCGCTAAATGAAAAAAAAATTCAAGATAAAAGTAGAATTTTGACAAGCTTGCCTTTTTTAAAAGACTTAATAAAAAAAAAAGCGAAGATAGTTATCATAAGCCATTTAGGAAGACCAAAAGGCGTAAAGAATAATGAACTGTCTCTAGCACCAATATATAAATTTTTAAAAGAACAACTAGAAACAAATGTATATTTTTTTATGGGAGATATTAATGAAGAAACAAAAAGTAAATTTGCATACTTAAAAGAAGGTGAGATTATTTTATTAGAAAATATTAGATTTTTTGAAGGAGAAAATAAAAATGATGATGATTTTGCAAAAAAACTCGCTTCGCTTGGTGACATCTATATCAATGATGCTTTTTCTTGTTCTCACAGAGAACAGGCTTCTATTCATAAAATCACAAAATACATAAAAGATTGCTATGCAGGACCGCTTTTAAAAAAAGAAGTTTCTGCAATAGATACAATTATTCAAAATAAAAAAAAACCGGTTACCTGTATTATTGGAGGATCAAAAATTTCAACAAAAATCAACGTAATTACTAATTTAATAAAAAATGTAGATAACATTATTATTGTTGGGGCTATGGCTAATAATTTTTTAACTTTTAAAGGTTTTAAAGTTGGAAAATCGCTAATAGAAAAAGATTCAAAAAAAATAATTGACAATATATATGCTGAGGCTAAAAAATATAATTGTAATATTATTATTCCGGAAGACTGCAATGTCTCAACTAATTTTGAGGGTTCTGGAAAAACAAAAAAACAAGACTCTATCGATGAAAATGAAATAGTTTTAGATATTGGTCCAAAAACAATTAAAAATATTGAAAGTATTATAGATCAATCTAATACAGTTTTATGGAATGGTCCTGCAGGATACTTTGAAAATAAGAACTTTTTAACTGGTACCTTGGCGATAGCAAAGAAAATTTCTCAGAATACAACCAAAAAATCTCTGGTATCGATACTTGGTGGTGGAGATACTATTTCTGCGATTAATAAAAGTAACGACAAATTTTCTTTTACACACTTATCAACAGCAGGTGGAGCATTTTTAGAATTTCTAGAAGGAAAAGACTTGCCCGGTCTTAGTGTTTTAAAATAAATAACAAATATGACATTAGAAGAAATTGCAAAAAAAATGTGTGTTAAAGGCAAAGGAATATTGGCAGCGGATGAAAGCACAGGCACAATTGCAAAAAGATTCAAAAGTATAAACGTAGAGAATACTGAAAAAAATAGATTAGTTTTTAGACAGACTCTTTTTAGTTCTAAAGCTATGAAAAATTATATTGGTGGAGTTATTCTTTTTGATGAAACCATAAAACAAAAGACTACTCTTGGGCCAACTGTGCCAGAACTAATTTCAAAGAATGACGCTATTCCAGGAATTAAAGTTGATAAAGGGGCTAAACTTCTTGCAGGATCACCAGACGAAACTGTAACTGAAGGTTTGGATGGTTTAAGAGAAAGATTAAAGGAATATTATGTGCTTGGTGCAAGATTTACAAAATGGAGAGCGGTTTATAAAATTGGAAATAAATTTCCATCTTCACAATCAATAAAATCAAATGCTCACGCTCTCGCTAGATACGCTGCACTTGTGCAAGAGGCAAAAATGGTTCCGATAATAGAACCGGAAGTATTAATGGATGGATCTCATGACATTGATAAATGCTACCAAGTTACAACCAATGTACTAAATGAATGTTATAACGAGCTTGCAATTCATAAAGTAGATCTTAAAGGAACAGTTCTAAAGCCTAATATGATTATTCCAGGATCTGAATCAGCAAAAAAATCAAGCTCAGAAGAAATTGCAAAAAAAACATTAGATTGTCTTAAAAAAAATGTCCCAAGCGAAGTGACTGGTATTGCTTTTTTATCAGGAGGTCAGTCAGAAATTGAATCTAGTAAAAACCTAAATGAAATAAATAAAATCAATGATACAAATTTTTTAATTACTTTTTCATATGGCAGAGGTTTACAGTCAAGTGCTTTGAAAGCATTTGGTAAAGATCAAAATAATCAAAATAATATTCAAAAAGCCTTTGATCATAGAGCAAAAATGAACGGACTATCTTCAAAAGGAGAATGGTCTGAAAATTTAGAAAAAGAAGCTGCGGCTTAATTAACTTGAGAAAGTTAGTATATTTAATCTCACCAAATAAAATTAATAATGATTTTTATGATCGTCTAAAAAAAGTTCTATCTAAAAAAAATGTTAAATTTTTTCAATTAAGATTAAAAAAAGTTAAAAAAAATAAAATAATTAAAATTGCAAAAGAAATAAGAAAAATTACAAAAAAACACAAAGTGAAGCTTATAATTAATGATCATCCTAATGTCACAAAAATAGTTAATGCTGACGGATGTCATTTGGGTCAGAATGATGGTTCGATATTAAATGCAAGGAAATATCTTAAAAAAAAAATTATTGGCGTAAGTTGTCATAATTCTAAATCATTAGCTAAAATTGCAATTCATAATAAAGCGGATTATTTAGCCTTTGGGTCTTTTAGCAAATCAATGCTAAAGCCTAATGCTAAAAAAGCTGATTTAAATATTCTAAAATGGGCAAGAAGAAATATAAAAAAACCAATTGTTGCAATAGGTGGAATTAATAATTCGAACTATAAAAAATTAATAAAATCTGGAGCTAAATATATTGCAATATCGAGTTATATTTGGGATAACCCAAAATTAAAACCAGAAATTGCAATTATGAAATTTAAATGAAAATTACTGCTATCGAGATAAAACCAGGAATGATTATTGAACATAAAAATGATTACTGGAATGTTTTAAAAACACAACATGTCAAACCTGGAAAAGGTGGAGCTTTCAATCAAGTAGAGTTAAAAAGTGTTATCAAAGGTACAAAATTAAATGAAAGATTTAGATCAAGTGAAACAGTCGAAAAAGCAGAAGTAGATGAAAAAAAATTTAATTTTTTATATATCGATGGAGAAAATTGTCATTTTATGGACAATAAAACTTTTGAACAAGTTGAGATTCCAAAATCTATAACTGGAGAACAGTATAAACTATTAAAAGAAAATCTTGAAGTTACAATTTCTTTTATGGAAGAAAAACCTATTTCAATAGAACTTCCTAATAATATAGAATGTACTATTCAAAATACAGACGCTGCTATAAAAAATCAAACAGCTTCTTCTTCTTACAAGCCTGCATTATTAGACTGTGGAATAAAGATAGATGTTCCTCCTTTTATTGAAAGTGGTGAAAAAATTATAGTAGATACTCGTACTTTGGAATATGTAAAGAGAGTCAATTAATGAGATTAAATTCTCCTCAAATAAATATTATTACCAAAGCATGTATAAAAGCATCAAAACCTTTAATAAGAGATTTTGGTGAAATAGAAAATCTGCAAGTTTCATCTAAGGGCCCTGGTGATTTCGTAACTTCGGCTGACAAAAGAACTGAAAAAATAATTATTGAAGAGCTACAAAAAGCTCATCCAGATTACGGAATTATTACAGAAGAATCAGGAATTATTAATAAAGCAAATACAAAAAATAGATGGATTATTGATCCTATAGATGGAACTACAAATTTTTTAAATGGAATACCTCAATTTGCTATTTCTATAGGGTATGAAGAAGAAAATGAAATTAAATGTGGTGTCATTTTTGACCCTATTAAAAATGAAATGTTTTGTGCTGAAAAAGGAAACGGTGCATATTTAAATAATTCAAGAATAAGAGTCTCAAACAAAAAAAAATTAAAAGATGCTCTACTTGTCACTGGTGGTCCCAGACAATCAAGTAAAATAAAAGAAGAAATTTTTTCTGAGTTTGTGAAAGTATCGAATAGTATTTTGTCCCCCGTAAGAAAATTTGGCAGTGCAGCTTTAGATGTAGCTTACGTTGCCTGTGGTAGATTTGATGGTTATTGGCAGAGAGAATTAAGTTACTGGGATATAGCTGCCGGCATAATTATTCTAAAAGAAGCCGGTGGATTTATTGATTTTTTTGAACCAGATAATGAAGCGCCATTAAAAAAGAACATTTTGGCTTCAAATGCAAATATTTATAATGAATTAAATGATTTAATCGTTAAAAAAAATATTGAGTAAAAACCTTTAATAATATAAAACTCGCAACATGAAAAAAAATACACACCCCGATTATCATAAGATAAAAGTCGTTATGACTGATGGAAGTGAATTTGAAACTAAATCTACTTGGGGAAAAGAGAACGATACTTTAAAGTTGGATATTGATCCAAAATCTCATTATGCATGGACAGGTGGAGCACAAAAAATTCTAGATAAAGGTAGGGTGAGTAAGTACAATAAAAAATTTAGCAACCTTAGAACAAAAAAATAATATATGCCTGAAGCACCATTTATGCCAAAAGCTACCGCTGTTTGGTTGGTAGAAAATACAACACTAACATTCAAACAAATTGCAGAATTCTGTAATTTGCATGAACTCGAAGTTAAAGGAATTGCTGATGGGGACGTTGCAAAAAGTATTAAGGCTTACAATCCAATTTTGGCAGGTCAATTATCGAGAAATGAAGTAGAAACTTGTTCAAAAGACCCTCAAAAAAAATTGAGTCTATTAAAAAAAATTGATGAAGTAGAAATTAAAGAAAGAAAAAAACCTAAATACACTCCTCTGTCTAAAAGACAAGATAGGCCTGACGCTATTTTATGGTTGTGTAAAAATGCCTCTGAGTTAACTGATGGTCAAATTTCAAAACTGGTTGGCAGCACAAAAGGTACCGTTTCATTGATAAGAAAAAGAAGTTACTGGAATTTTTCAAATCTTAAACCAAGAGATCCAGTTATTTTAGCTCTTTGCACTCAAGAAGCTTTTCAAAAAAGTCTAGAAAAAGCCAAAAGAAGAATTGAGAGGGAGAAAAAAGCTAAAATAAGAGAAGAAAAAAAAGCCCAAGCAGCTTCAGTATAGACAATTAGTGAAGCAAGTGATAACTAACGTAAAATTAACAGGAGGTTTTTATTAAAATAGACGTAAAAGATAATAATGTTGAACAGGCAATACGAGTTTTAAAAAGAAAGCTTCAAAAAGAAGGTTTTTTCAAGGTTATGAAAATGAAAAGTACTTATGAGAAACCTTCGGAGAGAAAAAAGAGAGTACAAACTGAAAATATCAAAAGAATAAAAAAACTCCAAAAATTAAAAAATAGGTACTAATTTATATAAAATGAGAGGATCAATAATGCCGTCTGGTAAAGTTAAATGGTTTAATTCAAAGAAAGGTTATGGATTTATTACTGATGATGAAACAAATAAAGATATTTTCTTACATGTTTCAGCTTTGGAAGAGTCCAAATTAAGACTGTTAA
Source organism: Pelagibacterales bacterium SAG-MED29 (assembly GCA_014653815.1). Lineage (GTDB taxonomy): Bacteria > Pseudomonadota > Alphaproteobacteria > Pelagibacterales > Pelagibacteraceae > Pelagilacustribacter. The sequence continues at coordinate 136,456 of JACWDZ010000002.1, read as the reverse complement.
AAGAAGAGCAAAAAATTAAATTTGATATAAAAGAAGAAAAAAATAAACTCCAAGCAATAAATATTAAAAAATTTTAATTCATCGCGGGGTGGAGCAGTCTGGTAGCTCGTCAGGCTCATAACCTGAAGGTCGTAGGTTCAAATCCTACCCCCGCAACCAAAATAATGGCAAACACAATTAGAAACATAACAATCATTGCGCACGTTGATCATGGTAAAACAACTTTGATTGATAATTTAATGAAGCAAAGCGGTTTATTCAGAGACAACGAAGTCGTTGAAGAAAGACTTATGGATTCAGGTGAGCTTGAAAAAGAAAGAGGTATTACAATTTTAGCAAAACCAACTTCGATAAATTGGAAAAATTCTAGAATAAATATAATAGATACGCCTGGGCACAGAGATTTTGCCGCTGAAGTAGAGAGGGTTTTGCATATGGCAGATGGAGCCTTGTTGTTAATAGACTCTGCTGAAGGAGTAATGCCACAAACAAAATTTGTTTTATCTAAAGCACTAAAACAAGGCCTAAAACCTATAGTCATTATTAATAAATTAGATAAAACAGAACAAAGAGCTAGTGAGGTTCTAGATGAAACATTTGATTTATTTGTTAGCTTAGATGCTAATGAAGAACAGTTAGATTTTCCTGTATTGTATGCCAGCGGTAGATCTGGATGGGCTAGTAAAGAAATAGATGGAGATAGAAAAAATTTAAACCCTTTGCTAGATTTAATTATAGAAAAAGTAAATCCGGCTCCATTAGATAAAACAAAACCTTTTGCAATGTTGTCCACTCTACTTTACGCCGACAGCTTTTTAGGTAGAAGTTTGATTGGTAAAATTGAACAAGGTACGGCTAGAGCAAATCAAAAAATTAAAGCAATTAATCTTAAAGGTGAAAAAATTGATGAAGGAAGATTAACAAAAATTTTTAGATATGAGGGAACTAAAAAAGTTCCTATAGAAAAAGGTGAAGCTGGAGATATTGTAATAATAGCTGGTTTAGAAAAAGCAAATGTTGCAGATACTATTTGTGATTTAGAAATAAATGACCCTATAGACGCAACCCCAATCGACCCTCCTACGATATCTATAACAATTACAGTTAATAGCTCTCCTCTTGCAGGAACAGAAGGTAAAAAGTTAACTAGTACGCAAATAAGAGAAAGATTGATTTCAGAGGCAGAAAATAATGTTGGGATATCATTCGATGAAAATAAAAATAAAGATTCTTTTATTATAAGTGGACGTGGAGAATTAATGTTAGAAATTTTACTTACTCAAATGAGAAGAGAAGGATTTGAAATGACTGTCAGTCCACCAAAAGTGTTATTTCAAAAAAATAAAGAAGGAAATAAATTAGAACCAATAGAAGAAATTACTATGGATTTAGATGAAGAATTTTCTTCTAGAATAATTGACTCGATGAATAGAAGAAAAGGGAAATTAATTGAACTAAGAGATACAGGTAAAAATAAAAAAAGATTAATTTTTCATGCTCCAACAAGAGGATTAATGGGTTACACGAGTAGGTTTTTAACTCAAACTAAAGGAACAGGTGTAATAAATAGAATTTTTCACTCTTACGGAAAATACACTGGAGATATGGAAGGAAGGAGAAATGGAGCTTTAATTTCTATGGAAAATGGAAAAGCTGTTGCATTTGCAATTTTCAATCTTCAAGCAAGAGGAGAAATGTTTGTAACACATAATGATCCTGTTTATGAAGGAATGATTGTTGGTTTAGCATCTAAAAGTGGAGATTTGGAAATAAATGTTATGAAAGGAAAAAAACTTACAAATATGAGAACACAAGGAACAGATGAGAATGTTGTCTTAACTCCAGTAAGAAAAATGGCAATAGCAGAACAATTAGGTATGCTTAATACAGATGAAGCGCTTGAAATTACACCCCAGTCCTGCAGATTAAGAAAGTTAATTTTAGATCCTCACGAAAGAAAAAGACAATCTAGAGCCTCTTAAATTTTAAATTTAGATTTTTTACTATCAATCAAAAAACCTTTAACCGTATCAAGAGTTAATGCTTTATAACTTTTTCCAAAAGAGCTTATTTGATGAATTACTTTAGGAGGCATAGTGATAATATTACATTTCAATTGTTTGGCTTGAATAAAATTATAAGCCTCTCTAGTGCTAGCCCAAAGAATTTCAATATTTCTATATTTTTTTGTTAATGCAATAGTTTTTTTAAATACTGGAAGTGGATCTTTACCTTTATCTGCCATCCTTCCAGCAAATATAGATATTATTGATTTTGTCTTTTTATTTAAACACCTAAAAATTTTTGCTGCCTGATCATAGGTGTATACAGCTGTAATGTTTAACTTTATGCCCTTGCTGCTTAACTCTCTAATTACAGAGCCCATAAAAATTCCTTTTGAATTAACAACTGGTATTTTGACATAAACATTCTTGCCCCATTTATTAATCTTATATGCTTGCTTAAGCATTTCATTGGGATTATCTGCAAAAACCTCAAATGAAATAGGTTTTCTTTTACAAATTTTCAAAATTTTTAATGAATAATCTTTGTAGTTTCTAGCTCCTGAAAGTCTCATTAAGCTTGGGTTTGTTGTAAAACCATCAACTAAATTTTTATTATTAAGAAATTTAATAATCTTATAGTCAGCACTGTCACAAAATATCTTTGTTTTCATTAATCTAGATTCTTTACAATATCCTCTGTCATTTTTTTTGCATCTGCAAATAACATTAAAGTATTATCTCTGTAAAATAATTCATTATCTATACCTGCATAACCTGGTGACAAGCTTCTTTTAACAAATAATACTGATTTACATTTTTCTACATCAAGCACTGGCATTCCAAATATAGGACTTTTTGGATCAGTTTTGGCAACTGGATTTGTTACATCATTTGCTCCAATAACAAATGCTACATCAGAATTTGCAAAATCATTATTTATATCTTCTAGTTCAAAAACTTCATCGTAAGGAACGTTTGCTTCAGCTAATAATACGTTCATATGGCCAGGCATCCTTCCAGCTACAGGATGAATTGCGTAGGTTACTTTAATGTCGTTCTTTTTTAACTTATCAACCATTTCTCTTAAAGCGTGTTGTGCTTGTGCCACCGCCATTCCATACCCTGGAACTATTATAACCGAGGATGCATTCTTCATTAAAAAAGCTGCATCTTCAGCATTTCCACTTTTAACAGGTTTTTGATCTTTTTGATCATTCGTATCACTTGACGAACTGTCAGCGCCAAATCCTCCTAGGATAACACTTACAAAAGATCTATTCATAGCTTTGCACATTATATAAGAAAGAATTGCACCTGAAGATCCTACGAGAGCTCCGGTAATTATTAAAGCCGTGTTCTCTAATGTAAAACCAATTCCTGCTGCGGCCCATCCTGAATAAGAATTAAGCATTGAAATAACAACTGGCATATCTGCGCCACCAATTGGAATGATTAACAAAACTCCAACTAAAAAAGAAATAAAAATTACAGTCCAGAAAAAACTTTCAGACTGAGATTTACACAAATAAAATATTAATACAAAAATTGTAATACCCAAAATCAGATTTAAATAATGTTGTCCTAAAAATGTAATTGGAGCCCCAGACATAATTCCTCTAAGTTTTAAAAAAGCTATTATTGACCCTGAAAAAGTTATAGCTCCAACTGCTGCTCCTATGGACATTTCAATTAAGCTCGCCAATTTAATATTTCCTATGGAGCCCAGATTAAAAGCAGAGGGATTTAAAAAAGCTGCTATCGCTACAAAAACTGCTGCTAGACCCACAAGACTGTGAAAGCCAGCAACTAATTCAGGCATTGCAGTCATAGGTATTCTAAATGCAATAAAAGAACCTACTGCTCCTCCAATAACCAAAAATAAAAATACATAGATTATAGAAGCAGAAAAATTACCTATCGATAAAAATGTAACTGCTATAGCAATTACCATTCCTATGATTCCAAAATAATTACCTTGTCTTGATGTATCGGGTGAAGACAAACCTCTTAGAGCAAGAATAAATAATATTCCTGATATTAAATAAAATATTGCTGATAAATTTACTGATATCATTTTTTATTATTTTTCTTTTTTTTGTACATTTCCAGCATTCTTTGAGTAACTAAAAACCCTCCAAAGATATTTACTGCAGCTAAAATAATAGCTAGAAAACCAAAAATACTTGATTTATCGAAAATATGATTTGATGATCCTGCTAATGCTGCAATTATTGCTCCAACTATAATTACAGAAGAAATAGCATTTGTTACTGACATTAAAGGAGTATGTAAAGAAGGGGTTACACTCCAAACAACATAATATCCAATAAAAATTGATAATATAAATATGCTTAATCTAAATATAAATGGATCTATTTCCATTATTTAATCTCCTTGATTAAAGTTTTTTCAATAATCTCGTCTTCCATATTAATAATAAAATCTCTCTTTTCCTTGCTATATAAATTCCTAATAAAACTAAATAAATTTTTAGCGTAAAGACTTGAGGCTGTTAAAGGCAATCTATTCATAAGGTTTTTAACTCCAATAACTTTAACTCCATTAACAGTATTGATTTTTCCTACCTCTGAAAAAGCTGAATTTCCTCCTTGTTCAACTGCAAGATCATAAATAATTGATCCGGGACTCATTAATTTTACTAATTCTTCACTTATAATTCTTGGCGCTGGTCTGCCAGGTATTAAGGCGGTACATATAACTATATCACTTTTTTTAAGAGCATCTTTCATCATTTCAGCTTGTTTTTTTTTAAAATCTTCACTTGCTTCTTTCGCATAACCGCCTTCTGTTTCTAGATTTTCTGACTGCTTTACTGTCAAAAATTTACCACCTAAACTTTCAACCTGCTCTTTTGATGCTGCCCTCACGTCTGTTGCTGAAACTATAGCACCTAATCTCTTTGCAGTGGCTATCGCTTGTAAACCAGCGACTCCAGCACCAATAACTAAAATTTTTGCTGCAGGTACTGTTCCAGCTGCTGTCATCATCATTGGTATTGCTCTTTCAAACTCATAGATAGAATCTATTACTGATCTATATCCTGCTAGATTAGATTGAGAAGATAAAACATCCATTGATTGCGCTCGCGTTATTCGTGGCAGAAATTCTAGAGAAAAGATATTTATATTTTTTTTTACAATCTCTTTCAATCTGTCTTTATTTTTTGAAGGATTTAGGACTCCAATTAAAATAGTCTTATCTTTTAAATTTGTAATCTCTTCATCTGATGGACAATTAACTTTTAGTAATAAATCACAATGATTTAAAACTTCTTTCGATGAATTTTTTATTTCTACACCAACTTTTGTATATTCTGAGTCTTGAATTCCTATATGAGTAGCATAGTTACTCTCGATATATATCTTTAATCCAAGATTAATTATGTTTTTTGCTGTCTCAGGTGTAATTGAAACCCTTTTTTCTAATGATAAATCTTCTTTTGTTGAGCCTACGATCATGTGTGAGATCTTTTTAATTAAAGCAATATTAAAGTAGATTGCTCATGATTAACCTTGACGAGCTTTAAATTTAGGATTCTTTTTATTAATTATATATAGCTTACCTCTACGTTTTACCAACTTAGAATTTAAATCTCTTTTTTTTAATGACTTTAATGAGCTAGCTATTTTCATAATTAATTAGCCTGGCAACGTCCTACTCTTCCATATCTTAAGACAAAGTACCATCGGCGCTGAAAGACTTAACTTCCGAGTTCGGAATGGGATCGGGTGTGGCCCTTTCGCAATAATTACCAGGCAGCTTTTTATATTATTTTTATTTCAATAAGTAAACAGATGATTATCCACGAAATTACTTATTTTTATAATAGATAAGCAACTTATCTATTTCACTTTAAATTATGGTGGGACTTGTAGGTTACGCTCCTACTACCTCTTGCATGTCAAGCAAGCACTCTACTATTGAGCTAAAGTCCCTTATCCTTGTTTTCAATGAATTTGAATATCAAGTCATCAATAATTTGTTCAACAAAAAAATCAGCTTGTTTAGCATCTACCTTAAAATCATATTTCTTAGGAGGAACAAACATTTTATTAGTATCTTCAAATCTACCTACTTTTATTGTATCCATCCAAATAATGTAACTAGCATTAAAATCTTTTCGTATTTTTGGCAAAGGACATATAAAATCAGCTAATATAATTTTATTTTCTTTAAGCATCTCATTAGATAAATTTTTCATTCTATCAGACTGCCTAATTCTTCCTTCAAGACTAAAATCCCAATCATTAAATTTTTTTCGAACTTCATCAGCATTCAAACGTTTTGCATTTATAAGAAGTGATAACTTCTTTGCAAGAGTAGTTTTTCCTGATCCTGGAAGGCCCATTACCAAAATTTTAAAATTTTTTAAATTTTTAGTTATTAGTTTTGTTTTTTCTACTAAGTCCATCAAAAAAATATTTTTTCGCTTCCTTTAGAGAAATACGTGCTTTTAAAATTATTGTATTCATATTCTGAAATATCTTTTTCTCTTAACTTTCGTCTATTCTGAAAATAATTTAAAAAATCACTTTTTTTTAAAAATAATTTATAAAACTTTTTTGAAATATTCAATTTTTGAAAATAGATAGAATCTAAAGGATCAACAACTGGAATTAAAAGTCTACATTTATATGATATAGCTTCGAGAGAGGTAGAAGAAAAACCAACCCCACTAGTAATAACATATTTTGAATTTTTTAATAATTCAGGAAGATTTTGGTCCGTAAAATAAAATTTTTTATTTTGCTTAAACTTACTTATCTCTTTACTCATATTCAATATTTTTGGAATTTTGATATAAAAAAAATTTTCTACACCATTAAGACAAATATAGTCTAGCCATTTAAGTATTTGGACATTTGTATTTTTAATTTCATTAAAAATCACTAGGTGTTTTATATTATGTTTTTTTCTAAACTTTTTAAAAATATCTCTAAAAACTAATGTTGGGCCTATTTTTATATTAATATTTTTATTAAACTCAGTAATCACTTTCTTATATTTTGGCGATGTAATTATAATTGTCTCCGGAATAACTTTAAATTTAGCCTCATTTTTTGTTGGGAAAGAATTCATCAATGGTAACAAAGGTGAAAATCCCTGATATCCAAATGTTTTTACTTGTGGAAAGTATTTTCTAAATCCCATATTCCACCCTTTGAGCTCATGACTTTCGTACCAACATAAAGATTTTTTTATTTTTATTTTTTTAAATCTTAGTTTTTCTACAAATTTAAAATTTAAAATTCCAATTACATACGTATTAAAATTTTTAAAATTATTAATTTCTGAAAAGATTACTGCACTTAAATCAAGTTTTTTAAATTTTTTATATTTTTTATTAAATTTTTTTAGTCTAAAAATTAATTTAAATGCATAAATTAAGTCCGAAAATTTTAAATAATGTTCTTTGAAAACATAATTTTTCTTTGAAATTTTTAAAATCAATTTAGATAAGAAAAAGAAATTTTTACTCACAATAAAAGATGGCACCAAGACGTATTTATTTATATATTTTTTTTCCTTGAATTGAAAAAGTCTCTCCACTTTTTCAATTTTATTATTTGGATAAGTGTGAATAAAAACTTGTTCTTTAATTATCTTTTTTTTTACAAAAAAATTTACAAAACAAAATAAGAACAGCTGAAAAGAAAAACTTTTTAAAAAATGGGTATAGAATTTACTATTCGAATTTGTTTTTTTAATTAAATTTACTTGAAGCTTATTTGAATTATTATTCTTTATTAAATCACATAGAATTTTAGAGGAGGTCACTATTTGTAAGTATTGTCCTTTTTTTACTACTTGCTTTAAAGTCTCAATTACACAAATGTAATGATATAATTTAGAATAATTTGGATTTCTGCTTGAAGGAAATAATAGCCACCAATCTACCTCATTTTTAAAATCTTTATTTAAGTCATCAACCCAACTAGAAAAATTTTTTCTTTGGGATATGCAGTTTTTATAATAAAAATCTCTAATTTGATTTGGATATTCGCAGGGCGATAAATCTAAATCCCATTTAATTTGATTTGTCATTTTAAATTCTTCAAAATATAAAATTTAATTTAAATTTTTATATTATAAATTTTCTGCCAGGCTTTGGCATGTTGTTTTCCTAAAACAGTTCCTTCAGCATTACAAGACGTGCATGGGTTATCGCATCTTTTACCTTTAATTAAATTTTTTCTATATTTAGTGATCATTTTATCCGTCCAAATTTCAAAGAAGCTTGACTGCATCAAATTTCCCATAGAAATTCTTCTTTGCCAATCCTGAGGACATAAATAAAAATTGCCATCCCAATCTATTAAAACTGAATATGACGGATAAAAACAATATGTAAAATTATCAACTGTGTCTTGTTTTCCTATATCTATAGTTCCAGTTCTGTTTGTAAGTTTTATGCCATAATCTTTTGACTCATCATGCCATCTATCTCTAAGAATTACAAAGCTAGATGGAACGCCAGACTCTTTTGTCATTTTTTTAAACTTTTTTACTTGTTCGGGTCCATCATATAAACTTATCAAAAGTTTATTTACGTTTGAATTGTACAAATTTTTAATAATATCTTTTGTAAGAACATCACCGTTAGTAACTATTTCTACAAATGCAGCCTCAGCTAATTTTTTGGAAATCTTATAAATTTCTTTATGCAATAAAGGTTCTCCATAGCCACAAAGAGTTACAGATCCTTTAAAACCCATATCTTTTATATCTTTAGTAAGTTTATTAATCAGAGGCATTTTCATTCTTTGGTATGTGTCTGGAGCTATTTCAGGTTTTGATTTTGGACAAAAAATACATGATCTATTACAAACGTCAATTATACTAAGCTCTATCCAGCTGGGTATTGGAACATTCTTATGAAAAACCAATTGATCGTCAACTATAATTGTTCTTCTCTTAATATTCAGTTTAATATTTTTATGAACTTTTTTTGTTCTTTTGTGTTCTTGTGTTGACATTAAGTTCTTCCTAGCAAATTTTTTTGATTTTAAAAAGATAAATCTTCATATTTTTATAAATTTCAATTTTTTTAGAAAATATTTTACTCTTAATTTAAAAACATAAATTTTTTGATGAAAAAGACTTAAATTGTAATCTTTATTTAAAAAGTTGTTGTTTTTTAACCAATTACTTAGTTCCTCAATATGTGATTTAATCTGTTTGTCTGAATAATTATTAGTATGAATTCTATAATATGCTAGTGGTAGTTGGATGCATCCAATTTTTTCTGTCAAACTTACGTTTATAAAAAAGTCAAAATCACCGATTACATTATAAGAATTATTAAAAAGAAATTTTTTGAAAATTGATTTATCCAAACAAACAGTCAATATTCCTAGTTTATAATTTTTTAATAATTTTTTAGCAATGAAACCATATGGAAGTGGGTTTTTATACCCTAATGTAATTTTATTTTTTACCTCATTTTTTATATAATAATTAGAGTAAACAATTTTATATTCTGAATTATTTTCTAAAAACTCTACTTGTTTTTCAATTTTTGTGCTTATCCAAGTATCATCAGTGTCTAAAAAAAGAATGTATTTTCCACTACATTTTTGAATTGCGTTATTTCTAGCTTTATACAAACTTAAGAAATGCTCTGAACAAAAATATATCACCCTTTTATCATTAAAATTTTGAAGAATTTTTTTACTATTGTCAGATGACAAATTATCCCAAAAAATTAGTTCCCAATTTTCATAAGTTTGATCAAATAAACTTTTTAGTGACTCACGTAAGAATTTTTCTCCATTAAAACAATTCATTATTATGCTTACTTTTGGTTTATTTTTAGTTTTATCTAGCGGCATGTTTATAATATTTGATAGTCTTTTTAATTCCAGTAGTTAGGCTTGTTTTTGGATACCAGTTAAAATGTTTTTTTACCTTGTTAATTTTTGGGTATAAACTCATTCCTTCATCTTTTCTCATTTTAATCTTGCCAAAATCAGGGTATCCAGATTTAATTATTTTTCTTATTTGTTTTACAACATCTTTAACCTTCACAGGTTTACCAAAGCCAACATTGTAGATGCCAGATATAGTTTTCTTTTTATTTAAGATTTTTAAAATTAATGTCACAAAATCTTCCACAAACAGAAAGTCTCTTTTTTGATCTCCTTCTGTGCAATCAAATGTTTTATTTTTTAAGCAAGAATTGATGACTTGGGGAATCAGTCTGTCAAATTTTTGAAAAGGTCCATAAATTTGATATGGGCGCAAAATAACGAATCTTATTTTTTTTAAATTATACTTTTGAGTTAAATAATTGGTAGCTTTTAGTTTAGCTTTTCCATATGAAGACTTAGGTTTGCATAAACGATTTTCTTTTTGTGGTGATTTTGAAGAACCGTATTCTAAGCTGCTTCCTATTTGAATAAATAAATCTAAATTTTCAAAATTTAAATTATCTAATAAATTTTTTAGCCCAAAATAGTGCGCTCTTAAGGTTTCTTTAGGATTTTCATGATCGATATTTCCACCTAAATTAATAACGAAATTAAATTTAATTTTATTTAATTTACCTAATTTTTTTTTATTTGTTATATCTATAGACTTATAAGTTATATTTACTTTATTTTTAGGTAAAGATTTTTTTTTTGAAATAGAAAAGATTTTAAAATTAAAAGATTTAATTTTTCTAATTAAGTTTTGACCAATAAATCCTGTGCCACCGATTATAAGAATTTTTTTTTTCAATTTTTTTTAAATTTAACCTTTAGTTTATCTAAATCTCTTTTAGTGTCGACACACTGCCAAAAACCAGTATGTTTGAAAGCAGATAATTGTCCAATTCTTGTAGCCTTTTCTAAAGGCTCCCTTTCCAAAAAAGTGTTATCTCGAGAAATCATTTTTAGAAACATAGGTTCAACTACAAAAAAACCACCATTTATCCAACCTTCTTCAGTTTTTGATTTCTCTTTAAAATAATAAACCTTGTTTCCTTTAATTTTTACAAATCCAAATCTAGCTGGAGGCCTCACAGCGGTTAAGGTAATAAGTTTTTTATTTTTTTTATGAAAATTAAATAGTCTTTTAATATTAATATTTGATATGCCGTCTCCATATGTTAAAAAAAAAGTCTCATTTCCAATTTTTTTTTTTAGTCTTTTTACTCTGCCTCCAGTCATAGTTTTTTTTCCTGTATCAACAACAGATACTTTCCAGTCGTGGTGTTTTTTTTTAAAAAAATTTTTAATAATATGTCCTTTGTATCCTGAGGCAATTATGAAGTTTTTAAATCCGTATTTGGCATAATTTTTCATAATATGATAAATTAAAGGCTTTCCATTAACATTAATCATGGGTTTAGGAATAAGTTTTGTGTACTCAGATATTCTTGTTCCTAATCCGCCAGCTAAAATAACCACTTTCATATTAAATATTTTTCATAAATTTTTTTTTATAATTTTCAATTTGCATTAATGATAAATCTTTAATTTTATTTTTGTTTGAGTAAAAAAATTGATACCATTCTGCTGTTAGTTTTATATTTTCATCAAATTTAAGAATATTTTCCCATCCTAAATGTTTTTTTGCTTTATTGCAGTTAAGCTTGAGCAAATTACTCTCTTTAAACTTTTTAGATTTTTTGATTAAATATTTTACGTTATTCCAATTTTTTTTCATCGAAACTAAAAGTTCAATTACGCTATAATTTTTTCTATTATTTGGTCCAAAATTAAATGCTTGCCCATTTAATTTCTTTATAGATTTCAACTTTGAAGCAAACAAAATATAGGCCCACACAGCTTCCAGTACATGTTGCCAAGGTCGAGTTGAGTGTGGGTTTCTTATTTTTGCAGTCTTATTCTTAGACCAGGATCTTACACAATCTGGAATCAGTCTGTTTTTAGACCAATCTCCGCCCCCGATTACATTTCCAGCTCTTGCTACACCTAATTTAATATTTTTTTTGTTTCTTAAAAAACAATCAAAATATGACTTTATAGCTATTTCTGTGGATGATTTTGATGCACTGTAAGGATCAATTCCGGCAAGAACATCTGTCTCTTTATATCCTTTTTTTTTTTCAACGTTTTTATATGCTTTGTCACTTGTTATAATTACTACAACTGTATTTCTTTCAATATCTTTTAATATTTCTAAAATATTTAATGTTCCTAACAAATTTGTTTCCCAAGTTTCTTTTGGATTTTCATAAGAAATACTAACCAATGATTGTGCTGCTAAATGAAATATAAAATCAGGTTTAAATTTTTTTATAATTTTTCTTAATTTATCTAAATCTTTGACATCTGCTCTTAAAGATTTAGTTTCCCTATCAATTTTAGAAGCTAGGTAGTTTGAGGGTTTAGTGGGGATATTTTTAGATATGCCCAGAACTTTAGCGCCTAAATTTTTAAGTGAAAGTGTTAGCCATGATCCTTTAAAGCCAGTATGGCCTGTCACAATTACTTTTTTGTTTTTAAAATTTTTCTCTAAGTTCATTAGTTTTTGACCCAAATTTCATTCCATATTGCACTGCTCTTTACGTCAATATCTTTAGAAAAACCACATGTTTCAAAAATTTTCTTTACCTTTTCTGTTGTCGCCTCTCTTGTTTCAACCAAAATAGTCTTACAATCAGTATTCTTAATTGTTTGAATAGCGCCATTTAGTATATCTACTTCATTTCCATCAACATCAATTTTTATTAAATTGGGCTTTTTTATGAAATTATTATTTACTAAGTGATCAAGTGTCAGGCTTAAGGTTTGATAGTTATTTTTTAGTAATTTTTTTCCGTAGGTAGAGCCTCCGGCTTCACCAGCAATTAAATAATTTTGAGAAAAAAAATTCATACTTTCTTTATTATAAATTGGATTTGATATTACACTTATTAAATCCTCCATTTTATTCAAATTAATATTTCTTGTGAGGAGATTTAGGTTTCTAAAAGATGGTTCAAAAGCAAAAACTTTTCCATTGAAGGTATTCGCGTAGTATAAAGAATAAATACCCATATTGGCTCCGATATCAAAAAAAATATTTTCTTTGTCTCCATGCTGGTCAATCCAACCCAATGTATCTATTTCTTTAGAAAAAAGAGTCTTTGCTCTGAAACTTGCTATTTTTGTTGGCGTATAAAATATTAATTTTTTATTATATTTAAATTTTTTTGATTTATATTCGTCGCGATAAGGAAGTCTTAGTTTAGAATTTACTCTTTTGTCTATTTGACTTTGCGTCAACTCTTCCCAATAACATTCTGAGCCATTTGGATCAATTACACTTAGTATCTTTGAATAGAAAACAGCTAAACCATTAAGAGCAGATAAAGGGGAAAGTAAAATCTTTCTAATAATATTTATTAATTTTTTAAACATATTAATTAAAATTTTTTATAAAAAAAACGTAAAACTAATCTTTCTGAAAGTTTTGTTTTAGAGCCTCTGTGAACGCCACTCTCATTAAATATAATTGCTCCACCTTTTTTCAAAGAAAAATCAAATTTGTTCAAATTATTTTGATGTTCCAAAGCATAATCTGAATGTTCTAAAAAAATTTTAAGATCTTTTTTATCTACTAATTTTTCTATATATTTTAAGCTGTCATAATTTAAAACTTTATTTCTAAGATCTTTCAAACTCCAGTATGGTGAATATTTTATTGCACCTTCATAAATTCCTTTTCTTAAAGCATGAGTAATAATATTACTTTTAGGTATGTATGATAAGCAACCATTATCCGGGGACACATCACTTAAATAAAAAAAGAATTTTATTGAGTAATCTTCTGGATGCAGAAAAGTTTCTACATTATTTCTGCCTGAATATGCATTATCACAATGCCAATCCAAAACTGGTTCATTAGAAATTTTATTATAATAAAAATCTATTTGAACTAATTTTGCTTTTTCATTTAAAATTCCTTCTGCGATTTTTTTTAAATGCAATTTTTTAGCAATTTTATTTAAAAATAAAGAGATTTTTATCTTTCTAAAATTAAATTTTGAAAAGTTAATTAAAAAACTTTTATTATTTGAGCATGCCAAACTTTCCTTGGAACCTTTTATTGGTTTATGGTCAAATATATAATTACGAATAACTTCTTGATCTTCTTTTGTTAACCAGTTTTCCTTTAAAAAAAAACCATTACTTTTAACTTCTTGTGATAGTTTTTCTGTACTAGCCTTAACTGTATTCATGATTTATTTAATCAATTTTTTATCATCTAAAAGTTTATTTTTTCTTTGCATCCAGTTCTTTTTGCAATTCATCGTACTCTTTAATTTTTTGTTTCATAAACCTAAGAGTAATTTTTGTTTTCTCAGTTATTCCTTTAGGTGTAAGTAAATAAATATAATTAGATTTATTTTTATTTTTTTTAAAATTTCTTATTTTAATAAAACCCTTTTTTTTAAGCTCTACTAAGCAGTAATTTACTTTTCCTAAACTTAAATTTAATTCCTTGGCAATTTGCCTTTGGGATAAATAAGAGTTTTTAAAAATTTTTCTTAAAATATTGAAATGTTCAAGTTTTATGTTCATTATTTCAAAATCTTTAGTATTGATTAAAATTTTTAATTTAATTATGTTATTTTACAGTATATCGTTCAATTTTTGAACTGTAAACATACAAATGTGTTCAATTTTTGAGCATCTTCTGATATTGTTAGATACTTTATGAATTTTTTTTCAGATTTTAAGAAACTTCTTTTTATAGTTGATAAAAAACCAATAAATCTAGTAGCTTATATATTGCTTTTTATCATTTCTGCTGCGGTTGATGTAATAGGACTTGGTTTGATTGCTCCTATTATAAATTTGATAATCAACCCAGAAAGCCAGATCACTAAAAACATAATAGGCTTCGCTAGCGATATTATTGGTAACCATGATTATTATTTTTATATAATATTTTTCTCAATATTGCTGTTTGTTTTATATGTTTTAAAAAATGTCATCGCTCTGGTTTCTCAAGCTTTAATTATGAATTTTGCTTACAAACAGTTTGCAACTTTACAGTCGAGATTAATGTCAATTTATCAAAATATGGATTATTTAGAATATATTAAAAGAAAAAATGTAGAATATATAAGAAATATAAATGAATTATGCAAACATTGTATCGATAGTTTAAACTTTTCTATAATTATCATAGCTGACTCCATCATCTTATTAGTTATAACGACCTACCTAATTTTTTTTAATTTTAAAGTTCTTTTGTATTTAATTTTGATACTTGTGTGTATTTATTTTCCTTTGCAGATTTTACTTAAACCTAGAAGCATGAGGTATGGTAAAAATATTGTTGAAGCTGTAGTGTCGATTTACAAAAATATATCTGAGTCTGTTTCTGGTTTTAAAGAAATAAAAGTAATTAACAAAGAAAAATTTTTTTTAGAAAGAATAAAAAAAGCTGCAAATGAAATTTATATAAATAAAATAAAAAATCATATTGCTGTAAATGCACCAAGACACATGCTGGAGATAGGAATGATTTTCTTCGTAATTAGTTTTATAATATTATTTACTCTACAAAACCCAACAACTAAAGATATAATTCCAATAATTAGTGTTTTTGGTGTAGCTGGGATTCGTATGCTTCCACTAACGGCAAATATATCAAAAAACATGATTAACTTAAGTCACTTCAATGAATCAGTTAAAATCATTCATCATGATCTCAAAAATTTAAAAAAAATCAGCAAAGATATTAAGTTTGGAGAGTATC
Source organism: Pelagibacterales bacterium SAG-MED29 (assembly GCA_014653815.1). Lineage (GTDB taxonomy): Bacteria > Pseudomonadota > Alphaproteobacteria > Pelagibacterales > Pelagibacteraceae > Pelagilacustribacter. Next base: position 120,728 of record JACWDZ010000002.1, on the reverse strand, counting down.
TTAAAGATGAATTTAAGAATATTAAATTTAAAAATATATATTTTCAATATCCTTCATCCAGTCAACCAGTGTTCGAAGGATTAAATTTATCTATTAAGTCAAATGAATGTATAGGGATTATAGGAAAATCAGGAGTAGGCAAGACAACTTTGATTGACTTATTTTTAGGCCTATTAAAACCTCAATCTGGAGAAATTATTATCAACGATCAACAAATTAAAAAAGAAAATTTAGATCTATCTGAAATTACAGCTTATCTTCCACAACAGGCCTTAATTCTAGAAAGCTCTATAAGAGACAACATTACACTTGAAGATCGTAGTGAAGATATAAGCAATAATAAACTTAAAGAATCTATAAAAAATGCGAATTTAGAATCTCTCATCGAAAATTTATCAAACAATTATAACAGTAAAATCGGAGATAAAGGTTTAAGACTATCTGGCGGTCAAAATCAACGGTTAGCCCTAGCAAGAATTTTCTATCACGCAAAAGATATTATAATTATGGACGAAGCTACAAGTTCACTTGATAAAGAAACAGAAGGAATAATAGTCGAAAATATAAATAATTTTAAAGGAAAAAAAACAATTATTGTAATTACTCATAAAGAAAGCACTTTGAAGTATGTAGATAAAATTTTTGAGATTAAAAATAGAAAGCTTACAATTGTTGAAAAATAAATTAATTCAATCTTACCAATTCTTTCAATAGGTTTTTTCTAATCTTTTTTTCTAAATGAATAGCTTTCCTCTTTCTTTTTTTTATTTTATTTAACAAGGAAAAAGTTTTTTGAGTTTTTTGTAGATTAAATTTCTTGGAAATTCTATTAACAATTGTATGGGGATTGGAAATTAATTGATCGTAGCTTATTTTAAAAATATTTTTATTTTTGTTTTTATTTATTATTTTTTTAAATTCTATAACGTAAAAGGCTGCTCTTTCATAATAATTTAAACTTTTCCAAAATTTAAAATGTTTTTTTTTAAGCCAAAATGGATAAATATTAGATTTATTTTTTATGTAAGGAAAATGTCGATTATCAAAATTTTTTTTAAACCAATTTTTCCTTATAATTGAACTTACTAATTCCACGCCATTTCTTTCTATAATTATAAATTTAAAATGTTTAAAAATTTTTTTTAGTTCGATCACCTCTTCAACTAATCCAGGAATTTTGATTATAATTTTTGATCTAGGTACAGTTTTATTTTTTTTGAAAATATCAAATTCCTTTGTTTTAAATTTTAGGTTTTTTTTAAAATTTAGATAAAAACTATCGTCATTTTTATTGAGATTTATTTGTCTGTTGTTTATTCGATTTCTTAAAAGATCATTATAAAAATAACACTCAAAAAGCATTTTCCATTTATCAAAACTAATCTTTTTTTTTAAAAATAGAATAGGATATAAAGTATCTGGCTCATAAATATACTCAGTGCCTTTGAGAGACCCAACAAGATTGCCAAGAACAGTGGTCCCACTTCTTTCTAGTCCAATTATCCAGATAATTTTTTTATTTAAATAGTCTAAATTTGGTAGATTAGCAGTAGTTTTCATCAAAATTTTTTATGTTCAATATTTGAACATAATTGTGTATTATCACATTATCAAGACTTTTTTTATTTTATATATTAAAAGTTATTAGTTAAAATACTATTTATGTCAAAAATTATAAATAAATTCAATTTGATTGGAAAAACCGCAATTGTAGTGGGTGGATCTGGACTTATAGGATCTCAAACTGTTGATACTTTAATTGATGCTGGGTGTGAAGTTATAAATGTAGACCTACATAACAATAAAAAAAAAATTAAAAACTACAATTTTTTTAAAGTAAATATTCAAGATGAAAGGAATATTATCAGCTTCAAAAAAAAGTTTTTGAAAAAATACAAAAAATTAAACATTTTAATTAATCATGCATTTTATAAAGGAAATCCAAAAAAAATTATTCCAAATCAAAAATATTTTAGTAGTCTTGATAAATATCCATCTTTAGAATGGAATAAAACTCTAAGTGTAAATCTAAATGGAATGTTTTTTCTCACAAAACATTTTATAAACTTATTGCTAAAAAATCGAAACTCAGTAATTCTTAATACCTCCTCGACTTACGGTAAAGTAGCTCCAAATAAAAATATATACGGAAATTCTGGAATTAACTCTCCAATTGGATATGCTACAACTAAATCTGCAGTTATAGGTTTCACAAAATATTTGGCAACACATTATGGAGACAAAGGGCTAAGGGCTAATATATTAGTACCTGGTGGCATAAAAAGCCCGGGTCAATCTAAAAAATTTAGAAAAAATTATGAAAAATTAACTCCACTTAAGCGTATGGCTAATCAAAATGATTATAGTGCTGCTATCTTATACTTAGTTTCTGATGCTTCCTTATATATGACAGGGACTGAATTTATAATAGATGGCGGATGGACTTCATGGTAAAAAATGAAAAAAATATCTGCATTATTGGTAAAGGCTCGATAGGAATTAGACACGGTCAAATTTTTAAGTCCTTAGGTTATAATATATTTTTTTATAGAGAAAAAAGAAAAAGATCTAAAGTAAAGATAAATTTTCAATATAAAGAAATTTTTAAACTTAAAGATATAAAAAATAAAAAATTTATTCTTTTTGTAATAGCAAATCCCTCAAGTAAACACGTAAAGACTTTGATAAAAATTATTTTTAAAAATCTTAATGTTCTAGTGGAGAAACCGTTAGCTTCCACCAATTTAGATTTAGATAAAATGAAAAAATTATATGAAAAATTTAAGATAAATCTTTTTCCCGGTTATCAGTTAAGGTTTGATCCAAGGATTAAGATAATGAAAAAGATTATTAAAAAAAAGCAAAAAAAATTAAGATATGCAAATTTTCATTTAAAAACTTTTTTACCTGATTGGCACCCTTGGGAAGATTTTAGAGATTCCTATGCATCTCAAAAAAAATTAGGTGGAGGTGTTTTGTTGACTTGTTCTCATGAAATAGACCTAGCTATTAATTTTTTTGGCGAAGCCCAAAGTGTTTTTTGTGTAAAAACAAATTCACGACTTAAAACTAATAATGTTGAAAATTCAATTATCCTGATTATTAAACATAAAAAAAATGGGGTTATTTCAAATATAAATCTAGACTACTCATACAAGAATAAAGAGGACAGATTTATTGAAATTATTTTCGAAGATGAGGAAATAAAATGTAATTTACATAAAAAAAATTTATTAATTCAAAAAAATTATATTTCAAAAACTATTAAACCAAAACTCTCAGTAAATCGTAATAGCATTTTTAAAAGACAAAATTTAGATATATTAAAAAAAATTAAAAACAAAAAATATAAAAGTCCAGCTTTTAAAGCAATTTCTCAAGCAGAGAAAATTATCTTTGCTGCAAAAAAATCAATTTTATCAAAAAAATTTGAACACGTTAATTAACTCTATCATTAAAATACTTTTGAGTATCAATCTGCCAAAAACTTTTTTTATTTATTATTTTAAAAAATTTTTTAAAGCTATTACCATCTCCATAATAACTTTTTCTGCTAATTTTATAAGATTTTAAAAAGTTTTTAATTGTATTTATTTCCAGGTCATGAATGTTTATATTCTTAATCATTTTACTCTTAGATCTTTTGTGTTGTCTTGATCCAATATTAATTGCCGGAGTGTTAACTTGAGGTGCCTCATATATTCCACAGCTTGAGTTTCCAATTATGAATTTTGCATTTTTAAGAAGAGTTATAAAATATTCAAATCTAAAATTTCTCTGTAAAAATGTTTTTTTTCGATTTAAGTATTTTTTGTATATATCTAAAATTATTTTAGATCCAGGATCATTGTTCGGATAAATAACTATTGTATTCATCTCCAGCTGGTTAACAAAATTTACCAATTTAGTGGTTTCATTTTTTAAATTTTTAAGCTCTGAAGTTACTGGATGCCAAAGTAAAATTGCATATTCTTTGAAATCAATTTCATATCTTTTTTTTACCAATGAGATTGATGGTAAATTTTTGCTATGAATTAAATCGATGTCGGGAGAACCAATATTAAAAATACCATAATTTTTTTCTCCCATATTTCTTACTCTTGTTCCCGCTGATATTGAGCCTACAAAATGTACATGACACAATTTAGTAACAGCATGCCTTATAGTATCATCTATCGTACCAGATACTTCTCCTCCCTCTATATGGGCTGTAAGAATATGACTCATTGAACCTACCAAAGCGCAAGCTAAAGTTTCTATTCTGTCACCATGAACAACAATTAAATCTGGTTTATGTTTTTGAACAATTTTAGAAAAATAATAAATAGTGTTTTTTAATATTTCATTAAGATTGTCTCCCAATTTTTGATTCTCTAGCCTAATGATTCTTTTTCCAAAATTTTTTTCTACTTCCATATAAGTGCTTCCAAATTCTCTCATGTTATGCATGCCCGTGACAATTATTTTAACTTCAAACTTTTTGCTTTTTGAAGTTATTTTAATTAAAGATTTTAATTTTCCAAAATCTGCTCTAGTGGCAGTTATAAAAAATATTTTTTTCTTCATGCAATATCTTTTTTATTTATAAAACTATCAATTTTTATATTTCTAGAGGCTCTTTTTTCTAGTATCCTATAAAAATCTTTTGCTAAGAAAGTTCCTGTTCCAGGTCTTTTTACCCAAATATTTTTTTTTGAGAACTTTTCCCCTTTTGTAATATTTTTTATTGAGACCACTGAAGCAAAAGCAAATCTCATTGTAGATTTCTCTTCTTTAGTTGGCAATTTTTTCTTTTTAAATTTTAAATTTTCAAAGATTGTTTTTGATGCTTTCAAAAGATCTGAAAACTCTTTTTTATCCATTGATGCAGAAATATCTGGGCCCTTTCTTTTTTTTGTGTCAGTGTAATGCTTTTCAATAATACTTGCTCCTAAACCTAGTGCTGCATAGCTAGAATAATTATTAACTGTATGGTCTGATAGTCCAATAACTGCGTTGGGAAAAGCTTCCTTAAGTTGGAGCATGCAATTTAATCTTACTAGTTTATCTGGAGTTGGATATAGATTTGTACAATGAAGTAAGGCATAAGGTATTTTGTATTTTTCAATTATTTTTACAGAGGGTTTAACTGATAAAATTGAATTCATTCCTGTGCTTAAAATTATTGGTTTTTTATACTTACATATATGTTCAATCAAAGGATAGTTATTGCACTCTCCTGAACCAATTTTAAATGCAGGTATTTTGAACCTTGCGAGTCTGTCAGCTGCAGCTCTGGAAAAAGGTGTGCTAATAAAAATTGTTTTTTTTGATTTAATATAATTCATTAATTTTTTTTCATCTTTCTCTTTTAATGAACACTTTGAAATTAAATCATAAATATTTTTTTTAGCATTAAGCGGTATAATTTTTTTAGCATGATGACTCATTTCGTCTGATGGGATATGAGTTTGATGCTTTATTATTTCAGCTCCAGCCTGTATTGCTTTATCGGCTAAATAAATTGCATTATCTAAAGAACCATTGTGATTTATACCAAGTTCGGCAATTATAAGTGGCACTGAGCCTTCGCCTACCAACCTGTTTTCTATTTTAAATTTTCTCATTTAATTTTTAAATTTTTTTAAGACAGATACTAGTTTAAAGTCTAAATTGCTATCAATGTCTATTGAAGATGATGGATCAACATCAAAACCATAAAGTTTACCAGACATAAGCGATTTCTTATTTTTAATAAAATTTGGCTTCAGAGCATAAATACTTGCCACGTGTTCAAATACTTTAGGAGCATCTTGTCTTCTCACTGGCATTTTATTGATTTTTTTTGAAATTTTAAGTTGTTTGTTTTTATTCAATTCAACAAGATTAAAATATGGATTTTTTTTAGCTATTGTCGTGGTTATAATCCCGTCAAAAAACTTATTTTCTTTTTTTCTTTTAAGAAATAAGTTTAAAATTTTATATATATCTTCAAATTTCCTTAATGGACATGTGCAATCTAAATCAAGAAAAATATCTTGATTTGATAAATTATATTTTTCAGTAATTATTTTAACACTATGTTTCCAAACAAAAAATTTTGAACAAAAGTCGCTTGATAATTTTCTCGGTCTTTTTATTAATAAATCAGTGCCATAATCTTTAGAAATTTTAAGAATTTTTTTTGAGTCAGAACTAACCACAATTTTTATCTTTTTTTTAAATCTTTTTTTTAATTCTTTTGCTTGTAAAAGAGACCAGACAATTAATGGTCTTCCATCAAAATTTCTAATATTTTTATTCTTAACACTTTTGGAACCCCCTCTCGCGGCAATATGAACAAATATGTTTCTTGTCATGCTTTTAATCGTCCTCTCCTCTTTTGCCTACAGTATGTCTTAATTTCCAAGAGTTTGATTTTTTAGTCCAAAGATGAGGAGATCTAAATTTATCACATATTTCAAAAAATTCTTCAGGTTTAATATTTATATACTCCATAATTTCTTTAAAGTATCTATCGGGAAATTCACCGTCATATTTTTCCACTAATTCAACTGCTTCATCTCTAGTGATATGTTTGTTTCTTATTTCATGAGCAGCGTCGTACGTAGCTCTGCCAATTCCGAATTTAATATAAGTTGTATAATAATGTAGATCATCTACTTTATCGTCGATACTGCTGTATTTACTATATGTTCCCTGTGAACGAAATGGTCTAGGCTTGAAACCAGAGTTTTCAACTGCATGATAATAAACTTCTTGAGGCTCCCATCTTAGGTAATAACCAAGTGCAAGAACCTTTATGTCAGATTTCTCATATTCCTCTTCTTTCATCGGTAAAAAATTACTTAAATCACGTTCTGAAAATTTATATTTCTCTCTTAAATCTGAATACTTTGTTCCAGCTATATAAATATCTTTTAGGTTTGAAAAGGTATGAAAAGATTTACTTCTTAATGATTTGCTGGTTTCAATAATTGGACTTCCATAGTCAGCGTGAGTTTCTCCATAAAATATTAATTTTATATCGTATTTTGAAGCAATTTTAGGAGGCATATTATATTGACCTAAAATAAAAGCCTGAAAGGGATGTAATAAATTTTTTGTAGATAATGACACTAATTTCTTCATCACGTCTCCATTTGGATGAAAAGATATATTGTCATAGCCAGTATCAATCCAACTCTTAAAATTTTTATAACCATAGTCAGTATACATTATTGGAGGCCAAGTAACTGTAAGCGGGTTCATTCCGTATTTGTTTTTGAGTATATAAGATTGAAAACTACTATCTTTTCCTCCACTCCCTGGAACAATACAATCATAACTTCCATCTTTTTTTCTGTATTTGTCGCAAAGTTCCATAAGTTCTTTTTCTCTTTTTATCCAATTGATTTTATCTTTTTTCCATTCGGCCATCTTACATGCATCGCATTTTCCGTTTTTATCAATTTCTAAATAAACAGCTCCCTCACGATTTTTTTTATGTTTAAATTCTGCTACTGAGTGAGGTCTTTGATTTGAGAGAACACAATACTTACAAAAAACTATTTTTTCAGGGAGATTATAACAAGTTTTATTTTTATCCATATTAATTTTGTTTAATTACTTTACTAAATTCATTAAATATTTTTAGACCTTCCCGACCACTTTTTTCTGGATGAAACTGTGTTGCAAACAGATTTTCTTTATTTACTGAAGAGCAAAAATTAAACCCTCCGTAATTTGTCTTTGAAGATATAACGCTTTCATCTTGAGCTTCGACATAAAATGAGTGAACAAAGTACATTTTTTGGTTTTCTTCAATTTTTGCTAAAATAGTATCTTCCCATTTTTGTTTATTTTTAAAAATAGAAGACCAGCCAACGTGTGGTATCTTATTATTGTTTATTTTTTTTATATCAAATTTTTTAACTCTACCCTTGACTAATCCTAGCCCAATTGTTTTACCAAATTCTTCACTCTCTTCAAATAAAAGTTGCATTCCTAAGCAGATGCCTAAGATTGGCTTATTGTTTAGAGCTTGATCTTTAATTACTTCCAATAAATCAAGATTTGTTAAGTTCTCCATTGCTTTTTTAAAACTTCCTACACCGGGAAGTATTAAAGCATTGCTGCTATTAATATCTTTTTTTTTATTTGAGACAATTGTTTCTATATCACTATATTCACATGCAGCTTTAATGCTTTTAATATTTCCCATGCCATAATCTAGTATTAAACACTTTGGGCTCATAAATTATAAATTGCTAACTGCTTTTTTTATCATTTCGATGTTGAGTTTTTCAAAATTTAAAAAGTTTTTTTTGCTTTTCAAAAATTCTTTATTACCTTCTAACGAACCTTCTCTATAAACATTGTCGTCTTGTAAAATTTTTGTATAATGTAATGCTGATGATAAAACGATACCGTCAATTTCATAGTTTGATACATGCTCAATATCTTTAATAGATCCTGCTCCTCCTTGAACAATTAGAGGTATATAAACAATTTCTTTAACTTGATCGATTAAATTTGTATCATAACCTTTGCCAGTGCCATCTTTATGTATTGCGCTTAATAATATTTCACCGGCGCCTCTATCTTGACATTCATTAATCCATTCATTTAAATCAATATTTGCTGGTTCTCTTCCATTGTTGTAGAAAATTTCATATTTATTATTCAAGAAATTTACCTCGACTGAAATCGTGATAGTTGAAGAACCAAATTCTTTTACCGCTTCTTGAATAAATTTAGGATTCTTTATCGCAGCAGAATTAAGAGAAATTTTATCTGCCCCTGCTCTGAGCAGATCATAAATATCTTTTAAAGTCCTTATACCACCGCCTACTATCAAGGGAATAAATATATTTTTTGCTGTTTTAGAAACTACGTCTATTAAATTATTTCTTCCATAGAGACTTGCAACAATATCAGAAAAAATTATTTCATCAGCGTTTTGATTATAATAATACTCTGCAAATTCTTCTGGCTGGCCTAAAACTCTTAGACCTTCCATTTGGACTCCTTTAACTACATTTGGGCCTTTAACGTCTAACCTTGCTATTACTCTTTTAAATTTTTTTGTCATTTTAAAAAAAGAACTTAGTAAATTAAATTTTTCTTTTAATTGATCTTGCCACAGCTCTTGAAATTTTAAGTAAGTTTTTAAATTGTCTAAAATCTAAAGGTTGTAATGGGTCAACAGCAGATTTTTTTGGATTTTTGTGTATCTCTATAATCAATCCATCACATCCGGCCGCTATCGATGCAAAAGTTAAGCTTGGAACCCAGGGTGCCCAAAAAGACGCGTGACTAGGATCTGAAATAATTGGAAAATTTGTTATTTCCTTCAAAGCAGGAATAGCTTGAATATCCAAAGCAAACCTTGAGGTATCTCTATGAGTGTGTGGTATAGAAACTCCTCTCTCACATAAAATTAATTTTTCATTTCCTTCTATTAATATATGTTCAGCAGCTCCAAGCATATCTCTTAAGCTAGCTCCAAAATGTCTTTTCAAGATCAATGGTTTTTTTGTTAATGCACATTCCTTTAATAGCTCAAGATTTTGCATATTTCTTGATCCTATTTGTAAAACATCAGCCGTTTTACAAACTCTATCTAAATATTTTATTTCTGTAATTTCTGTAACAACCTTTAATTTAAAACTTTTCTTAATATCATCCATGATATCCATTCCCTGATTTTTAGATTCCTTGTATTTTGAAGATCTGTAAGGAAAAGTTAAAGGTTTATAAGCATGGCCTCTAATAATTTTAATCTTATTTTTTACTAAACATTTTGCTACATCTAACATTAATTTATGACTTTCGACTCCATTAGGTCCAGCTATAATTGGTATATCATGGGATCCAAATTTAACTCCATTCCCTAGATCAACAATTCTTTTTTTTTTCTTTGAGGTTGAAAGAGGTAATTTGTTTTTCTTGTCATCATAAGTAATATCCTTCGTGGGAAATTTATTTGAAAGATCTTTTTTAAAATATTTCTTCATTTTTATCCTATCGTTTGTATTGAAATTCTGTTTCTCTAACAACACTATATTTTTTTTCTTTAAATAATGAATTATAAATTGAATGGATTAGTTTTAAAACATACAAATTTTTCTCTATATCTAAATCTTTTGAAGATTTAAATATTTTTTCATTGAGGAACTCTTTAAGAATTTTTTTATGACCATTACCCATACCTGATTTTGGCCCAAGTCCTCTAGGAAAATCTTCGGAATGTAATTTGTCTATTTTTAAATGAGTTTTGGTAAAATAAAAAATCTTATTTAAACTTATATCTTTGATCAAATATCTTCCTTTATCGCATAACACATCCATTGACATTCTATAGTCTCTATCTGCTCTAGTCGTTGCTTTAAGATTTGAAATTATATTGTTTTTGTGAACTAAATTAAGTGTTATCAAATCTTCTGCTTGAAGTTTTTTTTTGTTAAAAGCACCAAAGACATTAAATTTTTTTACTGGTCCAAAAAAATAAATCATTATATCTAGTAAATGTATAGACTGATTGAATAAAACACCGCCATCACTAACATATTTTCCTCTCCATCCTGTAGAATAATATTTTTTACTTCTGTGCCAATACAATGCGGAGTCAACAAAAAACGGATTTCCAAATTTTTTTTTTTTGATAATTTTTTTTCCCCGTTCAATAGCTAAATTATGCCTATTTTGAAAAGCTACCCAACATTTAGTTTTGGTTTTCTTTTTTAGTGAAACTAATTTTTTTGCGTCTTTTAATGAAAGTACAAACGGTTTCTCTATAAGCGTATCAATGCCTTTTTTTAAAAAATAGCTGGCATGAAGATAGTGTGAGCCAGAAGGAGTGCAGATAATTGCATAATCTAATTTTATTTCTTTTTTTGAAATATCTTTAAAAGTAGTAATTACACATTTTTTATAAAGATTTTTAATTTTATTTTTTTCGATCAAAAAAATTTTTTTTACTTTTTTAAAAGATCCAAGTAGTTCAATATAATGCTTTCCCACTGCTCCGTAACCAACTATTGCTATATTCATATATTTAATTATAAAAATTTTTTATCACTTTGTTTAGTTTTTTTTCTTGCTTAAGTAAATCTTTTTTCACTAAAGAGAAATTAGACAGTTTTATGGAATGAATTTTTTTCTCAAAAACATACAATTCATCTGTTACTAAAGAGTTTGTCCCTGTACCATCAAATCCTATATTTTTAACTAGCGGGATATTGGGATAAACAAAATATTTTTTATTAATATAATTATTTAACATAAAGTTAAGAGACCAATATTTTTTTTTATTTTTTTTATCTAAAATATTTTTTCTAATTTTTTTAATGAATGGAGGAATATTAAGATTATTATTTTTAATCCCTTTTTTTTTAAACCTATAATTTTTCCAAGTTGAGCTCCAAGTCGCCCAACCCCATGGTATAAAATGTTTCAAAAACTTTGTTTCTATTTTTTTTGGATTTTTATCAAATTTCATAAATTGATAACCACAAATAGCTCCAATATCCTTATTATTTTTATATTTTTTTAAACATTTAGTAAAAAAAGTGACTAATTTTCTATATGGAATCGTGTCATCTTCTAGGACTATAAAAGAATCATGAATTCTTGAAATCTTATCTAAGCCTTTATTAATTGATCCAGCTAGTCCCAAATTTTTCTTATTTCTAATAACAGTAATTTGATTTTTACTAAATTTATTGTAATTCCCAATTACTTTTACTGAACCTAAAATATCTTTTTGAATGATTCTGTCATTTCTATTTTTAGCTCCATCTAAAATCATGTAAATTTTATTTTTTACTTTACTATTCTGAAGGGCAATCATCACACGTTTAAAATGAGACGACCTATTGTAAGCAAAAATTACTATTGGGATTGAGTTCATATGATTAATGATCTATGAGTTTATTTTTTTTTGCATATCTCATAGCCATCTCTGCTAAATAAAGATCTTGTTTAGTGTGAATATCAATGCCTGTAAAAGGCTCGTTGTTAATTATAAAGCTAACTTTTTTTCCAATTCTTTTTCCTTTTCTCCAAAATTTAGCTCTAGTTGCTGAAGCGAGTCCAGTATCTTCTCTATATAATCTTTGTCCCACCTGTCTTGAAGTATAAGATCTCATCCACTTTGAAACTTTTTTAAATTTTTTTCCCTCTTTATGCCAAACGTGCTTATAAAACCCATGAACTGAAAATGCGCTATCAATATGACTATTTTTTTTTAATATGTTTACTGCTTTCCTGATCCAATTGGCTTGTCTAAATAAATTGGTACAGGTAAGAAAAACACATATATCATAGTTTTCTCCAAAATAATTCTCTGTTTCGCTTAAAGCATTTTTTAATGTTGCCTCAGTTGTAATAAGATCTCCTGAAAAATTTTTTTTTCTTAAAAAAGGTACCTCAGCACCAAATTTTATAGCCTCCTTAGCAATTAATCTTGAATCTGTGCTCACTATTATTTTGTCACAAACCTTGCTTTTTTTAGCTGCTTTAATTGGATAAGAGATCAGTGGTTTACCACAAATTTTTCTTAAGTTCTTTAGTTTTAAACCTTTAGATCCGCCTCTTGCAGGGATAATGCAAATAACTTTATTTTTTTTCATTTTTTTTAAATCTATCTTTTTTCATTTGTTGTAAGTTCGAAAATCCACCATTTACCATTGCAGTTGATAACTCGTTTTCTAAAATATTAAATACTCTTCTAACTCCTTCAGAGCCCTCTAGAATTAAACCGTACATTGCTGGCCTACCAATGCCAACTAAGTCTGCTCCAGCACATAAATATTTGATAATATCACTCCCCTTTCTAACACCGCCGTCTACAAAGATTTTTGTACTTTTTTTTCCCAGATTTGAAATTTCTCTTAATGCTTCAAAAGAACTTATTCCTGAATTAAACATTCTACCTCCATGATTAGATATCCATATTGCATCTACTTTTCTTTTCATGGCTTCTAATGCATCCTTTTTTGTCATTATGCCTTTAACAATAATCGGAAGTTTCGTATTTTTTTTTATCCAAGAGATCAAAGACCAGTCATAATTTACAGCAATTTTTGGGTTTGGTGGTAATGGATTTGTTCTTCTTCCAAATTTTCTTGCATCATAATTTATTTCTCTGTCTTGGTATCTATGTGATCTAACATTTGCATCGATACATAAACAAATTGAGAAACATTTTTGATTTTCAGCTATCTTAATTTCATTCTTAATCCAACTTAATGAGCCAAATGGAAATATTTCCCATCCAATATAAGCATTTTTATTTTTCAGCCTTATATCTTTTAAGTGCATTCTGCCCTGGGTGCTAAAAAAGGAAAATCTTTCTTTTTTATTAAAAGCTTTGGCAGTTTCAATTTCACCATCTTTGTGAAATTGTGTTTGATGACCCATTGGAGAGAGTATCAGTGGTGACTTAATTTTTTTTCCAAAAATATTACAAGAAAAATTTATTTTTTTAATTCCAGTTAAATGTTGAGGTAAAATTTTAACTTTTTGAAGATCATAAACATTTTGGTCTCGAGTGTAATTATCTTCCGCGCCTGCTTGAAGCCACTCAAAGCTGCCTTTTCTAATTTTTTTCCTTGCATATTCTTCTGCTTGACGGATTGTTTGAAATATATTTTTTTTCACTTTTAATTTCCCACTACACCCTTTCTCCACCATTCTACTAATAAAATTCTGATTAAAAAAGAAGAATTAAAATGTTCATCACTTTTACTTATTTTATCAATATATTTTTTTACTTTTAGATTATCAATAATGTCTTTTGATAAAAAATTCCCAGAGCTTAATGTGTCGTTAATATAGTTGAATAAATTTTTTTTTATCCATGCTGATTGCGGATCAGCTATTGTTTTTTTATTTTTAAAAAGTAATTTTTGATTAATATTTTTTTTAAATAAATCTTTTAGAATTATTCTATCTTGAGAAAACAAAAATTTATACTTTGAAGGTATCTGAAAGCACTGCTCGACAACTTCATGATCTAATAAAGGTAGTCTTGCTTCGACACTTGCCCTCATAGAAGCTCTATCAGTATACCTTAAGCTTCTAGGAAGTTTTGAATAGTGAAAATCTATATATTGAGCATTTCGTAAATGACTTTTAAATGGTCTTTTAATAAAGCTATCTTCCTTTTTATAAGTATTTAAAAAATCATTATTTAAAAAACCTTTTTTTTCAAACATACTTCCATCTTGAGTAGACATTCCTGGTTTTAAATAATTAGTTAATGAACCTAATACAAAATTATTTATTGATAAACTTTCATGTTTTCCTATAGTTTTTAAGAGTCTTGAATTAAGATTTTTTAAATCAAGGCCCACCATATCTAAATACCATGGTAATATATAATATCTATAGCCCGCGCCAATTTCATCTCCTCCGGATCCATCTAATATTACCTTGCTGTCGTCTTTAAAAGTTTCGAATAAAAAGTTTTGTGACAATATTCTTAGTGATGAAAAGGGCTCATGCTGAATTTCTACAACTTTATTAATATAATCAACTAAGTTCTTTTCAAGTAAAGTTGAACTTTTATGTTTTAAATTAGCAGATCTAGCCAGCTCTTTTGCTGTCTCAATTTCACTATATTGTTTATTTTCAAAATCAAATGTGAAAGAAGTTAAATCTTTATTTGTATAAGAAGACATTGCCGCCAAAAGAGCTGAGTCACTCCCGCCGGACATATGAATCCCTCCATTAACATCGAAAGTTGTATGTTGTTGAAATGATTTTATCATTTTTTCTCTAAGCATTATTGAATAGGTTTTATAGGAAATTTCTTTATCATCTTGGCCCTCATCAATTTTGTCTTCAATTTTGTAATAATTGTTTATTTTTACTCCCTCGTTTGAAAATTCTAAATAAGATCCACTTGGAACTTTATTGATATTTGCAAAACAGGTTTGATAATTTGAGTCTATTAAACCTAGATTTAATACTTTATAAATTTCAGAAAAGTTAACCTCTTTTTTTATAAAAGGATTTGAGAACAACCCTTTAATTTCTGAACAAAATGTAAGTTGTTTGTAGTTATTATCGTAATGATAATATAATTGTTTAATTCCAAAACGATCTCTTATTAGGTAAGTTTTTTTTTTTATTTCATCGCTTATAAAAATTGAAAACATTCCTTTTATCTTATTAATAAAATCTATCCCGAATTTTTTATAAAGTTTTATTATTATTTCACCGTCACCTTCACTATAAAATTTTTCTCCACTTAGATAGGTTCTTTTAATTTCCTGATAATTATAAATTTCTCCATTATATATAACTGTAAGTCCTATATTTTTATCAAAAAATGGTTGATTAGCTTTATCACTCAAATCTATAATTTTGAGCCTAACAATTCCTATACTGCAGAACTTATTATCCCACAAAGCTTGATGATCTGGGCCTCTATATTTTATGGAATTATTCATTTTATAAACAAATTCCTTATTAGGACTTTTTTTAAAATTTATTATTCCAGATATTCCACACATTATTTTTTACCAAAAGCTATTTCTAAAGCTCGAATTGCTTGGACAGTATTCATCAATTTTCCATTAAGATATTTAATTTTATTTTTTTTTAGAAGTTTTGATAAAAAAGTTTTTTGTGGACTATAAATTATATCAAATATTGTAGATTTTTTATTAATAGAATTTATTAAATTTTTTTTGATTGGGCTTTTTGAAATAAATGATTTTTTCAAATTACTGCCGAGTGGAGAGCAATTAATTATTAAGGATTTATTTAATAAGATTTTTTTGTCTAAATTTTTAACAACTTTTGTTTTTACATTTTTTTTGACCTTAAATTTTTTAGAAACAAGTAAAAAATTTTTATTTTTGTATCTATTTTTTAAAAAATTAAAAATTGCTGATCCTGTACCACCAAGTCCAATGATAATTATAAATTTATAATTGCTAATTATTTTTTTAATTGACTCATTTGCCCCATAAACATCGGTATTGTAACCAAATAATTTTTTATTTCTTTTTACAATTAAATTTATTGATTTTGCATTTTTTGCAAAATTATCAAATTTATCTACGTAATTATAAATCTTATTTTTATACGGCATTGTAACTGCTGTGGCTTTAAAATTTTTATTTGATTTAATTTTTCCAATAAAACTTTTTAAATCAGATGGCTTAATTTCAAATTTAAACATGCCAGCTTTAATCTTATTTTTTTTAAAAAAACGTTTCCAGATAGGTATTGATCTGGGGTTCTTTAATGGGTATCCAATTATTCCGTTAATTAGCATAAGTAGATTGTTCAATAATTGAACAATAATATATATTAAAAGACGTAACTTGTAAAATAATTAAATATGAGGATTGTTCAATAATTGAACAATAATATAGATTATAAGACTTAACTCTTAAAATAATTAAACATTAAGTCCTTAAATACTTCTTAAAATTGATTTTTTTTTGAGCAAGAATCTTAATTAAGTTTCTTTTTAAGCACATATTTTTAGGATCATGCTTTGTTGTTTCGTATTCACACTTACTAATAATTTTGTGCCAATTTTTATTTTTACAATTTTTTACGTTATTTAAAATTTTGAAAATTTTCTCTTCGTTGACTCCATTGTGCCAGAAAAATCCTGTATTTTTTCTTTTTGTGAAATATCCAAAAAAATTTCTTTTAACTGGATGAATATTAGGAAATGGATTTATGATTACAGTTCTATTTTTTCTTCCTAAAGATTCAATCCCCATTGTTGAACCAGAACTTACAACTATTTTTGATTGATCTAAAAGTTTATACGAGTTTCTTTCCAAGCTGTTTGGAATTAAAAAAAAATCTTTCTTCAAAGTTTTTTTGTAAAAATTTATTTCTTCATAACTTTTTTTTGAACCTTTTAAAAACTTACACAAAATTTTAAATTTTAAATTTTTCTTAATACAATATTTTTTTAGTGACCGTATCAATTTTATTTCATTAGGATGAGTTTTTCTTTTACTTTCTGGTCTAAAAAGTGAAATATAAATTAAGCCACTTTTTTTATTTTTATTTATTTTTTCATTGTTGCTTAAAATAGATCCGCTTACAAATGTTTTTCCAGTAATAATTTTCTTATATAAGTCGCTCGTCATTTGATTGAATGTAAACATTAAGTTTACAAAATTACTATTTCTTATATTTTTTAATTCCTTTGCATTTCTGAGTAAATCAAAAATATCGTTATGTCCCATTCTTACTCCATTTTGAAAAAAAATTGTAGTTGCTGAACAATTTGAAGCTACTTTATAAAAAGTCTTGTTGTTATCTATTGAAGTGGTGACAACTTTTGCTTGAGAGTAAATAATAAAACTCATTAAATATTCAAAAAAAGTAAATTTAAAATTAATAAAATTTTTTAATAAGATAAATAAATTTATCTCTTCTTTTCTAGTTTTTAAAACTTGAGTATTTTTTAAGTTAAAAATAGTTGAAATTATTTTAAGTGAATGTTGATCAAAAATAATTATCTCGCTTTTTTTAGGGGGTAAAAATGAATATTTGCAATTTAGTAAAATTTTAATATTTTTTAGAAGCATAGCTTATATATAATTTAAAATCACATAAATACTATTAAAATTATGGCTTTTTTAAGTGTTCCAGTTTTAAAATTAATAATTAAGTTTTTTAATTGAATTATATAAAACTTTTATATCAGATACATTAGACTTAAATTTATTATTAGAAATAAATTTTATTAATCTTTCTACGCCTGGTTTAAATTGATTTTGCGAAAACTCGTTATAGTATCGCAAAAATTTTATACGTTTTTTTTGTATCTTAAATACAAAAAGCTGTTCAAGGGTTAGTAAAAATAAAACATGTTTATTAGATTTAAATATTGCTGAAATATAGCCCTTGCTGTTTGGAGAAATTAATATCTCAGTTGTTTTACTTTTAAATAATATATCTTTTTTTCTAAATAAAGGTCTTACATTTTTCAATTTTTTTATTGTAAAAAAAAAATTTAACCAGTGAGATGTGAGATGATATCTAATATTACCTTTAAATTTTTTATCAATTGTATTAATTGTTTTCTTAATACGTTCAGGGATATAAGCCCTTAAAATAAACTTTTCTTGTCTCGTAAACTTTTTTATAACTTCAAAAATTTTATAGTGATTTCTATTATATAGAATATAAAGTTTTTTTTTATTTCTTTTAACAAATTGTTCAATTTTAATAATTTTTTTGTAACTAAGAGCTATTGGTTTTTCCGAATAAATTGGAACG